>NZ_VDFP01000050.1 GCF_009600985.1 Companilactobacillus halodurans
AATCACTATGGTGTTATTGGATTAAGGCGTCGTCCCAGAGGGAGACGACCGTTAATGGCCAAGAAAAAGAAGAACCAAACAGCCTTTTAATGACTGCCTGATTCTATTCATTTACTCTCTATCAACAGGATTTGACAAAGAGCCGTTAAACATGACTAGTTTTTATCTTTATAATTTATTTTTATTAACAATTAAATTAGAATCTTGCCATACCTAATGCATGTTGAGCAGCTAGGTTAAGCAAACTCCATTGACGGTCAAATCCTGGTTGGAAGAAGAAGTCTTGTTCAGCCAAGTCTTCCAAGCGCATCTTATGACTAATTGCCAAAGCTAAAACATTGCCTTGAGCAGTAATATCATACTTAGAAAGGACAGCACCGCCTAAGATTTGGTGAGTATATGGATTAAAGGTTAAGCTGACATATACCTTAGGATTATCTGCTTCTGGGACATAAGCTGGACGCATATGATCTTCATAGAAGCTAGTTTGATAATCAAGCTTATTCTTAGCAGCTGAAAACTTATTTAATCCCGCAGTAGCGAAGTGATAGTCAAAGACGCTAAGAGCTGAAGCACCGATAACACCCTTGAAAGCGCGATCTGGCTTATCTTCAAAGATATGATCAACCACATATTGTGCTTCTCTTCTAGCAGTAGTAGCTAAAGCAATTGGCATTGGCTTACCTGCTGGAATAGAAAGTGGCAAAATTGCATCTCCAATAGCGTAAACGTCTTTAACATTCGTTCTCAAGTATGGATCAGTCTTAATCCAGCCTCTTTGATCTAAATCAACTGTGTCCTTTAGCCAATCAGTATTAGGAGTTACCCCTGCTGAAACAACAACCAAGTCAGCTGGTATATCGCCTTGATCGGTCTTGACGCTTTCAACTTTTTCATTACCGTTGAAGCCTTCAATTTTAACGCCCATCTTCAAGTCCATATTCTTCTTAAAGGTAGGTTCCAAAACATCAAGCAATTCAGGGTTCAAGTAAGTTCCTAATGGACGATCAATCATGTCCATTAAAGTTACATGCTTGCCAGCTTTAGCAAATACTTCACTAGCTTCAGTACCAATATAACCAGCACCAACAATAGCAACATTCTTAATTGCTGGATTGTTAACAGCACTCATTAACTTAGAAGCCCAATCACGTCCACGCATTAAATAGATATTCTTAAGATCATTGCCAGGTACTGGTAAAAACTTTGGCGTTACACCTGATGAAAGAATTAACTTATCATATTGAACTTCTTCTTCAGAATTATTGGTTAAATCCTTAACTGTTACTGTCTTATGTTCAGGATGAATCGCGGTTACTTCATGGTTGGCATAAACATGACCGCCCTTCTTTTCAACATCTTCAGGAGCAAAGTTTCTGACGTCATCTTCAGCCGTAACTTTATTTTCTAAGTATAATTGCATACCACAGGACATAAATGAAATAAAGTCGCCAGCTTCATAAACAGTTACATCTACATCATTATATTTATCCAACAGCTCAATTGCTGATTCATGACCACCATGTGAAGCACCAACAATTACAATTTTACGTTTATCCATAAAATCCTCCTAACACAATAGTTTCTTCATTACATTTTCAAGGGTAACACTTATTACTTAATGTCTATCATATTTTGCTCAATAAATTGATTAAAAATAAAAGTTTGGAGTTGACGCTCCAAACTTTTTTGCTATATCTTCTGCTCAACATCATGAATCTTCACAACTAATACAGTGCGAATCCAATCAAATTGGGCTTTCATTTGGTCAAAATATGCGCCTTCATTAATGAATTGACCACTGCCATGAATATGATAACCGCGACCCATTCCAGCGGTTCCTGAATAATTGTAAGAACCAATCGTAATGATCAGTTCATGTTTTGGATCTTTTTCAAAATCTTGTTCAATCGAGTGCATCCCCGCAGCTGGAATCAAAATTATATCATCAGAAACCACGTTAATATATTGTGACCAAGTATTAACTACGCTAGCTGGATTACCATTAATCGAGACAATCGTTGCCGGCCCTTTGTCTTGTAAAACATCTAAAAAATCTTCGTTCATTATTTTTGTCATGATTTTTACCTCCTATGTTCTGCTATTCAACTATATTCCTAAACACCGCCAAGTTATGACAGAATTTCTTATTCAGCTGCTTCGTCATGGATTCCGTAAGCACGCACTTCGCATGAACGTTCAGGGAACTGTGCCTTCATTGCGTAAACCAGTGTTTACTGAATGGCAAGTTCTGATTCCAAATACAAAAGAACAAAAACCAATTTCTTACTTGCTGCGGTGTCTGGATAAAACTATCGCTCTTCATCAGCGTAAGCTTGAAAAACTCCAAGAACTTAAAAAAGGGTATCTACAAAAGATGTTTTGCTGATTCTTAATTTGATCAAATTTAGGATCCTATGAAACCCCATGACTTAATTTTTACTGTGCTTGGTCAATACTTAATTCACTTGTATAATGGATTACGCAGGAAGTTTTAAGGGCGGTGGCTGTCTTTTCCCTTGCGAGGTGAGGCCCATGGGAACATGGAATAATCTTCAGGAAGGTTTCACAGTCAATGAGCGTCTTCCAGACACTCTCGTTGATGTTGCTGTTTGGCACGTTTTTAATCGCGCTTCTCAGCTATATCGACAAGCACCACAAATAAAAAAGCCGCCCCGATTATAACTTTGGCGAGTTACGGGACGACATTAATATAGTTTTGTAATTATGCCACCGCCTTTGAAGCGGCTTGCGTGGGAAGTCCTGTTTTCGGCGGGGCTTCCTTTTTCTGTCTCCATTATAGCATGCCCTTTAAAAACTGGCTAACGTTTTAAACTTTGATCAAGTTCGGATTCGGGTTGTTTGATTTCCGGATTCTGTTCAGCAAATGCTTGCAGCTGTTTTTGTGTTCGATTACTGATTTCATGGTGTATATCATTTAGTTTATTCTTTAGTTCTGATTTTTGTTGTGGGTTCCTTGCTTGCTGAACTTGTCGTTGCAAACTTGATATAACTGATTAAGCGCTCGGGCTGATAGCTTTTTTATTTTACATTTGAATTACAAGTACATACCCCCATCTTCATGCCGGTTCCGGGTTTGGTGTTGCCGCTGCTTTTTCGTCATTTCCCACTCAGTCTCTTTTAAGCCGCGTGCCTGTTTTTGTCGTTCGTAATCTTCATCACGAGCATATAGGGCGGTCATGATTGCGTTACTAAAGGCCGTCTTTAAGTAGTAGCTTGGACTAACTGGCTTGTAATTTAGCGGTTGATAATGTCCAATATTTACTTTTCTATACTGGTCGTCCTTGGCTTGTTGCCCTTTTAACTGCTTTTGGATTTTCTCGATCTGACTGTTCTTAATCGTCGGATCGGCTTTGCATTCGCCAAAAAAGAGTTGTTTAGTGCCATCATGCTTTAAAACCCGTTGTAAGTGATGATTTTCTAACTGATCTAAGCTAAGCTGTCCCGATAAATAAGCTAGTCCTTGTTGATGTTCTTGGGGACTGAACACCTGTGGTGGATTTGCTTGCCACTGTTCAATTGCTTCAGCCTGACATGGCTTTAAAACAGGATCATAGTACATCACGGCTGTATAGGCTTGTTCCTGTTTAATCATTGGTAATTCATTAAAATTGCCGTTAGGAAAAGCTCTTCTTAAAACTTCCTGGTATTGGGTTTGAATAACTTGCTTAACAGCCATGATTGTTCGCAAATCTTTGACTGCGCGAGTAATCTTTTGCTGCTCGGTTGGTGAATAC
>NZ_VDFP01000051.1 GCF_009600985.1 Companilactobacillus halodurans
TCTTAACAAAAGCTGTATCGCCAACGTCATCACCATTGATAATGTTCCTTGCGTTAAGATTAAATAATTGAGCTTTGCGAAGTCCCTCTTCTTTTTCTAACTTCTCAAAGGCTTCTTTCATTAAATACCTACGTCCCTTAAAATTATGGGCATCCGATGAAAAAATAAATCCTAAATTGGCTTTAATAATTTCTTCAGTAAGTGTTTGGACCTTCTTACCAAAAACACCAAGATAACTACTACTTGTCAATTGTGTTAAACATCCCATTTTAACGAAATCATATAATTTATCAGGATCTTCCTGAATTCCATGATTACGCTCTGGATGGGCAATAACCGGCGTTATACCACGGGTAGTTAAATCAAAAATCATATCCGCTGTATACTCAGGAATACCATCATGTGGCATCTCTAACAATATATAACGATTAGTTTCATCCATGAACAGAATATCATCTTTAGCAATGGCATCCATTAGTTCCCCTGTTAGATGAACTTCTTGACTAGCAAACACACTCAACGGTATTCCCGCATTATCTAAAGCTTTTTGAAATTCATTAGTCTTTCTGATCACATCTTGTTTGTGATTAGTGTATTCCCCATCCATATGGTGAGGAGTTACCAAACTATTGGTAATTCCTTGATCTACAGCTGCCTTAGCCAAATCTAATGACATCTGCATATCTTTGGAACCATCATCAACGCCTGGCAATATGTGGCAATGCAAATCAATTAATTTCATTTCTCTTTCTCAGCTCCATAGTATCCACCATAATAGCCTTGTGACTTTTCTTTTGTGACACGATTCATAATTACACCCAAAATATTAGCATGAACTGTATCTAATAATTGTTTAGCATGTGCAACCCCAGCTTTTTCAGCAATCCCTTGAGGCACAACCATTACGACACCATCTACTTGAGTAGCAAGAACTTGCGCATCAGTAACCGAATTAGCAGGTGGAGCATCCATTATTAATAGTCCAAATTTGTCCTCAAGGCGATTGATTAAGTCCTTATTTCTCATACTACCTAATAATTCTGAGGGATTAGGCGGAATCGGCCCACTAGTAATAACGAATAAATTTTTAACCATTGTTGGTTGAACGACATCCTCAAATGAAGCATTTCCCAATAAGTAACTTGAAAGTCCGACCCTATTACTTACATTAAAAGTTTTATGAATTGTCGGACGACGAAGATCGGTATCAACTAACACAACCGTTTCACCTTGTTTAGCCCAAGTTACTGCAACATTATTACTTACTGTAGACTTACCTTCAGATGGAGCAGATGAAGTGAATAAAATTGAATTTAATTTTTTATCTACAGATGAAAATTGGATATTAGTTCTAATCGTATTAAATTGTTCTGAAATCGTACTGGTAGGGTCATCATAAGTAACCAAGCCAACACCATTTTTCCGACTATAATTATCTAACTTTGTAGTTTTCTTCTTAAATAATGCCATTTTATTCCCTAGACCCTTCTATGATTTCTTGATGATTTATTAATACTCAACTTAGATTGAACTTTCTTATGTTCAACGACTTGTTCAGCGGCTCTTTCAATGTCTTTTTGATCAATTTCACTAACTGTGCCTAAACTAGTTAGCCCTAAATCATCTGTTAAGAAATTCTGCGTTGTAACTGTTCTATCAGTTATTTCACGAACAAATGCTAATGCAACACCTAAAATCAACCCTAAAACAATACCAACCAAAACGTTCAAAGTCTTTCTAGGACTGACAGGTTTAGTATTCGTTTCAGCTTCAGAGACAATTGAAACATTGTTAACACTCATAATTTTAACAACCTTTTTCTTAAAAACCTTAGCTGTCATATTGGCAATTGCTGCCGCTGTGCCAGCATCTGTAGATTTAGCTGTTACTGAAAACACTTGAGAATTTTGAGAATTACTAATCGATAGTGATCCTTTCAATGCTCCCATAGAACCTGGATAACCAGGATAGCTGCTAACTTTCTTATTAACATCTTTTAAAACAGTAGGACTAGTAATAATATCCTTATAAGTACTGATCATCTGAACATCAGCCTGAACCTGCTGGAACTGTGCCGACTGCATGTCCTCTGATAATTTACGATTGACCAAAATTTGTGTAGTAGCGCTATATTTTGGTGTCATAACGAAAAAGGTAACAAAAATCGCTGCCAAAGTAACAACAATAGTTGTCCCGAAAATTGCTTTTATATGTTTGCGTAAGATGCCTACGATCTGCATCATACTAATATTTTGTTCTGATTCCACTTCGTCCTCCGAATATATACAATATAATGTTATTTATATACATAAAAACCCCAGCTTAATAAAGCATGTATAAAAAAAGTATAGTCCATTAACTCGTCCCAAACAATAATTCTTGACCACTTATCTAAGTTATTGTTACGAACATCTTCTTTAACATCACTAATAAACTCCGCAAATTCAGCTGGAATGTGCTTGTCAGTTAGAACAGTTTTAGTTGCAGCTAAAGCATCCTTAAGATCAGCTTCATCTAATTTTTCTTGAAGACGGTCTTGCTGTTCTTTTAAGGCTTGTCGTTGCTCTTCTAAATCGGCTTGGGCCTTCTCACTAGCATTCATGCTGGCTCGTTTTTCACCCTTTTCAAGCCATTCTTGTTCCTTTTGCTTAAGCTCCTTTTCAAAATCATCCCGCAGATTGCTTTCTACTTCTTTAGCCTTAGAGGCCATCATCTTTCCAATATCATCCTGTGTGTAGGTCTTGCCAGCTGGCTTTGGATTTTTACCATCAGGATTTGGGTTGGAATCGTTTGGCTTAGGTTCTGGGTTAGGATCAGCAAAAAATTGCAAATTTGTTTTCATCATCAAAATTTCTTTTTAAGTCCGTAGACTAAATTGTTTGTAAGTGCAATAACTAAATCAATTATTCTTTAACGCTTGTAATTGAGAAAAAGGCAAATCAAAAATTCCTATTTTAAAAAGAATGGCACAATTGAATAACTTGTATGCAAATATTCAATTGCCTATAATTAGATTTAGAAGGATGCAATTTAGATAATGGAGGATTTGATATGAAAAGATTTGGACTTTGGTCAAAAATATCAATTATCATTTCTATATCTCAACTTTTATTAGCCATTTTTAAAGAAATTCAAAACTATAACAAATCTAAAAAACATCCTTCGAAAAATAAGAGAGGATGATGTTTTATGCATTGGTTATGGGTTTTAATTATTGGTGCCATCATTGGTACTATTGCTGGAGCAATTACTAGCAAAGGAAAATCAATGGGGTGGATTGCTAATATTGTTGCCGGATTAGTTGGTTCCTCTATTGGAGAAGCTATACTGGGATCTTGGGGCCCTCAATTAGCCGGAATGGCAATTATTCCTTCAATTATTGGAGCAGTAATTGTTGTTGCTTTAGTTTCTTTCTTTGTCGGTAAATCAAAGAATTAGTTTTTAAGCTTCATTTAAGGTTCTTATACTAAATTATAGATGCTAACTTAGTTAGCACCCCTCATCAGGTTATGCTGACAAATTTGTCCAAAAATTCGGATTAAATTTGAAAACTAAAAAAAAGAACAGCATTTATTAAGAGATTTAGGTATTTTTTACATACCTC
>NZ_VDFP01000052.1 GCF_009600985.1 Companilactobacillus halodurans
ACCGGAATAATCACATATAGCACAACTTTGGCTTTGCCAATCTCTTTTAAATCAAAGTCTGAAAAGCTGGTAAAATTGGCCACTTCTTTGTCAACAAACTTCGAAATGGTCGCCAACAGGCTTTCAATAATGCTGGCTTTCATTTCCCCTTTGGCTTTTTTGAACCCTAACTCATAAGCGCGTCTAGCTGGATCAGTCATGGTTAAATCAAGAAACAAGGTATCTAACGGACTATCTGCGCCCTTTTCCTCGGCTTCCACATCGTTTTCTTGCAACACTTGGGTCACACCCGCCAAATTTCGTTGTTCTGGTGACCGGTGGTTCATGACAAACAGGATTAAAGCCTTCAAAAGCTGTCTTTGGGTACTGAACCACACATCTTTTTTACCTTCGGCATTTTCACTTTGCACGATCTTGGTGGCGACGGTTTCAGCTTGAATATCCCGTTGAATATAATCAAAAGGATTGTAGCGATCACTGTGCGCCATGTTGGCAAAGTTGACGACATGTACTTGATAACCCTGGGCTAGTTTGATACCGGCCGTCTTTTCGTATAATTCACCTTTCGGGTCGGTCACGACAATGCTGTTCTCCGTTTCATTAAACAGGTTGGTAATGACGACTGATTGGGTCTTATATGATCCAGGGCCCCCAACCACAAAGATATTCCGATTGGGTTTGGTGCTGTTATTCTGGTAAACAATCCGTTTATCCACGATCCCTAAAATCGTCCCATTCATGTTAATCTGCCCCCTTCGCTGACTTTTCTCGATCCACTAATGATTTGAGAGTTTCTGCCTTGGTACTCTTGTTAAATGCTGTGGTGAGGTCTTTGGCATTGATACTAAAGTAATGGTCACTTAATTCTTTTAGATCACCCCAGGTCGCACTCCCGTGGGTTTCAGTGTCCGCAGTTTCCCACGCTTTGTGCTTGCTATTGCGTTTCAAAGCAAAATAAATGGTGTATAGGACCACAGCGATACTGACGATAATTAATACCGGGTTCTTTTGACCCAAATACAAGTTGTAATAGTGCCAGGGGTGTAAGACTAACTGCTTTAACACCGTTGGCATATGATCCGCAAAAGTTAGCTTATAGTGCGACAAGGCCATGACTGATCCAGCTAAAATCTCCGCTAAATACAAGCCAATGATTAGCGTTAGTAGATACGTCCAACTAGCTTTAATCACAGCTATGCTTCTATCTTTCATTTCTAATCACCTACGATTCGTTTAATTTGCGACTGCTTGGTACCAACATACCGTTGATTGCCACTAATCAAGGTTGGCACCGCCGTTAGCTGATATTTTTGAATGTAATGCCGATTCTTCGGTTGATTCATATTAATCAAAATGATGTTGTGACTGATGACGTTATGCCAATAGATTCGGTGAAAAATAGCTTGGCAATCCGGGCAATCATCGCGATAGAAGAACAACACTTTTTTAGGGTGCTTAGCCAGCGTCACAACTGTTTTCTCTTTCTCAACATGGTTCACATAGCTATGACCCGCAAAGCCTAATACTGCAAGTATCACCACGATCACCGCTAGGGCTTTACCAACGCGTTTAATTAAGGTCACTGGCTTTAAAACTACTACCTAAATTTTGTACCGCGGTGATTCGATCCGTGGTGGTATCGAAAGTCACCTGATAAAGTACCGTCGCCTTTTGCCAGTCGTTGTCGCCACTCTTACTTTCGTAACTGACAACGGCCAAGCCTTTCATATTTTGCCCCTGCTTACTTTGCGTATACAGGTTCAGTTGATTTAACTTAGCTGAAACACTATTGCTATCACCATACGTGCCTTTGTTTGAAAAGTATTGCTGATATAGCTTGTCGGAAATCAGGTCTTTCACGCCATCTTTACGCTGGCCGTAGGTCTTGGGCTTAAAGTTATTCATGACCTTAAAGAACTTGGTGACTACCGTATTAAAGCTAAGTTCAGCCTGACTTTTGTCTTTATTATTTTGGTAGGTCTTATAACTGTCAATTTGGGTGCTCAATAACTGCTTTTGTTGGTTGGCTTTAGTCAATTGCTGGTTAACTTGGCGCTTCTGTTTTTGTAGCCGACTAATCTGCTGTTGCGCCTGCTTAACTTGGCTATGTTGATAGGTATTTGCCCCTAACGACATAACTAAGATCAAGCTGCCAATCACCACACTTAAAACCATGCTCCGCTTCATTTGTTTTCCCTCCTTACTTCTTGATCGGCCGGGCTAACGTTACATCACCACCATTTAGTAAGCTATAAAAAGCGGTCCCAAAAGTGCTTTCGTTAACTTTATCACCCGTACCACCTTGCTCAATAATCTTGGTGGCTTTACCTTGCCATTTATCTAACAGAATGGCGGTATGCCCGTTGTTTCCGGCCCCGGCGCCTTGATTAATAATCACAATATCGCCGGCTTTCGCATCATTTTCACTGATCTGTTTCAAGTATTGATGGCTGCCTTTGGCGTCACTGGCCATCGTGCCGGTAAACCAGCCCATGTTATCCGGTACCTTGTAACCAGCCTTATTCAAGGCTAACCAGACAAAGCCTGAACAATCTGTCCCACCGGTTTTGTTAGGATTCTTTAAATCGCTACCTAAATCGGGGCTAGGGTGGGTCTGAACATAATAGAAATCGCCTTTCATACTTTCCGCGTTTTTAACAATGCTGCCACCGGAATAGCTCGGGTCACTATCACAACCTAGCTCGGTCAGATCGCCTGAACTTGCATTATCTAACGTATTACCGGCCACGGGATCACTCGCCCCGAACACGGAATACCAGTGATCGGCATACCCGTATCTTTGGCTTAAATACCATTGTTCCGGGTTCTTACTCATACCCTCGTAATCCATTAACCAGGCTTTGGTCGCTTTATGCACGTCCGTATATTTAAAAATCTGCTTGTTTGACGCATAGTAACTACTGTTCAATTCTTGATCGAGATAGTCCAACTGCACGCCGAGATTCGTCGCTGGTTTGTTTTCTTTGTGGGCTAAGTCTTCCAACTTATCCTTCCGACCACCTAACCACTGGGCTAAGCCCGTGGCCCCGGAACTTGAATTAACGGACTTGGAATCAAGCCGACTTTCTAGTTGTAAGACCCCCAAGATACCGGCGGCCGCTTGTGGGGTGGCACCATACTTTTGTTTCCAGTGGGCATAGATGTTTTTGGCATTTTCTGTCATGCTCTTACTATCTAACTGTGTTTCTGTAGTGGTTGAGTTATCACAACTGTTTTCTTGCAATTGACCTGTTACTGCCGCAATTAACAAGATGATTAGCAGAATGGCGCCGCCCACAATATAAGCAATCAACTTCCACTTCTTTTTCTTATATTCAAACGACAATACCTGCATTTAATCACCCACTTTGTGCTTGGCCTGATCGACTTGTTTTTGCGCTGCTGATTGGTCACTCTGCGCGTTCTTTAAGTCCGACTTAGCCGAATCCACCTTCTTGTCTTTGTCCTTATCTTTACTGCCATCAATCTTGTTGGCGTCATCTAACTTCTTTTGGGCGTCGCTAACTTCGTTCTTAGCGGCATTGAGACTTAATAGCGCTTTGAGATACTTGGCTTTAGGGCTGTTCACCCC
>NZ_VDFP01000053.1 GCF_009600985.1 Companilactobacillus halodurans
GCTTCACTTGAATGATTTAGTAAGTGCATGACTAGGCCAATATTGTAATTTGATTGCGTGTAAACGCGATAAGCCCCAGTTTTGCGCATCGTATGAGTACCTAGATAATTAATTCCTAATAGATCGCCAACCTTACTCATAATTTTGTAGAACTGTTTTTCAGTAATATGGCGTTCTGGGTGTTGAATTGAAGGAAAGAGCCATTCAGAATCCAGCTTATGATCAAGCAGCCATTGACGGTACAATAAGAGCTCTGTTTGAACAGGTTTAAGGTACAAGGTATTAGGTTTACCAGTTTTTCGGTCATGAATAAACGCATTTTGTTTAATAGAACCGTCCGGATTAAAAATATCGGCCTGTTTTAAGCCCATAACGTCACTCACTCGCAGTAGCGTCGCTTTACCAACTTGAAAAATCGTATAGTTACGTCGGCCAGCTTTAAAGTTATTGAGTAACGTATCTTGAACCTCTTTAAGAACGTTTGAATCTTTGATGGGTAAGACAACTTGTCGCATGTAAATGACCTCCGGTAAGAATATTTGCATTGTGTATCTACACAGGATATACTTGATTTTTAATAATAATTTAGGAGGGGGAAATATGGAACCTATTAAAGAACAAACACGCTTAGCAAAGTGGGGAAACTCGAAAGCTGCTAGAATTCCTAGCCAAATTATTAAACAACTGAAATTAGATGATAACCAAGATATGACAATAACCATTGAAAATGGATCAATTGTTTTAACACCAATAAAAAAGAACCCAACCAATATTCACGAACTGTTTAAGGATTGGCAAGATGACGGGAAAAGGGATCACGAGCTTGATTGGGGAAAGTCAGAAGGTAATGAACTTCAATGGTAAGCCAAGGTGATATATTTTATGTTAACTTTAATCCAAGCCGTGGTCATGAACAGATGAATAAGCGACCAGCCATTGCGCTAAGCAATGATCTAGTCTGTCAGACAAGTAACATGACGATTGCGGCTCCAATTAGCAGTACCAAGCGTAATTTTCCAATGTATCATCGACTAACTAGTAGTCAAACAGTATATGGAAAAGTATTATTAGATCAAACCATAGCCTTAGATTTACGGGCAAGACATGTCACTGATGAAACTATTGTCGATCATGTATCGCGTGAAGAACTAGAAGAAATAATCACTTTGTACAAATTATTGTTTAGTATTGATGACAAATAGAAGAAGTTATTTATTTAATATTAAAACAAATAACCCCTAATATCTATATTATAGATATTAGGGGTTATTCTTTCAATGTTTTTGAGGGGTTATTTGATAGTTATAGACCCTATATATTCATAGCCCCTTTCTGTTTGGTGTTAAAGTATTAGTCATCGATGTCATGCACTATCTTGTTTAGCTCCGTTTTGATGGAACTGGAAATATTTTCTAAATTGAAATGATTATATATTTCTTTATCCTTAAGCATCCTTTTTTGTGCCTTATTTAATTTACACTCATTGTTACCCACTACCCATTCATCCTTTGTACGTATAAAGGGGTTTTGCGCACTTTCCTTTAACGC
This sequence comes from Companilactobacillus halodurans, assembly GCF_009600985.1. Lineage (GTDB taxonomy): Bacteria > Bacillota > Bacilli > Lactobacillales > Lactobacillaceae > Companilactobacillus > Companilactobacillus halodurans. The sequence continues at coordinate 1,549 of NZ_VDFP01000053.1, forward strand.
GTTTTGAACATCTTCATAAGGTAAATAAAATTCAATTGTAGATTTATTTAATTTTACAATCTACCAATTAGCTAAAAGTATTTGGCTAACTTGATTATAAAACGCGCGTAAAAAAAGCATTATTGAGTACTTTAATAGATTCCATATCAATACCCGAAAACGGGTTCAAACCGTAACTCTGGATCTCAATAGTTACTATAAAGATATCGTTAAGGAAATGTTTCCAAACGCAGAAATTGTCGTTGATCGATTCCACATTATCGCCATGATGACGCGGGCATTCAACCAGACTAGAGTTCAGACAATGAAAAAATATGACAAGAAATCTATCGAATATCGACTGCTTAAGTTCTCATGGAAACTATATTTGAAGCACTTTGATGAACTAGAAGTCAGCCAAACTTTCTATGATCGTCATTTACGACAGCAGTTAACTCAACAAGGGCGAGTACAAATGGAGCTTGACACTGATGACACTATTTCGAGCACATACGATGCGCTGCAAGGTATCATGTCCTGTCTTAAAAATCATGACAAAGATGGCATTGTCTACTATCTCTACAAAAATGAAAACCTAAGTTTTCAAATGAAGGAAACACTAAAAACGTTTAAAAGTAATCTGGAAATTGTCTTGAATGCCAGTGAATCTAAGTATTCTAACGGTCCAATTGAAGGTATTAATCGGATGATTAAGCAGATTCAGCGGACTGCGTTTGGATTTAGAAATTTCCATCATTTAATCTCGCGGATTAAGCTTCAACAAACGAGAACAAAACCAAATACAAAAACAGAACTAGAAGCCGCTTAGCTTCTAGTTCTGTAAAACTATCTATCAACAGGATTTGACAGAGAGCCTCGGAGGCAATGATTTTAACTGGTTTGGAAGAGTTAAAACTCAAACGTACCGCATTTTTCTTAAAATCTTGGTCGTAGCGATTGTGTGAATAGGTCATTTTGAGGACTCCTTTCGGATAAATCAATTCTCTTATGTTTCTGTCCGAAATTCTAGTACAGACCCTCCATAATTTGTATGCTCTTTTCTAGTACATATTTACGATAATTATTCGATTACCAAAAATGCCACCATTTTTTATTAGTTATATTTCTAGCTGCCTGTTTTTTTGCACCATCAGTTTTTGCAACCTGGCTTTTTTCTATACTTTCAAAATCTTCAACTGGGCCATCTAATTTTCGTAGGCGTTCTTTCAAATGGCGATCTTCTGCTACTGTTGCTAATTGTAATTGTTGTTGTTGGTCTATTAGTTTTGTTAAATGATCTATTTGTCTGTCTTTGCTACTTATTTGCTGGTCTTTGGTCGCAAGCTGTTTGTCACGTTGAGACTTTAAATCTGCTACCTCTTTTCTTAGAGTAGCAATTAGATCATTATTTTTTTTGCTAGTCTTTGTCGCTTTTTTGCTACCTATTTGTTGATCTTTTGCTACCAAAGGCTTTGCTACCTTGTCCCTAATAATCCTTTCAGCTGTAAGGCTAATCATGTTTGTACCTTGACTATCTTTTTGTTGGTTCTTTGTTGGTAGTCTTTGGTAGTGATATTGAATAGTTTGTTTAGAGACCTTCAATTCATCAGCAAGTTCTCTAATAGTTTTAGGCATGTTTTCCAAACCCCTTTCGGAGTTCAGCAAGTGCTTCTTTTCGTGCTTGATCTCTTATTTTTTTATCGTGTTCCGCTTGTTTCTCAGCCACCGCTTGTTCCTCAGTTGAGCCTAGAGTTAACCCCTTAACTTTATCAATGGCGCGCCATTTTTCCTGTTCTGTTAATTCACCATTATGCTGAATATTAAAGAGTTTTTGACGTTCATCTTGAAATTGACCTTGTGAGAAGTCGTTAGCGTCTTTTTTTTCGGGTTTCCAGGTAAACGAATAGCCAATAACTGGTTTTCCGCGCCCTTTACCGTATTTCTTTCGGACAGTTAGCCCACGAAATAGGGGGGTAAGTTCTTCTTTGATTGGTTTTATCACTT
>NZ_VDFP01000054.1 GCF_009600985.1 Companilactobacillus halodurans
CCACTAAGCTAATACACGCCAGTTTTTCCTTCAATGTATAGCGGGAACCTTTTCTTCCCATAAAAAACTCCTTCCTAAGTGTACAAGCTTTGATTATTTGCTTGTCTACTTAAGTAGGAGTATAGCCTCGGATATCTTTTATGCAAAATTTCTGATTTAGCTTAATTTTCGGCAGTCATTAAACTGGTTTATGTGATCGGACTTTCGACTGATTTTGATTAAAAACTAGCAAAATTCTCATAAAAACGCTCATATTGTGGTAGCATAGATTTAAGGAGATGTTAGTGATGCAAATTGGAATACCTAAAGAAATTAAAGATCATGAGGACCGTGTCGGGATCACGCCGGCCGGTGTTAGCATTTTGGTCAAGAATCATCATCAGGTCATTGTTGAAGCGGCTGCCGGCGAAGGTGCTGGTTATCCGGATGAGGCGTACGAAGTAGCTGGCGCCAAAATTGGGACGGCTGAGCAAGCTTGGCAGAGTGAGATGGTCATTAAGGTCAAAGAGCCACTTCCAGAAGAATATCAGTACTTTAAACCTGGTTTAATTCTGTATACCTATCTTCATTTGGCGTCTAATCGTCAGTTGGCGGAGGCTTTATTAGAACATCATGTGACCGCTATCGGCTACGAAACAATGCGTGGCGCGGATGGTAGTTTGCCCGCCTTGAATCCAATGAGTGAAGTCGCCGGTAGAATGGCGGTTATAATTGGCGCGCAGTTCTTGCAGACACAATATGATGGCAAAGGGTTGTTACTCAGTGGTGTACCCGGTGTTCGTAAGAGTCGCGTCACAGTGATTGGCGGTGGTGTCGTTGGTCTTAATGCGGCGAAGACGGCGTTAGGATTGGGTGCGCAGGTCACCCTGCTAGATATTAACCCACGGGTTTTAGCGAGTGTGGACAACCAATTCGATGGTCATATTCAGACCCTCTATTCAAATTCTGCTAATATTGCAGCATCCGTCAAAACCGCTGATCTAGTGATTGGTGCCGTGTTAATTCCCGGTGCCAAAGCGCCAATTTTGGTTAGTGAGGAAATGATTGCCTCGATGACGCCAGGTTCTGTTGTGGTGGATATTCCAATCGATCAAGGCGGTATTTTTGAAACAACGGATCATGCGACGACATTTACTGATCCGACCTACATTCGTCATGGCGTGGTTCATTATGCGGTCGCTAATGTGCCCGGTGCGGTTCCTAAGACGGCGACTGACGCGTTGACCAGCGTGACCATCAATTACGCCGCAGAGCTCGCAAACGACGGCATTAAGGCTGCCATCAAGCATAATGCAACAATTGCAAGTGGCCTTAATATTTACGATGGCCATGTGACTGCGCAAGCCGTCGCTAAAAGTTTGGACTTACCTTACCAGCCGCTGAAGTGACTGATTAGGTGGAGGCTCTAGGCGACGACTATGGCCTACCTTCGATGAATCGAATTAATGATGTTTTGTCGACTAAAACAGGACTGCTGCGTTTGTGTTTCGATGGAAATTATCAGTGTCCTAAGAGAAGCGAAGGAATGCTTGGTAAAAAACGAGGGAAATAACAAAATGAAGTTTTTTAAAAATGTGAAACGAGATAAAGAGGGGTAGTTTTATTTAGGAATGGCAATGGTTATCTTAAATAATTTTGTTCTATCAGGAGTTTTATCGTTGATTGTAACTGTTGCTGGGCTGGGTCTAGTTATTTACGGATTAGGCGGGCTTGATTAAGTGAAAAAAGAAGATTAGTTTTTAAGGCTCGGCTCCTGTCAAGAGGACAATCAAATAATTAAAGTGTTTATGCACATTCTTGAACGGCATGATTTCGATATTCTATCGGCGTCATGCCGTTTAATGTTACTTGAAGCCGCTCAAAGTTATACCAGCGAATAAACTCATTGATCTGAGCAAGTAATTCACTCTTTGATTGCGCCGTTCTGAACGCAAAAAATTCGTCCTTCATGTGACTCCAAAAGGATTCTATAGGACTGTTATCGCCAGGGGTACCCGCTCGTGACATACTATGATTGATGCCATGACCTGCTAGGAAAGTGTTGTATTCACCAGAGGTGTAGCTAGAACCCTGATTGCTGTGTAAAATGGCTGGTTTAATTGCATTTGTGTTCTCTAAAGCCAACCTGATCGTATCGGTAACTAACACCGATGTCTCAGTTTCGGCTACCTGCCAAGCAATAATACTATGATCATATAGATCCTTAATGGCGCTTAGGCGAAGCCGATACTGATTTCTAAGACCATATCTTAATTCGCTACAATCAGTTACCCAAATATGGTTAGCCTCATCTGGATGAAAATTATGACCCTTATCTGCATCATACAGAAGGTTAGCCGAGAGTTGCTCTTTATGTTCCTCATGTCGATCATGTTTCTTAACCCTGATAGATGCTTTGATTTCATTTTCGGCCATTAATCGTCGCACTTTATTGTGTCCAACATGATACTTGGTATTCTTATTAACATACATTGTTAGACTCTCAACACCGTAGATATAGTTGTGTTGTTCCTCTAGCTCGATCATATACTTTACAACAGCTTGATCGTCGATCTGACGCTGACTTAGACCGTGATTTAACCACTTATAGTAACTTGATCGTGAAATTCCCGTATAGGTACACAAATAGCCGATATTATAAGGTTGATCGTTATCTGAATTCACTTCTTGTGTGAGTTCTTTAATAACTTGATATTTTTCTGTTTGAGGACATTCCTTCTCTCTAATTCTTGGATTTTTTCCCGCACGGCTAGCTCCGTTGAGAGCCGCATTACGCGGGCCTGAAGCCGTTTGTTTTCAAGCATTAATTTCTCGTTCTCAGTTAATTGACCATGATCTTCTTTCGCCTTACCACGACGATCCTCTAGGCCCATCGAACCATCTCGTTTGAACTTTCTAACCCAGGTATAGGCTTGTCCATATGAGACGTTAAATTTCTTTATAGCACCGACGTAGTCTAGATCATTGGCAATCACCCATTGTGCGATCTCAATTCGTTCAAGTTGAGTTGTTTTACGACCATCTCTCATATCGTTTTTCTCCCTAGTAGTTTCTAATGATTTACCACTAGTATACCGGGTTACCCACTGATATATAACTGCCACGTTAGGAATTTGATATTCTCTGGCCAATTGTGGATATGACGTGTGTCTTGTTAGATATTTTTGAACGATTTCCAGCTTTAGCTCGGTTGGATAACGGTGCGGCCAAGCTCGCTTTAATCCCGCTTCGCCATCTTTGTGATAACGTTGGACCCATTGCTGGATCTGTTCACCTTTAATATTGTACTGAGTGCCAACTGCGTTAGGAGTAATTCCCTGCTCCACTAAGCTAATACACGCCAGTTTTTCCTTCAATGTATAGCGGGAACCTTTTCTTCCCATAAAAAACTCCTTCCTAAGTGTACAAGCTTTGATTATTTGCTTGTCTACTTAAGTAGGAGTATAGCC
>NZ_VDFP01000055.1 GCF_009600985.1 Companilactobacillus halodurans
AGGTGTCAACTGCGGGATGTGGATAACTTGTTTGGTTAAATGCTTCTTGGTCCCAACTTGTTAAACCGTCAGAAACAATAATTCTATTTAGAGCTGAAGCATAGTTAGTAGCTGTTGCGTATCCATCAGCTTTAACTCTAGCAGTAGCTGTCTGATAATCTTTTACACCCACTAAGTTACTGTATCTAGATGTGGTACCTAATAGGGCGTTGTGATCTTCAATACTTTCCTTGAATGATGGGTATGTTCTGAATGTGGCAGTGATGTAATAGACGTTACCATTAGCATCTTGCTCAGCAGTTCTCCATGGTTGACCGGGAGTACCCTTAATACCGAATAGGTTATTGAAAGGAGGCTGTGACAAAGCACTTGTTCCATTACCAGATTCCAAAACAGCTTGAGCAGCCGTTAATGATGGTAGAATCTTATATTTTGTCCAACCTTCAATTGCTCCTGCTTTAATTTGAGATAAGAAATCAGAATCAGCCATTGAAGGCATAACCCATGAATTGATGTTGAAATTAGAATCATAGTATCCTGGTCCCATTTCTTTGTTTGTTGAAACTGAAGTTTCCCCATCTTGGTTATCTGATGTTTTTGAATCAGTATTATCATTGGATGATGAACTTGAATCGACTATTTTCTGAGTAGCTTTTGAATCATCATTTTTACTTGAAACTTTTGTGGTGTTTGTCGAATTGTCGTTACTTGTTGTAGCACTAACTGTGGTTGTAGCAACAGTTGAACTCAGGGCTAATCCTACTAGCACTAATGAACTGTATAATTTTACTTTTTTGTACATTATGAAAAAATCGTAAGCACCTAATAACCGACCGTCTATGATTTAGGCGGAATTCGAATTATGATTATCTCATCAAACATATTGGTGAGGTATTTTTTTATGGAAAATCAACCTGAAATCGTGAAGGTCAATGTCCCTAAGGCTTTAAGCGAAGCTAAGCCGTCAGTACCCAGTCGGGCGCTTCATATTCGTATCGATCAACAAAAATCAGTAACTGTTTATAATCACGTAAACAACTACATCCTTAGTGCGGTGTTAGAGGCGGTGTTCCCGCATGCTCATTGATCAAAGAAAAATTCATCAAGTCTATTTAGTATGTGGTAAAACGGATCTTCGTCGAGGTATCGACGGCTTAGCAGCCGTCGTACAAGATCAGTTTGAACTAGATCCATATAATCGATCACTGTATCTATTTTGTGGTACACGAAAGGACCGGTTCAAAGCACTTTACTGGGACGGCGATGGCTTTTTATTACTCTATAAAAGGATTGAGTCCGGCCGACTTCAGTGGCCGACGAGTCAAGACGAGGTCCGAAAGTTGACTTATCTTCAACTATCAAAGCTTTTGAGTGGCTGGTCATTAGATTCAACTATTCATAAAATTAATCTGCCCAAGACTAAGAAAACGTTTTCTTAAAATGTCAATTGTGATAAACTCAATATCAAGAAAAACGTACAGTGAGTGGATATTATGACGCTAGAAGAACAAGTTGAAGCCTTGACCAAAAAGGTTCAAGAACAAGCAGAAATAATCGATTACTTGACCAAAAAACTTTATGGTCAAAAATCAGAGAAAGTTGATCCTAATCAACTTTCATTGTTGGATAAAGACGAAGGGGTTTTTATCGAACCAGAGCAAACTGGTGAAGATAACAAACCAACCCAAGTACAGCAAAAGAAGAAAGCTAAAAAAACACGGAAATCAATTATAGGTTCAAATGTACCTGTAAAAGAGACGGTAATCGGCCTAACTGATAAGCTGTGTCCTAACGGACACGGCTTAGTTTCAGTTGGAAAAAAGTTCCAGCGTGAAGAAATTCATTACCGACCAGCTAAACTATATTTGGAAAAGTTCTATACGAAGACTTATAAATGCCCGGAATGCGAATTGATCGATGGGCTAGCCCATCTGATCCAATCGAAGGTGCCCCAACCACTGATTCCGCATAGTTTAGCTTCGGTTTCATTAATAACAGAAATCATACATAAAAAGTTCGAACTGGGGGTACCTCTTTATCGCCAACTTCAAGATTGGAAACGACAAGGTATCGATCTTAGTGAGACAACGATTACCAATTGGATAATCAAAACTAGTCAAATTGTGGAACCATTGTATCAACAAATACATGAGGAACTACTATCGCATCGGTACTTGCAGGGTGACGAAACACCAATGGAAGTTTTGAATGAGCCTGGAAAATTGGCCAAGTCTAAATCATTTATGTGGGTGATGCGAAGCGTTACTCACGAAGCAAAGCAAGGTGTTTTCTATTCCTACGGTACCAGTCGCGCTAGCAGCTTCGCTGCATCGCTTTACAATGGTTTCACGGGAATACTACAATGTGACGGTTATTCTGGATATAATATTCTGGATGATTCAGTCACTAGAGATGGTTGCTGGGCTCATGCAAGACGCAAGTTTTACGACGACGCCAATAAAGGTACAAAGTTTAAGGCGACACTTCCACTAAATTTGATTGATGAAATGTTTCAATTAGAGAGAAAGTGGCAACATCTTTCACCACGGGCGCGACGCCGTCGTCGCCGCTGTTATCAGAGAAAAATATTAAAGAAATTTTGGCATTATATTGATACGGCTGATGCCTTACCAAAGAGTCGCCTAGGTAAAGCCATCACTTATGTTAAAAATCAGCGTGATGAACTTAATCGTATTGTCAACGACGGAGCAATCGATTGGAGTAACAATGCATCGGAAAGAAATATGAAGAGCTTTGTGATTGGCCGTAAGAATTGGCTATTTAGTACCAGCCAAGCTGGTGCTAAAGCCAATGCAATTTGGATGACGCTGATCGAATCAGCGAAGGCCAATAGAATTAATCCGGCTGAGTATTTAACATTTTTATTAAAAAATATCTCACAGCTTCCAACATTCTTGAAACCAGAGGAACTAGAAGCCTATTTACCGTGGAACTTTAAATCATCACGATTGAAAACGACTAACGAAGATAATCAAAAAATCGCCGCATAAATGAACACACAAAATCATCCGCATTCTCAAATGAGAGTACGGATGATTTTTTATTTTTCAATACGGTCAGTTATTAGGTGCTTACGTCTCTTCAAGAGGACCATTGGATTAAATTAGACTTGAGTGCTTTATACAAACGGGAATGTTTATCATTTATTTTTTTAAGACAACTGATTCTAACTTGATCCA
>NZ_VDFP01000056.1 GCF_009600985.1 Companilactobacillus halodurans
TGGTGTATCAAAACAAGCCATTAGGAAAAAACTAGATACAAACTTTAGAGCAAACTATGTACAAACTGTGACTAGGAACGGGGTACAAACCCTAGTTGTTATTAATTCAGGATATTTGCTGTTAAAACAGCATTTTGGTGGTGGTAACAACCGAAAATTCAGAGAGGAAACATTTACTAGTAACACTGGTAACACGAATATAGATACAATAGAACTACTGAATCAGCAATTATTAATCAAAGATAGCCAAATTAAAGAAAAAGATGAACAATTAAAGTCAATGCAAAAATTATTGGATCAATCACAACAATTACAGTTAATAGCCGAAAAAAAAATTGAAAAGTTTAAAACCATATCTTCTAAACAAGGTGAACATGATACCCATAATTTAAAGAAAAAAAATAATACTTGGTGGCACTTCTGGTAAAAACGTATTTTTATATTTGTTGATCAAAATTCAATATTAATTGTAAAAAGGCAAAAGCAAGCACTTAGGTTATTCTTCTAGTTGGGCTTTATAATCTTTAACGTTTTAGTGTAGTAGGAACTCGACACGTTTTTTCTAACCATATTATATATAGAAAATCTCTATTGTTTAAGCTTCAAAACCGAAAAACAAACAATTGCTATATTATAAGTGAACTACAAAAAATATAAGGAGATTAGATTTATGTTATTAATTAGTATTTTACTTAATATTATATTGATTGTCGGAGAAGTTTTGACGTGGCTTAAAATACCAAATTGGCTTTTAGAACATTATAAATCAAAATTAGCGCAAATTAATCAACAAAAAATTAACAAATTTAATTGCCACACACAGCAGCAACAACAGAAATTCGAAGAAAAGTTACAATCAACATTGGCGGAACAAAAAAGAGACTTTGAACAAAAAGCAGAACTATTAAAACAACGACGGACAATAATTCCAATCATCTATGCCAAATTACTTGAATTGAATGGGGCAGTACGTCAAGAAGAAAATTCTAAAAAGAGAGAAATACAGATAAACGTCAATAATTATATTGATTCACAACGACTGTTTTTAACTGAACCTCTATACAAGGAAATAAAAAGTGTTCAGAAATCTATGGGTTCTATCAGCGCTATTTATGAAACCATGCCTCAAATTAAAGGGCAAACTATTGACGTCTATGACCAAAGAAGGCAAAAACTAGAAGAAACAATAACGCAACAATTAACCAAGTTAGAAAATGATTTTAGAAATACCATGTTTGACAAATAGAATACAAAGTTGTTTTAAAAAAAATAATATTTGCAAATAGCGAATTATATTGTATAATAAAATCATCAGTGTTAGGTATTTCCTCTGAAATTGGAACTTTGTATATTCGAGGTTCGTGGATTCTATATTTGTAGGATCTGTTTTGTAGGGCTGCAAGCTGCCGGCTGCTCCGGCGCAAGCGCCTGCGCAGAGAAACGAGAGATGAGGATTCTCTCGTTTCAAAAATGACTACGATAGATGCTTTGAGAACCTTTTCTTTCTGGAGAGGACTCCCATAGAGGGAGCAGAAAGAAGGAATTTTTATGCAAATTAAAAATAGGGAACTGGTATCAAAGTATCGTGAACATCGGCAAAGAAAAGCTAAAACATCTAAAAAGTGGATTATATTTATTAAGATAATGCACGGTTTAGAAATATTGTTAAAATTACTTTTGTTACTTGAAAAAGTTATTAAACAATTTGCTGGCTTTTTTTAAGATGGTCAATTCGTAGTCTTTTTTTTTTGAAAGGAGTCTATTACATGGAAAATATTGGAATAATTCTTAAAAAGCTAAGAATGATTTATGGAGATACTGCAAAAGATTTTAGTGGAAAAATAAATATATCTCCTAGTTATTTATCTGAAATAGAAACCGGGAAAAAGTCTCCTTCACTTGAAATATTAAATAACTATGCTGAAATCTTAGGGTTAAAAGTTTCTACACTAATTTTACTCGCAGAAGATAAAAAGCAGATCAATAATGATTTACAAGCAAAAAAATTAATTAAACCATTAATGGAAAAAGTTATATCTCTAATGGCTAGATAAGGACATCAATTGAAAAAAAAATACCCATTATCTCAATCTTATCTTTTCAAATGTCATTCGAAAAAAAAGTTAGCTGACTCGCTAGGTATGTCCTTAAAAAAGTTAAAATATATCTCTAACAATCCCAGATACTATTCCTTTACTAAGAGGACTGGTACAAAAAATAGAGAAATTGATGTACCTTCTGATGCAGAATTAAAAAAAGCTCAAAAAAATATTTATAATTACCTAAAATACACAAATAGGCCTAACTATTTAATGGCTGGTGAAATTGGTAAAAATATTTTATCTAATGCAACTTTCCATAAGGACAGTGATTATTGGCTTAAATTTGACATATCAAATTTTTTTCCAAACTGTAAAAGAGAATATATTTATAGATTCTTTCAGTCTAGTATGCAATGTTCTCCTGACGTAGCTTCCATACTAACGAACATCACTGTATATAGAGGCGGCTTAGTGCAAGGAATTTCGACAAGTATGCTCCTTTCATTTTTTGCCTTCACTCCTATGTTTGATGAACTTTCTTTACTAGCAACTAAAAATAATTTAAAATTTTCAACGTATGTTGATGACTTTACATTCTCTAGTTCATCGCCTATAAACACAAATTTTATTAAATTACGAGTTAATAAAATTGTTAGAGCATATGGTCATACTATTAAAAATAGAAAAGTTAAGTATTATTCAACAAATGACTCCAAAAGAGTATCTGGCGTTATTGTAACTAAAACCCATCACTTAAAAGTTCCAAATAAAAATAGAAAAAAGATTATTTCGCTTGCTAAGTCAATGAGAGAAAATATTAATACTGGAAACTACCAAGAAGCCGAGAAAATAAGGTTATCCTTAAGAGGATGCATAAATTCTGCACGTCAAATTGAACCTGAAATATTTCCTGAAATTTCAAAATTTACTAAAACAAAATTTAAGTCTTAATATATTACCAGGTGCTTTATACTACCTGGATAAATATTGTAAGACTGTAATTTTAATTAATATCTTTATCTTTGTTAAATTAAGGGTCTATAATTAACAAATAACCCCTCAAAAACGTTTTTAAAATAGCCCCCAATATCTATAATGTAGATATTGGGGGCTATTTTGTTTCTTTTATCAATAAATAACATCTGC
>NZ_VDFP01000057.1 GCF_009600985.1 Companilactobacillus halodurans
GAACCCTTAACTAAACTTGCAGACGAATGTCGGCATAGCGTGAGCTATTAAGCCGACCATTCGACAAGTTTTGGGATTGTTAAGGGTTCCGAGGCTCAACGTCAATAAAGCAATTGGAATAAAGCAACGTTGAATTTAGGTAAATAAGTTATATATAAAATCTGTGAGGTATGTCTCTAAAAATGCTGCGAGTATGTATAAAGGTAAAGCGATTAGAAAATATATTTTAAGTAAATTGCTGAAAGCTAACTTAAATGAAAAGTTTTGTTTTTTAGTTTTTCTAAAAAGATTACTTATTTTTCTAATGATTGTTTTATTTAATTTATATAAACCACTGATAACAAAACACATTGCAAATATTTCGATTATTGTATGTGGTACCGAAGATAGAACCATGGTGAGGCCTTTATTTAAATCAAAACTGATTGCAAAACCAAATGCTATTCCGGTAATTATTGTTGTAGATAATAAATTTAAAAAGTATAAAAATGGGATTGGAATTAAAGCAAGTATTAGCATTTGAAATGGCACTTTAAAACCGTTGTTTAGAATATATTGCCAAACCTTTATTAAACCATTTGTTTTAGAAATGTTTCCGTGTTGTCCGTTTGTCATATTTTTAAAAGTTTCGAGTGATGGGCTAAAAATAATTGCTAGAATTAAAGTGATTAAGAAAATGGTTGTTGTGAATATGAATATTTTTATGGTTCTTTTAGCATAATTTGGATCTTGGATATTAAACATAAGGGACCTCTTTTTTGTTTGTTTTTGGAACGAGTGAAACGAGTTTCTTCTTGTCTTGATACTATATAGAAATAACGTTCTTTTTCAAAATATGCATTAATCGTTGATATGACAGTCTTTTTGTTTGTTTTTAAGCGTGAAAGAAAAAATTGACATAAAAAAGCTCCAGTAATATGATTAAGTTACGACGCTTAAATCAATACTGGAGGTCTTTTTATATGCAATATAATACTACTAGATGTATAGACGAAAATCAAGATAATAAAACATTAAAAGATATGACGAAAAGTGGGAAACAACGCCCATGGAGAGAAAAGAAAATAGATAATGTAAGTTATGCAGATATACTGGAAATCTTAAAAATCAAAAAGGCTTTTAACGTAAAGCAATGTGGTAATGTCTTAGAGTTCAAGCCAACTGATGAAGGTTATTTGAAATTACATAAGACATGGTTTTGTAAGTCGAAATTATGCCCAGTTTGTAATTGGAGGCGTGCTATGAAAAATAGTTATCAAGCTCAAAAAGTGATTGAAAAAGTGGTTAAAGAAAAGCCAACTGCACGTTGGTTGTTTCTTACGTTATCGACAAGAAATGCGATAGATGGTGAAACTTTAGAACAAAGTTTAAAACATTTAACTGAATCATTTAGAAGATTATTTAAATATAAAAAAATCAGTAAAAATTTAATTGGTTTTATGCGATCAACAGAAGTTACGGTTAATAAAAATGATGGTAGTTACAATCAACATATGCATGTTTTATTATGTGTTGAGAATGCGTATTTTAGAAAAAAAGAAAATTATATTACGCAGACAGAATGGGTCAGTTTATGGCAAAAAGCATTACAAGTTGATTATCGACCAGTCGCAAATATTAAAGCGATCAAACCAAATCAAAAAGGCGATAAAGATATTCAAGCAGCTATCAAAGAAACCTCTAAATATTCTGTTAAGTCATCTGATTTTTTAACTGATGATGATGAAAGAAATCAAGAAATCGTGAATGATTTGGAAAAAGGTTTATACCGAAAACGTATGTTGAGTTATGGTGGATTGCTTAAACAAAAACATAAAATTTTAAATTTAGACGATGCCGAAGATGGCAATTTAATTAATACAAGTGACGAAGATAGAACAACAGGTGAAGAAGAAAAAGCACATTCAATTACGGCAATTTGGAACTTTGAGAAACAAAATTATTACTTAAAAGATTTGAAACGTTAGCTTATAAAGTTAGCGTTTTTTTATGACTTTTTTTAAAAAAAGTGGTGAGACAAAAGTGAGACACTTTACACATATTGTGTCACAGAGGTGAGACAATCCTAATATATTGTGTCACAAAGGTGAGACAAATAGAAAAAACTGATATTGTTTGAAAAACACCTGAAATGTTTAGAATGTCTGGCTTTGCCAGACCTATCAATTTTAATTGATAGCATATTTTCCTTATGCTCTTAGCCATAATTTTATGTAAATCTAAAAATTTAGGTTTGTATCCCTTCGGGAACTATAAAAAATCATGAAAATTTTAATTTGCATGTAACTGGGCAGTGTCTAAAAAATAAGCCACTGGTTTTGCTCAAATTTTTACTTTTGGAAATAGCATATATTTATTTGGCTCATATTTGCGTTTTAAGAGCTTATATAAGTTTTTGGGCATAAAACTATATGGATTACCCCTAAATCTTTAAAATGCCCCCTTAAAATTCAAAATAAAGGTATTTAAAATTTTAAAAATAAAAAAGCTACTAGCAAAAAACTAGTAGCTTAAATCTTAGTTAAATTTTGATGTAGTATTAATTTTTATATCTACGCTACAACGTCGATTCAAATTCGTGCAGTATTAATTTTTGTATCTGCGCCACAACGCCGATTACTAATAATGCAGTATTAATTTTTATATCTGTGCTGCAACACCGATTACTTAAAACTAAGATTAAAAAAATCGACGAAGGTCGATTATGGTTTTTGCACCGTTTGGAACAAACGTATAAGTGCGCCCTTACGGGATTTAACTAGATTATAACGACGAAAAATAGACCTGTAAAGCGATAACTATTGTGATAAAGTTTGCTAAAAAGGAGCGATTTTATGGCTGCTATGTGGTTATCGATTATAGGTATGTGGTTTTGTATTGGAATGGCATTTTTTGCTATCAAAGTGAGTAAGAATAAAAAATAGACCACGTATTTATGCCGAGAAAATTTATTGAAGTTGAGAAGAACCCTTAACTAAACTTGCAGACGAATGTCGGCATAGCGTGAGCTATTAAGCCGACCATTCGACAAGTTTTGGGATTGTTAAGGGTTCCGAGGCTCAACGTCAATAAAGCAATTGGAATAAAGCAA
>NZ_VDFP01000058.1 GCF_009600985.1 Companilactobacillus halodurans
TCGAACATCTAAAGGGCATGAATGGTGTCCTTTTTTGGTGTTCTTAAATGGTTATTACTAATAAATGGTATACAAAAATAAAGTTGATGGCAAAATACCTATCAACTTTATTTATCGTACAGCCAATTTTTTTTAGTTTTTAGTAATACCAATCATAACGGCACCAATGATAATCAAACTTAAGCCGATAACTATCTTTATTTTCTCAGAATGAGTTTTCTTTTCGTGCAAGAAAATCATGCCACCTAAAGTAGAAACGACCACATTCAACTGCGACATCGTAAAACCGACTGCGACACCATTGATTTCATTACTCAATAATAAAGCTAAATTAGCAACCGCAAAGCATAATCCAGTTGGAATATTTTCAAATGTTTTCTTTGAAAAGGCCTGATTATCCTTTTGAGTGATTACCAGAATAAACATCGTCACGACCATTGAAACAGCCTGTGGGAATAACATATCCCAGCCGTTCAAGTTGAATAAACGAGGAATGATGGCATATCCCATCATCCCAATTGTTGAGAAAAACAACAGGATAAAACTTTTTTTCACATTGGCCTTATCGTAGTTGCTATTTTTCTTCATGGAAATTACAATAACTCCCAAAATAATTACTAAGATAGCACTAATGCCTAAGATAAATTGCCAATTAGTCGTCCATTCTTTGAAATATATGGCACTCACTAAAGTGGTTCCTAACAACTGTTCACCAGTGCTGACTGGCATCGTAATCGTAACTCCGACCAAATCAAAAGATTTCACTTGCAGCATCTGTCCAAAACACCAAAAGATCCCGCAAAGCAATGATCCAATGATTAAATTTTTTGAAATATTATTCGGTCGGCGAAATATCAAGACTAACAAAGAAAAGATAATAGTTCCTAAAACCATTCCCATAACTTTATTAGTAAATTTTCCGCCAACTTTTTGCATAACTAACGCTTGTGCACCCCAACCTATAGCTGGAACTAGTGATAATAAGATTGCTCCCATTTTCCCTCCAAAAAGAAAAGAGCACTCTTTTAAAAGTACCCTCTTCATTCAAGACTAATTAAACTTGATTGCTTGATAGCCTGATTTATCCAATAAAATATTTTGTTTGAATTCTTGATTATCAATCATATGTTCTTTAGCAATGACTAAATTCAAATTAGAATCAGGTTCTCCATGTACTTCTACACTTTCAATTTTAGTGTTCTTCCATGTGACGTCAAATTTGATATTGTCACGTGCTCTCAATCCACTAAATTTCCCGGTATTCCAAGCACTAGGCAAAGCTGGCAATAATTCAATATAATCATTTTGACTCTGAAGCAACATTTCACAAATACCATTTGTTGCTCCAAAATTACCATCAATTTGAAATGGTGGGTGATCGTCGAACAAATTATTCAAAGTTGAATTCTTTAACATACCAGTCAGTTCTTCATATGCCTTATCGCCATCATGCAATCTAGCAAAGAAATTAACTAACCAAGCAGAACTCCAACCAGTTCTCTTACCACCGACAAAACCAGTTTTAGTCCAACTGTTGATGGCATCGTTTCTCGATTCATGACTTAAATATGAGCCATTTTCGAGTCTCCTCTTAATCGTTACCTTCGCGGCATTGATTAATTCAGGTGTTTTGTCTTGGTTGATTTCATTGCCAGGAAAAAGTCCAAACAGTGGTGAAATATGTCTGTGTCCTGGTTCCACTTCATCATAATCTTCAAGCCATTCTTGAACTTGACCGTGCTTGCCAATTTTTGTTTCTGGCAACTTCGATTTCATTTCTTGAACTTTTTGTGAAAAGTCACTGGAATCATTAACGATTTTGGCACTCTTAATACAACAACTGAAGAAGTACCGAAGGATTTGATTATCGATTGTAGGTGAAAGGCAAACATTACCTTGTGTGCCATCTGCTAAACGGTACCGGTTTTCGGGGGAAACGGATGGGCCAGTTACCAGATGACCATTATATTCAAATAAGTAATCCTCATAAAAAAGAGCCGCTTCTTTCATAATCGGATAATTTTTAATCAAGAAATCCTTATCGTTACTGAACAAGTAGTGTTCAAAAATATGCGTACATAACCAAGGAACTGTCATTGGCCAAATCGCTGCACCGATAGTATGAGATTGTGGGGCTGTATCAAAGAATCCATCAGTATTATGATGTGCTGTAAAACCTCTGGCTCCATACATTTTTTTAGCAGTGATACGGCCGTTTGGTCTCATATTGTCCAACAAATCAAACAATGGTTCTTCCATTTCGGACAAATCACAAGGTCCACTCATCCAGTAATTCATTTGCATGTTGATATTGATGGTAAATTTAGAACCCCAAATCGGATTAGTATTTTCTGACCAAATACCTTGAAGATTAGCTGGCAAACCACCTGGCTGACTAGAGGAAATCAAGAGGTATCTGCCATAATCGAAGTATAACTGCAATAAATGAAGGTCAGTCTGACCATTCTTTACTTGTTCCAATCTTTTATCAGTTGGTATCTCGTCAATTTTTGACTCATCGATTTGTAACGCTACCCTGTTGAATAGCTTTTGATAAGTAGCAATATGGTTCTTCGTTTCAAATTCCCAATCGACTGCTGACAACTTATTAAGATTTTTTTGGCAATCCAAATCACCATCTTTTTGAGAATAGTTAGTGTCAGAAGTTAATAGAATCGTTGCGGAAGACAAATTTCTTCCAACAATAGTTTCACCAATGGTTTCGACTGTTCCTGCATCAGCTATCAAACTGCATCCAACTTTGAAGTGAGTACCGTTTCTGCCGCCGGCACTAGCACTCATGATGATGCTGTTGTCTGAAATTTTATTTACTTCGAAAATTACAAGAACAAGTTAGCCACTTGTCCAAAAATAAATACGAAATATATCAGTACCAGAAAAGTACATTTCTAAACTCCACAGAAACTAGTGAATAGTTCCCGTGGAGTTTTGTAGTTT
>NZ_VDFP01000059.1 GCF_009600985.1 Companilactobacillus halodurans
TCACAAAGAGCACTAACTATTCAATGGACGTCTGCCTAACAAACGACCAATATCGTGGTATGACTTACCCAGACCGCCGTACAGATGCTCCACAAAAGAACAATATCAAAGTTCTTGAAGATGTTAACCGTGAAGCATTTGTTCAATTCATTTTTGATTCAATTGCTAGTTACGATAAGAAATAATTAAATCACTAAAGGCCTTAATTCCGATGAGTGGAATTAAGGCCTTTTTTTTGCAACTCATTAATCAATTATTCCCATATCAACATTTTTTCACTCAATCAGAAAAATTTACTGTCAGTAAACTGGCAGTAAATTTAAATTACTTACAGTCATAATTTAAAATTTTAACTGCAACTTACAACTTTCTATCCTACATTCTTAAATAAAAAAATACATCTCATTTCGAGATGTATTTCAAAAGCTCTATTTACTAATATTAGTAGCAAAGTCAGGTTCAGAATAAGCATATGTTGGTAAATTAAGACCACTGTTCAATCTTACAGTTGAGATCCAAACCCATTGATTTGTGGCAATTTGACCCCAATATGAACCATACTTATTAACAACTAATTTGTTAATTTTCCAAGAAGTGTTAGCTGGCAAATATTGATCATACGTATTTGTAGCTGTGTTATATGTCTTTTGGTTAACAGTTGTTGTACCAATCAAGCCATTGCCTGGTGTAGGAATACTTGAGTTGGTATTATTTGTTGTTGTGCCATCTGCAACGTCCATATAAGCAACAGAAACAAATTCATCAGTCGCTATTTGATAATAAGTTTGCTTGTCATAGTGTAAAATATCTCCACCAACAGCCCATTTACTACCAACAGGCAAAACTTGACCAGTCACATCGCCGTGACCATTAACGACATCTGTAGCGACTGTAATTGTCCCTACTTTACCAGCAGCAGTTGAACCGGATGTAATATAACTGCCATTACCTGAATAGTCAGTATTATCGTTGGTTGTTGTATTAGCTACAGATATATCAGCGAATGAAATCCATTCGTTAGTGGCAACTTGATAGAATGTTTGTTTGTCACGGTGCATAGCCTTACCAAGTTTCCATTGACTATTAACTGGTAAAACAACGCCAGTATTGTTACCTTGGTCATCAACAACGGCAGCAACTTGAGTTACTGTACCAGTCTTGCCAAAGTTGCCATCTGTTTCGAAATAGTTGTCAGCAGCATTATTTGAATTAGAATCATTGCTTTCCCAATCACCTGTAACATTCAAAGCTGGAATGTATTGATTATTCCCAACTTGGTAATATGTCATACGATTGGCATGCATAAATTCACCGACAACCCAACGACTGCCTGCTGGTAAAACAGTTCCTGTTTCATTGCCAAATCTATCAACCACATTCAAAGCTTGATTAGCGGTAACAACTTTACCGGCATTACTATTAGCTGTATAAGTAATCGCTGCTCCAAAAGCTGGATCAACTGAGTTAGTAGCCCCTGTTACATTTGTAACAACAGAAGCAGGAACATATTCATTAGTACCAACTAAATAATGAGCCACCCCATTGATGGTTGCTTGTTGACCTAATTGCCATTGACTTCCACTTGGCAATGTTTGACCGGTTTGTTTACCACTGGCATTGTAAACTGGCGTTGTTGTTGAAATTGTACCAACGGCACTAGCATCAACAGTTTGTTGTGGCAAAGCACTTAAAGCGGCTGGTGCCAACATTACGGCAACGGCAGAAGCAGCTAAAATATTATTTCTTTTTTTCATTATATTCACCTCAGATAAATACATTCACTCTATATTCAACACCAAGTTTATTATCCTTATAATATATATACAACGAGTTCCAACAAAACATTACGAAAGCTTTACAATTATCTTTTAAAGTTATAATGGCATGTTTGTGCAAATTTAAGGAGTTACTAATGAAAAAATATCATGTTTATCAAGTCGATGCTTTTACCAAAACTAAATTTGCTGGAAACCCTGCCGGAGTAGCCACCAATGCACAAGGACTGACGGAAAAGCAGATGCAACAAATTACCCGAGAATTAAATAATTCAGAAACTGCTGTTATCCTTCCCCCGACAAACAGTCAAGCTGACATTAAAATTCGTTTCTTCACCCCAACTACCGAGGTGCCCATTTGCGGACATGCTACGATCGGAGCTAATTTTGTTCGTGCAGTCGAAAATAATTTAGATTCTCAAACAATTATTCAAGAAACTGGTGCTGGTAATTTACCAATTGAAATATCAAAAGGAAATGACACTTATCAAATTACGATGACTCAAGGAGATATCTCTGTCGCTGAACCATTAGATATGACTACGCAAAACCGCATATTGAGTGCCCTAGGTTTGACTCCAGACCAACGAAACCAAAAATTTCCTATGGCCATTGCCTCAACTGATGCCGCAAAAGTTATGATAGCTATCAACAGTAAACAAATACTTGATGATTTACAACCTGATTTAGAAGCTCTCAAAGCTATTACACCTGATATTAATTGCAATGGCTACTAGATCTTTGTCGTTACACCAGATGAAAAAAATTTGATTCACGGTCGCATGTTTTCGCCTGCCAGCGGAATTAACGAAGATCCTGTGACTGGCAATGCTAACGGTCCTTTGGGGGCATATTTAGTCAAATATAATCTAGTCCCAACTTCTGGGGATTTGTTTGAGTTCTCTATCGTACAAGGAGAAAAAATAAAAAGACCCGGAACTATGCTTGTCCGCGTCTTTTTAAATCACGGTCAACCCGTGAAGATTCAACTTGTTGGTGAGGCTGTGATCGCCTTTAAAACCGAGATTATTCTATGAATTTAAATAATTTCCAAACATAATTATATTTAAATTTTCTTTTATT
>NZ_VDFP01000006.1 GCF_009600985.1 Companilactobacillus halodurans
TTTTATATTATCGTCTTTTATATCTAATGCACATAGTATAAAATTGTCTTGGGACATCATGTTCACTCCTGTTTGATTTGGTTTGGTTGCTTAAATCTTAACACGAGAACAGTGATGTTCTTTTTTTATCTAAAAGAGAATAAAAAACTGGCGTTGATTTATTCATCAACACCAGAAAGTTTAGAACCAAATAATTAAGGTTCAATAAAAAATTGAATCAATAACAAAAGAGGTCCGAATTCCAATTGGAATTCGGACCTCTTTTAATTTTATGTTAACTATGTTTATAAAACGAACGATTATCTAAACCAAAGATTCGTTCTGAAAACTTCCCTTTTTCAGTCTTATCAAGTGCCTTAGTAATCATATTGATTGAAGCGTCCATCATATCAATATTGTGCAAAACTTCCGCCTCAAGCAATTTAGGACGTTCTGGAGAGCCATATTCTAAAAGACCATGATGCGACAAAATCATATGACGTAAAAGAATCATATCTTCACTCTCTAAACTGATATCAAGTGCTGAAGCTGCCTTGACGATTTCTTCATCGACAATCATAATGTGACCTAACATATTGCCTTCAAAAGTGTACTCGATATCAAGACTGCCAGTTAGTTCGATAATTTTTCCAAAATCATGCAAGCAGGCACCAGCAATCAATAGAGCTCGATTAATTTGAGGATATTGATCTGCAATATTTTCAGCCATTCTAACCATACTCAAAGTGTGATAAGCCAATCCGCCTTGAAAATCATGATGATTAGTTTTCGCAGCGGCACTCGTAAAGAAACGGTCATGATACTTCTTAAAAAGGTATCTGACGATTCGATTCCAAGATCCGTTAGTTATCTGTAAGAAAACATCATCAAATTCCGCTTCCATATCTTTTCTTTTCATCGGTGCAGTCTGAACGAACTGAGACATATCAACTGTCTTTGGATCAAGTACCCCCAAGCGAGTAATATTTACTTGCGGTTTACCTTGATACAAATCACGACGACCCTCTAATTGAACGACAGCGCCTACGTGATAGTGCTCAGCATCTTCTTCACTAGCATCCCAATACTTACCGGGAATTTGGCCTGATTTATCTTCAAATACTAATGACAAAAAGTTCTTGCCATTTTTTGCAAGGCGAAAATCTGAACGTTTAATAATAACTTCCAAACTCATATTTTCACCTTTATTAAAATCAATTATATGCTTCGGCAATCTCTTCTCCCCCTTGGAGCTCCAAAATATGATCGATTGGTACTTTTGGTTCATTGGCTGTAACGTAAATAACTTGATTGCTCTTAGAAATCTCTTGAATCAATTTAAAGACGTTCTCAGTTCGTGATATATCAAAATCCACAAAAGCATCATCAATCAATATTGGCAACTTGATTAAATCTGATATTTCAGTCACGAATGCTAAACGTAATGACAAGTACAATTGAATTGTTGTAGCTTTGGACAATTCATGCACATCAAAGAGATTCTTATCTGCGCTAGTTATCATAATATCTTTATCATTAAAATCAATTTTAACGTAATTATTATCCGTTAACAGAGCAAAGTATTGCGTTGCTTTTTGAATCATCTTCGGATAACGATTTTCCGTAGCTATATTGAGCATTTCTTTAATCCAATCGCTCGCAAGTTTTTCAGCTAGCCATTCGTCATAATTTTCTAAAATATCCTCTTGGTTTTGAGCCAATTCACTAACGATTCTCTGATACTGAGTATTATCAAAAATCTGTTGCATCTGCTCTTTAAGAGAACCCATCTGACGACTCAATTGATTATTTTTATCAGATAGCTCATTTTTCTTTGCAACTGCTGCAGACAATTCATTGCTTAGGGTTTCTCGGTCAGGATATTTTTGTAGCTGAGCTAAATCGCTGCCCAGAAAATCTTTATCCTGCTTGAATTGATTTACTGCCCTAACATTCTCTACTTGTTGCGTGTGAATTTGAACAAAAGAATTCAGATTAACAATTTTATATTTTGCTAAGATTTGTTCAATTTTAGTTTTCAGTTCTGCTAAATGCTGAGTCTTGTTATCAGCCATTTCTTGAGTGACGGCTTGATTCTGTTGTGCCAAATCAGCTTTAGCTTTAATCTGGTCCAATTCAGCAAAGTACTTCTCAATTTGTTCATTATATTTGTCTGACTTATATGACTCATCTAAAACATTCAACTGAAGTAAAATTTTACGCCACTTATTCAAATCGACCTCAATCGACTTGATGCCATCGACTAATCCACGTTGACTCGTATGAAAATTGTCTAGAGCAATGACAGTTTCCTGAAGATTAATGATGGTTTCGCGAGAAAGATTCTCATAGCCCTTTTGTTTGAGAAAAGCGTAATTAGCTAAATTATTCTTAGCTGCCAAGTTTTTCTTTTGATACCAATACCAAAAGACACTCAAAGCAGCAACAACAATGAATAAGAACCGCAGTGGATTACTTGTTACAAAAGCTAAAACAATTGCCACTGCACAAATTATCAAAGGAATATTAACTTCACTATTAGTTTGCGGCGTCAATTGATCCAATTCACCACTGGTCAAAGGCAACATATCTTCAGCTAATTGCGGGTGATTCTTAAATAATTGGTCAACTTGAGTATCGACTTTTAACAATTTGGAATTCATATCGTCACGATGAAATTGTAAATTTTGCAATTCAAATTTTTGATTGCGAATATAATCTAGTTGACTTTTATTCGCATTGTAATTCTTCAAAATATTTTTCTCGACGTTGTTTAATTCCGAAACCTTATTAGTCGTTTGCGTCTCTTTTAAAGTACTCAGTTCTTGATTAGCCTTTAGAACCTCTTCCCAATCATCGTTGCTTATTTGAATAGAGCTTTCATTTGGATGCTTATTTTTTTGAAATTGTTCATAACGGGACCATTTCTTATCCAAATTACGCAAGCTATCTTCAGCTTCATCAGCTTGTTTCAATAACCTTTCATTATCATCGAAATCACGATTGACCAAACTTAACTGGTCTTTAACTCGTTGATAAGCTGTTTGTTGATTTTCAATTTCAGCTTTTTCTTCAAGCAATTTATCGCGTCGTTTCAATTTCACGACTAAAGGCTGTTTTTGACCGCGTGGTCTATAAATATTTTCCGCATCGGAATTTAAATTATCGGCAGCTTTCAACCAATCTTTACTGCCAACAGCCCCAATCGACATGATTTCAGTTTCTAATTTATTCTCATCCAGACTATAAATTGAAAGAATACTCTGATCGTCAAAAATATGAGTATTTTCAAAGTCATCCTTTGTAAAATTACCCACTATTTGGCCCATCAAAGTATCTGGAACAACTTGGCCATCATGGAATAAAGTGACCTCGCCATTTCCCTTGCCATCGACCCTTTTTACCGTCCAATGACTTTTGTCTTTTGCTTCAAATGTTAATTCTCCACCATAATTGCTACTATTTTTGGGTTTATATTGTTGATACTTGTTGTCTCCCCGAGCTGATGCAAAGCCGAAGAGAATACTTTTTATAAAATTCAATAATGTGGTTTTTCCGGCTTCATTTGATCCAAAAATAACTTGGTAATCCGATTCAAAGTTAAATTCCTGATCAATCCATTTGCCGAAGCCGTATACCTTTGCTTCAACTAATTTCACAACTATTCTCCAGTATATTTTTGATTAATCATATTTCTCGTTAGTTCCTTAATATTTTTCATGAACTCTGGATCATTGATATGTTCACGAATAATCGGCTCAGAATATAATTTACTATCCATATCTTTTATTTTATCTAAATCTGGCACGTTTGACTTAGCTTGATCCCAATATTTTTGATCTATTTTAGCTAATTGTGGATTATCGGTAAATTTTAGATAAATTTTATAAAGGATACCTTGAGTAGCAACACTAATAAAATGTTGCATTACCTCATTTCGTTCAATCGTCTTAACGACATCGTCATTTAAATTCTGAGCATTATTAATCGTTAAAGTAATTAACGAGCCAGGAGTACTCAATAAATCAGTTATCTTCGTAATCAATGAGTCGACAGTATCATCTTTTTTAGCCGTTAATTCCGCTTTTTCCCAAGTATAAATACTCGACTTTACAAACTTCATCTTCGTATTATGGTCAGTTTCTTCAACGATATAAAAACCTTTAGGACTAGTTTCATTTTGATTTCGACCTTGAATATCTCCAGGATAAACGATAACTGGCGAATCGCATAAAATCTCACGCTTATGAATGTGTCCTAAAGCCCAATAATCATAGCCTTTTTTTAAGAGGTCTTGGATTTGAAACGGCGCGTAATTATCATCGCCGACGCCTGCATGCAAAATACCGATTTGATAATCGAAATCGCCACGTGCTGGATAATTTGAAACAATATTTTGATTAATATGCTGTTGATAATAACTAAATCCAGTGATGCCCACTCTTTGACCATCTTTAGCTGTCTGTTCAATTGTTGTAACATCTTGACCAAAGACAACGACATTTTCAGGAAAATCGACCACAGCAAAATTATTGCGATAATAATCATGATTACCGTAAACTAGATAAACTTTAATATTTGCTTGATTCAATTTTTCAAATTGTTCTTTTAAAAACATCTGCGCTTTTAGTGAGCTATCGGTATCGTCAAAAATATCTCCGGCTAAAATCACAAAATCAACTTTTTCTTTCAAAGCTGTCTCAAATAAATTTTCAGTGGCTTTATAAGTTGATTCTTGTAATTTTTTTTGCAAATCTTTTGAAAAATTACTAATACCAACAAATGGCGTATCTAAATGTAAATCAGCTGCATGCAAAAACTTCATTACTACTCTCCCGTAAAAGAAAAGGACCAGAGCAAATTAATTAAGCCCTAAGTCCTTATCCTTATTATTAATCTTGATAAATTTCAGCGATAGGCTTTGAAATGATCTTATTCAATTCATCCATCATTGAATTCATCTTTTGCTCTTTTTCCATTAAGTTTTGGATTTCACTGTAATTTGAAAGTTGGTCAGTTAATTCTCTCATGGATTTAACATCGTCGTCTGTAATCTCTTGACCTTGCATTTGTTTTTGTTGAAGTTCAAATTGTTTGTTTTGAACCTTGTCGAAAAGCTTGTATGCTAAGTCGTTGGCCTTTACAGCTTCAAAAGCAAGCTTCAATTCAGCAACTTCCGTTGTCTTTCTCAAATCTTGTTCGAGTTGATTGGCGCTATCGTAAATGTTCATAAAGTCCTCCTATTGACCAAAAAAATTCTTAATATCATTATACCATTCTGTGGCCTTATCTTTAACGTTATTTACTCCATCTTTTATAGATTTAGTAATATCATTGTCATCAGAATCGTCACTTTCGCCTTGAGCAAGTTTGGCAGCGTCTTTAACTCCAAAACTAGTTCCCTTGGTGTCTGGCAAAATACCGCTCATTTCGCTCTTAAATAATTTTGCCATCCCATCTTCACTCGTGCTTGGAATAAAGTGCGTACTATCAGGATTATCAAATCCAATCCAGCTAGAAACAACGACATCAGGCGTATAGCCTATCATCCATTGATCCTTAGTACCAGCATAGCCCCAAGATTCAGGCACTTCCGTACTACCAGTTTTACCAGCAATTTGGTAGCCTGATGGCTTAGCATTTTTACCAGTACCAGAATTATAAACTCCAAGCATCATACTAGTCATTTCTTTAGCTGTATTTTTACTGATAATCTGTTTATTCGACGTATCAGTATTATTAACAATCACAGTTCCTGTCGAATCAACGATTTTAGTAATAAAGTGAGTTGATGCCAACTTGCCTTGATTAGCAAAAGCTGTGTAAGCTCGTGCCATTTGCATTGGCGAAACGCCATATTTCATTCCACCTAAAGCTAAGGCTAAGTTTTGATCGCTCTTATGAACATTGATACCGAAGTTTTCGACCGAATTGACACCTTTTTTGACACCAATTTTATCTAACAATGCTACAGCAGGAACGTTCTCACTTTGTGTCAAAGCTTTATACATTGGAATCGTCTTTTGATACAGTCCATCAGCATTAGTTGGCGTATATTTATTTTTACCAAAGCTAGTTATTTCATCTGGAAGTTCAGAATCATAGCTATAACCATTTTCAATAGCCGGAGTGTACACTGCCAATGGCTTGATGGTTGATCCAGGCTGACGTTCTTTCATTTGCGTTGCCCGGTTGAATCCTCTAAAGGTGTGATCGCCACGACCACCGATAACGCCCAAGACGCCACCAGTTTTAGGATCAACTGCTACTGACGCACCTTGAATCTTCGTTCCATCGCTAGCATTAGCTGGGAACAGATAACTATTATCAAAAGTATTTTGCATTGAACTTTGAATATTTTGATCCAAAGTCGTATAAATTTTATAACCTTTATTCAATATATCGTCTTCTTTAAGACCATACTTGTTGACGGCTTCATCAATTACCGCATCAAAGAAATAAGGATATTTGTAAGAACTAGCAACTTGATAGTTATCATCTAAATTAATTGCTGTATTCTTGTAATATGATGCTTGAGATGCAGTCAATTTCTTATTTTCAACCATCAAATCTAAGACCAAATTACGTCTAGATTTGGCATTGCTCATACTATCAATTGGATTATAAGTATTAGGTGCTTTCAGGATTCCTGCTAAAACAGCAGCTTGAGCCGGATTCAAATCTGACGCATCCTCACCAAAATATTTCTCAGATGCATCTTGAACGCCCCAGACGCCATTGCCAAAATAGGCATTGTTCAAATACATCGTTAAAATTTGTTTCTTGGAATAAATTCGATTGATTTCAATCGACAAAAATAATTCCTCACCCTTACGAGCTAAAGTTTGCTTTTGCGTTAAGAGCGAGTTCTTTGCCAATTGCTGAGTTAAAGTACTACCACCACCAGTAATGCCATGGTGAATTAGATATCCTAAAGCAGCTCTGGCGTATCCTTTGATACTAAAGCCTGGATTAGTCCAAAATGTTCGATCCTCAGTCGAAATAACAGCATTTTGGATATTCTTTGAAATTTTATTGTACTTAACATAAGTTCCTTTACTAGCGTACAATTGACCAGCATTATCGCCATCTTTATCTAAAATAGTCGTTTTTGTCTGTAAAGATGACTCCAAATCAGAAACATCTGCAGTTTTAGCTTTATATGTCCAATAACTGCTTAAAACTAGTATCATTATTAAGACTAGTAAAACTAACCAACGTGTAATTTGGAATCTTTTCCAATATTTCTTTATAAAAGACCACGCAATTAGTAATTTGGGCTTTAACCAATCCCAAAAACCATTGTTATTATTCATCGTTTAAATACCTCTATATAAGAACAAATTTTATCACATTATGGAACCAATTTTTGAATTACCCCCATAATAATTAAGGAGTCAACAATTAAATGTACCAAAAAACCATCACCTATTACCAGCAGAATCAAGAAAAATTAACAATTAGACAGCTATTAAAAAAATGGCTGATTCCTAAAAAATGGCAACATTTTTTTCGTATCCAACAAGACGTTCTAATCAATGGAACTTATCATTCTTTCAATACAATCGTGAAAAATGGCGACAAAATTACTTTGATTTTCAATTTTCCACCACGAACCAAACAAACTTATTTAC
The DNA here is from genome assembly GCF_009600985.1 of Companilactobacillus halodurans. Taxonomy (GTDB): domain Bacteria; phylum Bacillota; class Bacilli; order Lactobacillales; family Lactobacillaceae; genus Companilactobacillus; species Companilactobacillus halodurans. Next base: position 7,614 of record NZ_VDFP01000006.1, read on the forward strand.
CTGGAAAAGACCCTATCGACGTTGTTTACGAAGATGACGATATTATAATCGTCAATAAAAAAGCTGGTAAAAAAACCCATCCTAATTTAAAAACTGAATCAGATTCTTTAATGAATGACGTTGAAACATATTTAAAAAATGGTCATCCCTATATGGTGCATCGAATCGATATGGAAACATCCGGACTTGTTTTGATTTCAAAAACGCCTTATTTGGTACCAATCTTTAATCGACAACTCAGCAGCAAAAAGCTCTTTCGGGAATATTTAGCTGTTATAGATTTAAATGCTCCTATACCTAATTGTGGAGAAATAAATTTACCCATCAAGCAAGACCCCAACGACGTTCGTAAGCGGATGGCCGCTTCTGATGGTTTAAAAGCTATCACCAAATATAAAGTCTTACGCAAGAATGACCGTTTTGCATTAGTTCAATTAAACCTTTTGACAGGAAGAACTCACCAGCTACGTGTTCATTTGGCATATAATAATTGGCCTATCGTTAATGATCCGCTATATAACTCTTCAAAAAAGACAGGCCAACTTTTACTATTTGCCCACAAATTGGTTTTTAGAGAACCCTTTACCAATGAATTAAAAATAATTTCAGCAAAACCATCAAAAAATATGTATAATTTAGTATGTGCTTATTTTTAGCAACCAAAAAGGCTCACCTAATCCCGACAATTAGGTGAGCTCTTCTTTTATCTTCAGAAAGAAGTTTTAGGAGTGATTTTTTTAACTCTTTCTGTGGAAAACTGCAATTAAAATTTTACTGTAATTAATTTAATGATTGCCCCGACAGCAATCAATAAAATATATGTCACAGAGAATTTACTTACAGCTTTAATAACTAAAGGATACGTCTTTGTCTTAACTTGTTCCTTTAAGTAAGGACGAAGATCGTCCCAAATATTTGGATAAAGCAACACTTCTATTAAGGTAATATAAGGCGTTACTTTCAACAAAGCTAGGATGGGTATCAACATAAAAGCTAAAGCCCAGCTAGCTTTAAATAAACTCAATGCATTGGCTTTTCCTACTTTACTAACCAATGTGTTACGACCATTTTTTAGATCTGCTTCTAAGTCGCAGGTGCCATTGCTTAACTCTGCACAAAAGAAGGCAAAGGTATTTGGTAAACTAACCAAGATTACCGAGATGGCTGTGCTAGAATCAAATCTACCTGATCCAAATAGCCCTAGATAGGAGTAGGCTATTGGAATCAACTGGCTAATGGCAATAGCCACCACGATTTCACCAAACATAGTGGAATTAAGCGGCTTAGGACCTGCCGAATATAACAAACCGACCAAAACTCCAATGATACCAATCATCAAAGTTATCCAATCGGTCTGATAAACCAGAAAAGCCCCAATTACTAATGGAAAAATGGCCAAACCGTACATCCATTTTTTGACTATTGCCAGTGATTCACGATTAATGCCGATAGTACTGATTTTTTCACGATATTCTTCATCATGAGAGTTTCGATAATCCATATAATTATTATGAAAATTGATAAATAAATGGATAAAGAAAACCGTCACGAATCCTAAAATACCGTATAAAATATTGAAGGTTCCATAGTTTAAATAAATAAAACAGATTGCGAGCAACAACCAGGCTAAATCTAGCGTGGTTGTTTTTATTTCCGAAAGTTCGCTAAAAAGTTTTTGATTCAAAACGAATTCACCCTACATTTCTTCAGGAGCCTTAACGCCAAGTAGACCCAGTGACATTTGCAAGACGATTGAAACTGCTTTAACTAATGAAAGTCTAGCCTTCAAGTCATCGTCGTCAGCGAGGATTCTACTGTGGGCATAGTATTGGTTGAAGCTCTTAGCTAATTTCAAAACATATTTAGCAACAACTGATGGTTCATATGTGTTAGAAGCACGCTCAACAACAGCTGGGAAGTTTTGCAACATCTTAATTGTGTCCCAAGCTTCTGGATCTGAAATTGCGTGATTGCTGATTGATTCGTAATCAGAAACTCCTGATTTTCTCAAAATACTTAAAGCACGAGCATTAGTATATTGAACGTAAGGACCAGTTTCACCTTCAAAACGAACAACATCTTCAAGATTGAAGTCAAAACTATCACGACGGTCATTCTTCAAATCATGGAAGACAACCGCACCGACACCAACTGCTTCAGCGACAGCTTCTTTATCTTTCAAATTAGGATTTTTCTCTTCGATTTGTTTCTTAGCAAGATCAACTGCATCATTTAGGACATTTTCAAGCAAGATAACACGTCCAGAACGAGTTGAAAGCTTCTTGCCACCAGTAGTAATCAAGCCAAATGGAATGTAGTCGATATCATCTGACCAGTCGTAACCCATTTTCTTAAGTACAATCTTTAATTTAGCAAAATGCTCTGCTTGTTCGCTACCAACGACATAAAGTGATTTCACAAAGTCAAAGGTATCTTTACGATACTTGGCAGCAGCCAAATCACGCGTGATATAAAGTGTGGCACCGTCAGTTTTCTTAATCAAAGCTGGCGATAAGTCATATTCAGAAAGATCAACGATTTCAGCTCCACGACTTTCTTTAAGCAAGCCTTTTTCTTCAAGCGTATCAACGATAGCATCCATCTTGTCGTTGTAGAATGATTCACCAGTGAAGTGGTCGAATTTAACATCCAAACGATCATAAATCTTTTGGAATTCCTTAAGAGACAATTCCTTGAACCATGTCCAAAGAGACAAGGCTTCTTTGTCCCCTTCTTCCATCTTTCTAAACCAAGCACGAGCTTCGTCGTCTAATTCTGGCTTTTCTTCAGCTTCTTTATGGAAACGTACATAATATTTCAAGAGATTATTGATAGGATCAGCTTCAACTTCTTCAACTGAACCCCATAGTTTATATCCAACGATCAACTTACCAAATTGTGTTCCCCAGTCACCCAAGTGGTTGATTTTAACTGGATTGTAATTTAACTTACTAATAATTTTGGCAATTGAATTACCAATAACGGTTGAACGTAAGTGACCCATTGACATTGGCTTTGCAATATTAGGCGATGACATATCGATAGGAACATTGCGTCCTTTACCCTCATCAGCATTACCGTAATCAGTATTTTTTGTTAAAACTTCATTGATAACATCATTTGAAAATGCTTTTTTATCTAAGAAGAAGTTAATGTAGGCACCAGTGTTAACAACCTTTTCAAAACCAGTTGTATCAATTTTTTCAACCAACTCTTCAGCAATCATCTTAGGATTTTTGTGCAATGACTTAGCTAAGATAAATGTTGGAAAAGCATAATCACCAAGTTCTGATGTCTTAGGCTTTTCGATTAATTTGTTAACTTGTTCCTCAGTTATTTCTTCTGGTAAAACTTTAACTAGTGTATCTACTACTTGTTTTTTAAAATCCATATTTATCCTCCTTTAGATAAAAAAAACGCCTCTTCCAATAAACATATTGAAAGAGACGAGATTTCCCGCGGTACCACTCTAATTGATTAATATCCACTCATTAATTGAATTATTTGTTTTTATAAGAAGGTGCGACTCAATCTTTGAAATAGCCAACTCTCACCAAAACATGGCCTCGCTTAAAATCTTTTGATCAATTATTCCTTCTTTTGCACAAGTATGATAGCACATAAAAATCACAATAACAATCATTATTTGTGAATAACAGTGCCCTTATTTCCAGCGATGATTTCCTTAACATCATCCAAGGCACCAATAACTGCCGGTTTGCCAGATGCTTTGACAAAAGCAACTGCCGCTTGAACTTTAGGCATCATGCTGCCTTTAGCAAATTCATGGTTATCAATGTGTTTTTGAATCTCATCAGCTGTTACGTCAAAAATTTCTTTTTGATTTGGTTTACCAAAATTATAGAAAACTCCCCCCACAGAAGTCAAAATAAACAATTTATCTGCCTTAACTAATTGAGCAATTTTTGAAGCACCAAAGTCCTTATCAATCACAGCTTCTTGACCAATCAAACGATTGCCATCTTTAACGACTGGTATTCCGCCACCGCCAGCAACGATTGGAATCACTCCTAAATTGGAAATAGCTTCAATTGCCGGATATTCGTTGATTTCCACCGGTTTTGGAGAGGGTACGGCTCTTCTATAACCCCGTCCAGAATCTTCGACTATCGTCCAATCAGGATGTTCCTGACGCAATTGATTGAGTTCGCCTTTATCATAAAATGGACCAATTGGTTTTGATGGATTACTGAAAGCTGGATCATTTTTATCTACGATTGTTTGCGTAACTAATGTGACTACCTGCTTATTGATACCATTTTTTAATAAAACTTCTTTCATAGCATTCTGAAACCAGTAACCAATACTTCCTTGGGTCATAGCGCCACAAGTATCTAACGGCAAAGCTGGATTTTTTTTACTATTGGCGGCTGCCTGTTGCAACAATAGATTCCCTACTTGCGGACCGTTTCCATGCGTAATAATTAAATCTTGATCATTTTTAACAAATTCCACGAGCGATTCACTCGTCTTCATGACTGCTTTTTGCTGAGCTTTTGCACTAGCATCTTTACTTAAAATAGCATTGCCGCCTAAAGCCACAACAACACGTTCTTTAGTCATAGTTACCTCTCCTAAAACTTTGAAATTTTGTTTACTCTAGATGATGCAATTTTTGGATACACCAATTTTTACAAAAATGCTATTTAATCTCTCCTAAGAAATTGTCTTTAACTTTCGATAAAAAAGGGCCTAACGATACGCTAGACCCTTCTTTAATAACTTTAAACTTTAGGAATAAACAAATTGCCTAAAGTTGCTGCCATAATGGCTTTGATAGAGTGCATTCTGTTTTCCGCTTCTTCAAATTGACGAGCATATTTGCTTCTGAAAACTTCATCTGTTACTTCCATCTCGCTTAAACCGTATTTATTCTTAATATTTTGTCCATACTTCGTATTTGTATCATGGAAGGCAGGCAAACAATGCATAAAGATGATCTGGTCGTCAGGTTGACCGGCTTTTTTTATCATATCCATATTTACTTGATATGGTTTGAGAAGCTTGATTCTTTCTTCCCATTGGCTCTCTTCACCCATTGATACCCAAACATCAGTATAAATAACGTTAGTGCCTTTGACGCCCTTTTCAATATCATCAGTAATCAAGAATTTGCTGCCAGATTCATCAGCATATTTTTGAGCAATATCAACGACTTTTTGATCAGGGAATAATTCTTTAGGAGCAACGATATGAATATTTACGCCGAGCATTGAACCGGTAACTAGAAAACTATTGGCCATGTTATTACGACCATCGCCAACAAATGTTAAGGTCTTGCCCTTTAGACTGCCAAAGGTTTCTTTCATTGTCATAAAGTCAGCCAACATTTGTGTGGGATGCCATTGGTCAGTTAGACCATTCCAAACGGGAACGCCAGAATATTTGGCTAAATCCTCGACTGTTTTTTGTGAGAATCCCCTAAATTCAATAGCATCAAACATGCTTCCCAATACACGAGCCGTATCTTCGACACTTTCTTTACTACCTAATTGAATATCATTGGCACCCAAAAATTCAGGGTGTGCACCAAGGTCAATCGCAGCTGTTGTAAAAGCTGAACGTGTCCGGGTTGAATTTTTTTCAAATAGTAAGGCAATATTTTTACCTTCTAGGTAATGATGAGGAATGCCCTTTTTCTTAAGAGCCTTCAAATGAATTGCAAAATTGATTAAATATTCTAATTCTTCAGGCGTATAGTCTTTTTCTGCTAAAAGACTTCTACCTTGAAATACTGAAGTTTCTTTACCTTTATAGTCCAAAATCATTCCTCCTAATTGTGAATTAAAATTAGTCTATCACAATTTTTTCATGTGCCTTTTATTTTTTCAAATCTTCACGAACTAATGGCATGCTCATGCAGCGAGGACCCCCACGACCACGAGACAATTCACTTGAAACTGTCTCTAAAACTTTTAAGCCATGTTTTCTAAGGATTTCGTTAGAAACATAATTTCTATCGTATGTAACTACTACTCCAGGAGCAATTGCTAAAGTATTTGAGCCATCATTCCACTGTTCTCTTGGAGCAATGATTGGATCTGCGTTTCCTGTTGGGATTAAGTCCAGATCGTCTAAACCAAGTTCTTTTTTCAAAACGGCTTTTAAATCTTGATTATGTTCAAAAGTCAATTCATTATCTTTTCCAGGATGAATGGTCCAAGTATCAATTTTGCCGCCTTCGCCTAAGATACCTGGATGAACAGTAAATTGATCGTAATTAATCATTGTAAAGACGGTATCTAAGTGCATCATTGCATGGTTATGCGGAATTTTGATAGCAATAACCGTATCGTAATTGCTATCTTTAAAAAGATTTCGAGAAATATCTTGAATAGCTGTTGCTGAGGTTCTTTGAGAAACTCCGATTGCCAAGACGTGGTCGCTTAAGACCAATTCATCTCCACCCTCAATTCGGTGCGTGTGATTTCTATCACGCCAGATATGCAATCCTTTATTGGCAAAGCGAGGATGATATTTGATAATTACTTCCATGAACATTGATTCGCGTTGTCTAGCAGGATAGGTCATATGGTTGATACTTAAGCCATCGCCGATCGAAGCTGCTGGATCTCTAGTAAAGTAAAGGTTAGGCATTGGATCGAGATAAAATGGATAATCGTTATCTTCAGCGGCACTGACTAAGTCTGTCGGGATAAAGTCAATATCGCTCTTTCTGATACCAATCATCAATTGGTTAACCATCGCTTTAGTATCTAAACTCATCAGATATTCTTTCAAGGCATCATGATCGGCTCCTTGTGCATAATCCGACTCGCGAAGCATTTTTTCTACAAATGCTTCTTTAATATTTCCAGCATCGATTGCTTCTGCTGCCAGATTTTCCAAGTACAAAACTTCTGTTCCATTGTCACGTAAAATCTGAGCAAAATGGTCATGTTCTTTTTGAGCAATTGGCAAATATGGGATGTCATCGAACAATAGTCGGGGCATTGTATCAGGCGTAATGTTTTCTACTTCGTGGTCGGGACGTTTCAACATTACTACATCCAATTTTCCAATTTCTGAAGTAACATGGATTGGCATAGTCATAAAAAATCACTCCCCAATTTTAAATTTCGTTACCAAACCTCACTATAAAGAACCAAAGTTATATTTGCAAGCGGTTTCATAAGCTAGTTTCTTTTTATTTCTATAATTTTAATCTTGAAAAAAGTTCAATCCTTTATCGCTCTTATCAACTTATCTTAATGATTAAAGAAAATATGATTAAAATTAAATTTTTAAAAATATTTTTGCTTGACAAATAATTCTAAAATTGTTTTCAGAAATGTTTAAAAAGTTAATTTTATACTCATTTAAAAGAGCAATTATTTACAAAAAAAGAATCTCCATCAAATACGATGAAAATTCTTTGTTTTGAAATAAAAGACTTTTGAACTTAAATAAACCTTTTTTAAATCTATTTTTAAAAATAATTTTTAAGCTTTATTTTATGTAAAACTTGATGAATAAAAAAAGCCGAAATTTAACTTCCGGCCTTTTCATGATTATTTTGCATTCTTTTGAGCAGCTTTAACTGCTTGCTTGTGTGATCCATTATATAATTTCCATTGTTTGCCATCAGAAGATTTAATAGTTGTCTTGCCAACCTTTACAAAATTCCAGTCAAAATCAGGTTCCTTGATAACTCTAAATCCATCAATCTTGAATTTCTTGTGGTTCTTTTTATTAAGAACTAACTTAGCTTTCTTGAAATCAGTAATAACTTTCTTGGAGCCATCTTTATTAACACGGACAAATTGAACTGTCTTTTTGTCTTTACCAGTGAAGAAGGTGATGTATTCGTTCTTATTATCTTTGCTAACACCAACATAATCTTGATTCTTAACTTCGCTCTTTGTAATTTTCTTTGCAGAATGTTGTTCAACTTGCTTAGTAGCAGTATTGGAACAACCAGTAGCAACAGTAGCAAAACCACCCATTAATGAAACAGCGGCCATTAAAGTAACCAATGTTTTTTTCATTATAATCTTCTCCTTGATGCAATTTATTGATAGAAATCTATCGTCAACCTTGATTCTATGGTAATGAAAACTAAAAATCAATTTATATTGTAAATTATGACAACTTTTTTAAACAAATCTTATCTTTTTGGAAAAATTTATTGTATAATAAGAGGGGTGTAAAGTGCGAACTTAGTTTAATGGTAAAATACCAGCTTCCCAAGCTAGTGTCGCGAGTTCGATTCTCGTAGTTCGCTTGAAGCAATTTCCTTTAATAAATGTCGTCAATCTTTTTAGATTGATGGCTTTTTTATTTTCATTTAATGATTCAAACAATGATTCAAATTAAAAAGACATCCCCAAATGGCGATGTCTTTTTGCTTAAGCTTTTTAGGAAACTGTTTTGAGTTTTTTTACTGCTTCTTCAATTGTTTTACCATCAGCAAAAACATGTTTGTTTTTATCTTCGACAGTAAACAATTGAGATTTAGTATTTAATTCTACACGATATTTCATTTGTTTACCTCCATCTACTTATTTCTTAATATTGCTCAACGGATAATAAATGAAATTATATTCCTTATTTATTAAAATGCAAGCCCTTTCTTTTTAATCTTTAATGATATTTTGATTTGTTACGGTGGCAAATTTATCCAATTCTAGATATAATGAAACCAGAGAATAAGGAGAAGATGCAAAATGAAGAATATGTCCAAAAAAGAATATCCGTCGTGGTACTTTCATAAGAGAGGCCACAACGCTGTAGAATTTAAAAAGCCAGATAAATGGTACGAATGGTCGGCCATTCTGGATATTGTCTTTTTTGCGATTTTTTTACTTATCATAAATCACTAACAAAAAGCTCTGACAAATTGTCAGAGCTTTTTTTAAACATCATATTGAGTTTCATGAATCCCTTCATTCATCAAATCATATGGAGTTTTCATTGTTTCCCCATTCCAAAGTGCGATTCCGACTTTCATTGAAATCGCCAAATTATTTAATGATGAATCTTCCTCAAGCCGTTTTTCAAAGCCTTCTTCAATCCTTTTAGTAGCAATGTCAGCTCCTTTATCATCGGTATAGAGCAGGATTGCCCAAGTTGGATCTTCATTATCTAATAGATACGTAATATCATTATTTCTCGTTTTTTCTTTAATGGCATCAGAAGTCAATTGTAAAAGTTGTCTTAATTGTTGCGCACTCATCATTCGTTTCAAATCATTAAAGTAGCGAATCTTAATGATTGCCGTAGCTACTGGAATCTTAAAGCGACGATTAGTTTCCGCAAATACAGCAATATCTTCAATATAAGCTACCGTTGTTCGCAAATTGGTCTGTTCATCAAATGCGCCACGTTCCACTAAGGTAGTTCTTAATTCTCGATTAGCTTTTTGTAAAGCTACTTGATTTTGGGTCATTGAGTACAGTGCTAACGACATCAAAATTGGAATCAACATCCAAAAACTCAGTTGCCATGGTATATGAGTAATTGAAGTTACGTACTGATAAACCATAATGACTACCTGAATACAAATAAAAATAATATTGGCAATCAAACTCGGCAAGATACCAAAGAAATAAGTAATCATCAATAACAAAATCGTGCAGAATAGATAAATTACATTTAATAAAATATTTCCACTCAATACCATCAATATTGCAGCAGCACTGAATAAAGTTAGGAAAAGCAACAGTCCAATGTCCTCATACAATGAATTTTTAGCATCATGATTTTCCATTGCGATTACCTCCATTCAAAAATCCCTGTTTGTGGAGCGTTAAAATTACACCGAAACCAATCAAAATAATAATTAATACAGCAATTCCCAGATAAATAATCAACTGTGAATTTTTTGTAATCTGTCTCTTTGTCATTAGATTCTTATCAATAGCTTTATTCTTTTTGAATCGATAGCCAAAATGTCCATTATTCATATCGACCACGATGGCATCCCCATTGTATTTTTGAACGTTATTTTGAAAATTAATTTGGGTCGATGCTAAATAAACGTCATTAGTCGTGGCACCTGTTACTACTAACATGCCTCGTTTATCGTTATAAGGCGAACGCAATAATTGAGCAGTCCCAATATTTCTCCCATAATCTTGTTCAAGACTCATCTTTTCATTGGCGGCGATTCGTTTGAAATCATCGGTATATTTAAAATAAAGATGAGAATTCAGTTCTTTGATCATCTGATTATTTTGGGGAGTTCCAATGACGATTACATTGCTATTTTTTAAGACATTTTGATTGGGTATCTCATTGTAAAACTTAATTTCACCAGTATTGCTCTTAGCAAAATTACCAATCAAATTAAAGATATTAGTCAAAGCCTTAAAATCATTTCCACTGAGCTTTTTAGGGACGACCACGGCCAAATGATCATAAGTCTCATCTTTAATAAAAAGCGATGGGTAATTGCTAAAGAGTAAATCGTTATTTCGTTGCGACTTAATCAACATTTTCGACTGTGGATTAACTTGAGCCCAAGGCGTATTGCCACTGTCAGCTTCAGAATTACCTTTCAAATCCAAATCAAAAGCTACTCGAACTGTAAAGCTGCTGCCCAAAACTAAATTCTTTGGCACATCAACTGTAATCGAATCATTATTAGCTTTTTTGCTAAGGAGCTTGCTGCTGCCAATTACAGTCTGATTAACATAAACGGTCACTAAGGACCGACTAAAATCAAGGTTCTTACTGTAATTAAAATGCAATTGAATCTTTGAACCATTAGCGTTTATCCGATCATTTGGCAATTGCACTAAGTAGCTAGTTTCCTTGTGACCAGCACCTTCCATTCGCTCTGGCGTTGTGGTTAAATGCCTCACTCCGTTGTCATGCAACGTTGAAGTCAACGTATCAGTTTCATTGGTAATAACTTCCGTATCTTTATTGGTTTGCTTCATCAACTCTTCATTAGCAATAAAGCGACCCGCTTTTTCAAGGAGTTTGTCATTTTGCGAGGTTGCTATCAGATAATGCTTCCCGTTGACATAGTAAGTTTTAATTATCGCCTGATCATCGACATCCTTTTTCGAGATTACTTTTTTCAACTGTTTAGGTAAATGTTGATATTTAGAAATTACTAAAGAGTAATCACCCATCTGAGTTTTAGCTTGATCAAATTTAATAACCGGAATTTGACTGTTCTCCGTTATTATTCGTGCTTCACCGGATAAAGCCACCATACTCGCAGTTAGTTCTGCAGCTGAGGCTTTATTGGCTGTCAATATTTGCGAATTCTGATGTGCAATCGTATCTTGCCCAGAGAAATGGTTATAAAATGAGCTTAATGTTTCATCAGCATCTTCTAATTGATATTCAAAATTAACATTGGATCCCTTACCCACAGTTAACCAATTTGCAGGTGTTTGCACTTGATTGTCCTGGTTTAGAATTTGTCCACTGATTGTCAATTTATTGCTGCCGTTCATTAAATCTAAGGGAACATCAACCGATTCAGTTTGAAATCCAGTTGAATCCTGCGGTCTAAATGAATAAAATTTAACGCCATTTAACGACACTGTAATATCAGATGCTTGACTATTAGCCAATTGTGAAACTTGATAGTTGAAATTAAATGTTGCTTTATCAACTTGCCAATAATCCATTTTATTAAAGTACATATCAGTTTCCACAGATTTGCCAGAAATTGTCATAATATTATTTTGAAATTGCTGCGTGTAAGTTTGATCATCTTCAGCTTTAACTGTTGTCTCTGACGTTGCACAATAGACTGCAAAAAGCATCAGAAGAGAAATCAAAACTTTATTTATAACGCTTAGTTTTATACCATTTTGCTTGTTTATGAAATACTTGTTCACGAATATACCCCACCATTCCGTAAGCTGCAACTGCAAGCCACATTTGACTATAAACTAAATACATGTAGACAATCAGTAATAAATTACTGAAAGTTAACTCTCCTCTTTCAGTCGTAATCGTTAAAAAGGTACTGACGATAAACATGACGACTGCGAAGAACCATAAGAAAGTACTGAAACCTTGTAGATTAGAATGAACCAATCCGGCGACCGATAAAACAAACACCGCATCCGATAATAAAAGAGATGTCATCAAGAGAAAATAAATTGTTAGAAAATATATCAAATCAAAACGAATGACACGGCCTTTTTTTTGAAATAATAGTTTGGCATTTTTCAAGATAACGTAGATATTTCCTTTGACCCAACGCGTCCTTTGATGAAACCATACATCCAAAGTTTGTGGTTCTTGTTCCCAAGTGACAGCCCGAGGTTGAAACTTGATTCGATAACCCATTTGATAAATCCTAAAACTGATCTCAGTATCTTCAGCCAATGCTTTAACATCCCAGCCACCAACTTTTTCGATAACGTTTCTTCTAATAACATAATTCGTTCCCGGAATCGTACAAAGATTAAACAATTGTTGTCGTCCGGTTTGGGCCATCCACTGAAAAGACAGTGTTTCAATATTGATAAAGCGTGTTAGCAGACTAGCATTTTTATTTCTAGTCCTAAATTTCCCAATAACGGCCGCCAATTTATCATTTGATAGCAATTCAGCTACCAAAATTCTCAAAGCACCGTGTTCCGGTGTATTATCGGCATCATAAATCGAAATAATGCTCCCTTTTGCTCTTCTTAAACCAATATTCAGAGCATTTGATTTACCTTTTCCACCGGTGACGTTATCGGTATTGATAACTTGCAATCTTTTTTCTCCAAATTGTTGTTGCAAATTACCTAACAATTCACTTGAATCGTCGCTTGAGTTGTCATTAATCACAATAACTTCATACTTATCTTGCGGATAATCAAAACTCAACAACGACAAAACAGTTTTAACGATGACAATACCTTCGTTATGCGCCGGTACTAAAATACTCACAAATGGTATTTTTCTCGGAAGTTTGGGATCATCCAGGTTAACATGTCGCAAATACCAGGTGTACCCGGCAACGGTCAGTAACAGGTTAACAACCAATGTCCCCCAGATTGAAAGTACTGCAATCATTAAAAAGAATTCTAAAACTGAGATAAGGATTCCCCCTCTAACTATTTTTTTAGCGCTTAAACCTATTCCAATAAATCCTACGTCCAATGAAGATAAAGACGATGAATATTATCATGATGATAATGAAAAACACTGTTAAGATATCGCCTTGGATGCGGAAATAGCGACTAAACGACGACTTGGGTTTGCCATCTGAAAATTGCTTATTAAAAACCTTATTAGTCGCTTGAATAGCTTCTCTTTTCCCATTGACAAAATAATCTCCACCTCGATACTCAACAACCGTCGTATCCGTTTCAATTCGAGTTTGCAAATTGTCAGCCACCGGATCGTACCAGCTCAAATCTAAGTTATTAATTTTTGACTTTGCTTGTTGCATGCTCTTCTTAGTATTTGGCATTGAAATGGTTAAGGCCATTGGGGCACTAAAGGTCGTCTCTTGGGTTTTCGTCAGTCTATTTAATGACTGTGCAGGCAGAGCCAAAAGATTTTGTCGTGCCACCTGTGCATCATTATCTTCTTGTAAATGAAGCGGCTTAGATTCATTAGGTAATAGCAGCCAATTATCTGAAAATTGCAAAGAGTGACTTCGCAAAATCGTATCCTGATTCCAAAAACCTTTAGCACTTATCCCTACTGGAAAAACTTGCTCTTTCGCCAGACTAACCAAATACTTTCGCATCATCTGTTCCAAAATCTCACCATTGCTATCTGCCGTCGTTACCATTTCAGGCATTTGGAGAAAAATTACTCCTCCACGATTTTCTACGTTACGTAATACCTTGGTAAACCGAGAGAAAGCTTTCATTTCAATGTTCTTACTGACAGAAACGGTACTGATTGCAAATGGTATCTGATTTTGATAGCAAAAATCACTCAATTCGTCTAAGTAATCTAAGTTGCTATATGGTGAAACATTGGTAAAAGTTAGCACAGGGTGATATTTCCCAACTCGATGGAATAATTTGGCTAAAAATTGTACTTGGGTCAACATTTCAAGTCCACTAGCGGAAAAAAACGGCAAGTATCCACTTTCTCCATTGATAAACCCAAAGGGATAGCTAGTAAGGTTATCTTGAGTTTTTAAGGTTCCAACTTTGTCAGATGTCGAACTTGCTTTACTTACGAGCGTTACATTCTGACTAAATGGCAACAATTTCTTGTTTCCTTCACTGGTTAAAAGCAATTGTTGTTGATAAAGCCTTTTTACCTTTACATCTAAATCAGAAATTTCTCTATCCGTTAAATTATTGCCAATATGCAATTTGATTCCTGAAAACTTAGCTCGATCCTTAATGAAGTCTTGATTATGCAACCCCACTTGTTCCCAATTGATCATCGTTATAACGCCTAAATAATGCTGATTTAACATATTTTTTTGATAATCTTTTTGATTAACCGTCTTGACCCAAAGGTTCATACTCGTCAAGCTGCGTTGTAACGCATCAATTTTTACTTGAGCATTTTCAGCTTCATTTGAAGAATCATAAACTAATAAAACTTGATCACTTTCCACATCCGCGCGAACTGTCTGCGAAGAAACAAATGTCAAAATAATCCCAATGGACAAGAGAAAAGCAAGCAAAATTTGTTTTAGTCTATTCACTGACAACACCATCCCCCACTTCGGTATTCCATAATGTGTGATTGAAAACATCATTGATAAAAATCAACAGCGCTATATTTAAACTAATTGGTATCATAAACAACCTTCTAGATAAATCGGCATCGCCATCTATCAAAATAGCAAAGATGGGCGCAATTACGACAATCGTCATCAATCCAATAATCAAGAACAACCGTAAAATTCCTTGATATCTTTTAGCACGAAAATCCTTGTAAAAACCTACGCTAAAAGCGGCAATAAGTCCGACAGCGATTAAACAATTAAATGTATACCGACTAGGAAATAAGGCTGAAAAAAAGGTACTATAAAATGTAAAATAAGTTACCTGTTCTTTAGCCTCATGACCCGAATCAATTGGATAGTTACCAACTGATTCTGGCTGAATAGCTGTTAAATCTTTTGCAGCAACGTTCAATAAATCTCCCATTTGTTTCAAATGAGTCGCGTAATATTTAATGACCCAGCTTAAATTAGATTTTTTAATCAAATTTTTCTTAACATCTTCACTATTCGGGTTTAAAGCCGTATAGTCCTTTGGATAGTAAGGTTCATTGCGCATCAAGGCGAATTGACCATCTATTCCATTTTTTTCGATTTTTTTTGTTGGATCGCTATTCTCATCTAGAATCCCATGAGTAAAGGTTTGATAATCATTAGCCGCAAAAACCTCAGAACTAGCAGTTTTATAAATTCCTATCCCTGAAAGTAAAATCAGTACAATCCCAAAACCTGCCGCCAAACGACGTGTCTTAAAATTAGGCAAAAACATTATTCCTAATCCCATAATTGCTAAACTGATTGCTAAAATTGCATTTTGTGACCCCATCGTGACTAAAAGTATTGAAGCGATAAAAAACAAAGTGATCATTGGCCAATGGTGAACGTAAATATTTCTTGCTAAAGAAATAATAGCTGCACACAGATAAAGCATCAGAATCAGCATTCCCGGTTCAGCGAAAAAAGAATTAAAGTAAAGCGTAAAAGCTGAATCGCCAAATGCAAAGACAATGAAAATTGCCATCAGATAATTCTTGAACTTTCGAGTGGGGGCTGTTAACGAATTAGTAAATAAATAAATTCCCCCAAGATAAAACACATAGTAGACAAAGCCCAAGAATCGGATATCAAAAATCGTGTGACTGTAAAAAATTTTATTCAATAAAATTGCTAATTGAATAAATAAATTTTGTGATGAAAATAATTGAACCTTATTTTCATTAAAGTACTGTAAAAGCCCAAATTTAGGAACGACATAATCACTATATTGACTGTATGATGTCGGCAAACGATAAATCCCATTGCCAGCAATTGCTCGATAAAAATTTCCGTTATCCGCTAAGCCGTGAATTGGCCATACGAATAACAAAGAACTGCTAGTCAAAATAATCAAAATGATTGCTAAAGTGGCTGGTGAAACTTTTTGAGCAAATTTAGTTAATAAATATTTTGCTTTTTCCCTCATAATTATTTAATCCTCAGTATTTAGAAGCCATTAATGCCATCAAGTTATTGTAAGAATAAGCTTCATTTTTTTGGCCAATCCCAATCCCACCATAAATTGCAGAAGATTTATCGGTAACCTGATATTTAAGAACCAATCCCATTGCTCGATGATACATTTTAGAATTATTTTCCCTTGAAAAAATCATCGCAGCTAAGGCATAACTTCCGGCAGAATGCTCTTTATCGATTACTCCCCCATTTACCGAATAACTATTATAAAGCGTATCGTTATCCACTTGATGCTCTAGCCAATTCAGTGAAGCCTCTTTAACCTTCTTAACCTCAGATAAATGCAAAATTGTTTCTAACGATTCAGAGGTATTCAAATTGTCCTGACTGTATGACTTATCGGACCAGTCGTAATAATTAGCGTAAAGTGGAAAGGCATCGCCTAAATAACCACTTTCAACGACCTCTAATTGTTGTCGATACATTTTTTTAGATTTCTTGGAAACTGACTCAAAATATTTCAAAGTCATTAAGTCATAATATGACAGCGAACCTTCAGCACTGTCTTCCTTTGATTTCACGTCATAAAAACTGGCAATTTTACCATTAGACATCGTATTTTTCTTTAACATGGCAAATCGTTTAGCAGCTTCTTTTTTAAAAGATTTACTATTCGTTAAGTCTGCATAAATCTGTAAGGCGCGAATTATTCGCAAATCATCCAGAGTTGCGTTCACATTATTCAATTTATTAGTCTTAGGATCATAACGGTAACTAAACTGCGTTTTTTGGTTAAAAGTTTCTTTCGTCGCTTGATAAAACTGACGAAATTTTTGATATTGATGCGTATAAGCTAAATATTCCAACCAAAGGCCGGATGACTCGCTCAACATTTCGTGCCCACTAGCGGAGTCTTTTGAGACTTTTTGTTGCTTAAAATTGGTGTAGATACCTTTTTTAGTAACTAATTTGTTTTCGATAAACTCTCTTAACATTTTTTCTTGAGATTGGTATCGATTGTGATTTCCTTGGTGAATAAATTGACTTTTACTAGTAGGAATCTGGTAATCAATTTTTCGATTGATACAGCCACTCATTAATAAAAAAAACAATAAGGATAAAGCTAATAAAACTTTCCTTTTCATTCTCAACCTCACACAAAAACTCTTGGTAGCTAACAGCTTATAACAGAATATTTTTTTTAGATATACAATCCGTACACTATCGGCAAAACCTATTCAGAAAAAATATTTTTAATAAACTTTTAAATTTTTCAACAATTTATTCTTTTATTAATTCAATTTCAATTTTTAAAAGTAATTTCCTCAAGTTACAAGTTAATTACCAATTTTTGCTATAATCAAACTAAGGAGGCGGTATCATGGCTTTAAATATCAATCTCGTTAATGGAAGAAGTATCCATATTACTGAAGAAACATATATTATCGCTTGGAAATACCAATCATCTTTAATGGCAAGTAACGCTGATCACTACTATCTCGATTGCATTTTCAAAGGCAATTTTGAAGATGGTAAAGTGACTGAAGATGATGAAGAAAATAAACTTGAAGGTCTCATCAGTGCTGCAGACTGGCTCACCATTGGAAAAGACAATAAAAATTCCCTAAAGGCCTCTGCGGTTTTAAGCCTTACTAGAGAATAAAATAGTCAATTGCACAAAAAAAGAGCCTCAGCTAAGCTGAGGCTCTTTATGCTCTCTGGGGGGAAAGCAGTAATCAGAATTTTGATTACGATAAATACTAACATTTAAAAAAATGAATTTCCAGAGAAAAGCATCCAAATAAATATTTAATTCTCTATTCATTAATTGTCTTTTGTAGCGGTTTTCACGCTTTTCAAATATTTTAAAACTTAAATGTGTTTTCAACCGTCACCTTTTCTAGGATTTTTTATCTTCCTCTCATAAAAAAAGCAATTAATAAACAACCTTATTATTACAATCGATTTATACTAATAAACAATAAGCAAATCAATTTATTCACTTGCACAATTTAATTTAAACATAGATATAAAAAAGCACCACCCGATTCAACTAGAATTGAGTGGTGCTATTATTTTGAAATTTGTAAATTAATATTGGGACATGTAAGTATCTCTTTCCCATTGGGAAACTGTTTGTTGATATCTTGCCCATTCAGCATTCTTAGCAATGAAGAAACTATTTGTTAGTCCCTTGCCAAGTGATTGTTGAACATATTCATCTTTGCGTAGTGCTTTCAAGGAGTTGTGCAAAGTAGATGGCAAATCAACGATACCTTCTTCACGACGTTTCTCTTCTGACATTTCATAAATGTTGTCTTTAACTTCTGGCATCAAATCATAATTGCTTTGAATACCGTCAAGGCCAGCATCTAAGATACATGCGATTGCAAGGTATGGATTTGTTGTAGGATCAACACTTCTCATTTCGATACGTTTTGACTTGCCAGATGCAGCAGGTACACGAATCAATGGTGAACGGTTCTTGCTTGACCAAGCAATGTATGTTGGAGCTTCATAGCCTGGAACTAAACGTTTGTATGAATTAACAGTTGGATTATTAACGGCTGTTAAAGCACGAGCATGTTTTAAGATACCGCTTAAGAATTGTTTAGCAAGGTCTGACAATTGATCATTTTCATCATCAAAGATATTGTCATCGCCATTGAACAATGACATATTGATGTGCATTCCTGAACCATTGATTCCTTGGATTGGTTTAGGCATAAACGTTGCATAGAGGCCATGTTCTTTAGCAATTGTCTTAACTACCAATTTGAAAGTTTCAATACTATCAGCAGCAGCTAAAGCATCTTGATACTTGAAATCAATTTCTTGTTGTCCTGGGGCAACTTCGTGGTGACTAGCTTCGACTTCAAAGCCCATCTTTTCTAATTCTAAAACAATATCCTTACGAACGTTTACACCTAAGTCAACTGGTGAGAAGTCAAAGTAACTTCCATCATCGTTAAGATGTAAAGTAGGATTTCCTTGTGAATCAGTATTGAACAAGAAAAATTCTGGTTCTGGTCCAATATTGAAATGAGTGTAACCCATGTCGTTCATCTTCTTAATGATTCTTTGGAGATTAACACGAGGGTCGCCTTCAAACGGAGTTCCATCTGTCTTATAAATATCACAGATCAAACGTGCAACTTTACCATGTTCTTCGCCCCACGGGAAAATCAACCATGTAGACAAATCTGGATGGAGCAACATATCGCTCTCTTCAATTCTCGTAAAACCATCAATAGATGAACCATCAAAGGTAATCTTATTGGCAAGAACTTTATCCAATTGTGAAACTGGAACTTCCACATTCTTGATGATTCCGTTGATATCTGTAAACATCAGGCAGATAAACTCAACGTTTTCATCTTTTACCATTTTTGTAATGTCTTCTGCAGTATATTGTCGCACTTCTAACCACTCCTATTATGTATATACCATTTTTTTGAGAGACTCTAACAAACGTTATTAATAAACCGTTTTATTAATAATAAGATGATGATACCAATTACATTTATTAGTGTCAAATGTTTTCATTTCTTTTTTCAAAAAATTCCAATATTAAATACCAAATTTATTATATATGAAAATTCTATCACACTACCTAACTACACCCTAGATAATTAGTAATTTTAATTTGACTTCTCAGTAAATTACAGTTAAATTATAGATACGAACGAAATTGAATATAAAAATAATAATTGTTCGTAATTAATGAGGTGTATAAATAAATGCAAGTTTTCGACTATGAAGATATTCAACTAATTCCGAATAAATGTATTGTTGACAGTCGTTCAGAATGTGATACTAGTGTGAAATTTGGACCTAGAACATTTAAGATTCCGGTTGTTCCTGCCAATATGCAAACCATTATTGATGAAAAGCTGGCTGAAAAGTTAGCTCAAAATGATTATTTTTACGTCATGCATCGTTTCGAACCTGAAAAACGTATTGACTTTATTAAAGATATGAATCAAAAAAACCTCTTCACTTCAATCAGCGTTGGTATTAAAAAAGAGGAATTCAATTTTATCGATCAACTTGTCAACGAAAGTTTAAAGCCTGACTATATTACGATTGATGTTGCTCATGGCCACAGCGATCGAGTAATTCAAATGATTAAATATATTAAAAAGAATTTACCTGATTCATTTTTAATTGCCGGTAATGTCGGTACTCCTGAAGCAGTTCGTGAACTAGAGAACGCTGGTGCAGACGCTACTAAAGTGGGCATTGGACCGGGTAAAGTATGTATCACTAAATTAAAGACTGGCTTTGGTACTGGTGGCTGGCAATTAGCTGCTATTCGTCTTTGCGGCAAGGCTGCAAGCAAACCTATCATTGCTGATGGCGGTGTGAGAAATGACGGCGATATCGCCAAATCTATCCGTTTTGGTGCCAGTATGGTCATGATTGGTTCACTACTAGCCGGACATAAGGAATCCCCTGGTAAAATCATTGAAAAAGATGGTCAAAAGTACAAAGCCTATTTCGGTTCAGCATCTCAATATCAAAAAGGTGCTTATAAAAACGTTGAAGGAAAAAGAATGTTGATTCCTTACAAAGGTGAAATCAAAGACACCTTAACTGAAATGCAACAAGATCTTCAATCCTCAATCTCCTATGCTGGTGGTAAAGACCTTAATTCGCTTCGAAAAGTTGACTACGTAATTGTTAAAAATTCTATTTACAATGGCGATATCTACTAATATAGAAGACAAAATAAAATAGATAAAAAGAAAAGAAGCTGACGACTGGGTGTTCGTCAGCTTCTTTTTTATGAATGGGATAGTTCATGTTCAATTTGATAAGATAGGTTGTCCATCAAACAACTTTAATAACTATCAAATTTAACATTACTGTAACACATTACTTGGCAATTAAAAAGCCAGAAATCTCTTAAAGTAAAAAAGAATTTTTCTAATCTTTTATTAATTATTTATTCTTTGAGCACTGAAATGATGGATTGCTTTATTCCTTTGTTCAAAGCCCTTAGTCTTGCTGACAATAAAGCGTGGACGATTATTAACTTGGTCTAAAACTCGACCCACATAACTGCCAAGGATGCCAATGGCTAGCATCAATAAGCCAAGCGTAAATAACAAGACCGTTATTCCAATTGAAACTAAACTAAAATTGTTACTAGCAATCATGTAGCCTAAAGAAAAAATTGCACTTACAAAAGGTACAATCGAAAAAATATTTACAAAATGCAAAGGTTTCAGCGAAAAAGATATGACGCCATCTAATGCTAATTTAATCATCTTGGAAAGTGGATACTTAGTCTTACCCGCAAATCTTTCTTGACGATGATATCTGACACTAGTTTGCCGAAAACCAATCCAAGTTACCTGACCTCGAACAAAAGGATCTTGCTCATGCAATTTTAATAATTGATTAACAGCCTTTCGATCCATCAATCGAAAATCTCCTGTATCAAGAGGCATATCGATTGTGGCTAATTTTCTAAAAACACGATAAAACATTTTGGCTGTAAATTTTTTGAAAAAAGTTTCGCCGTCTCGTTGAATTCTCTTTCCATAAACAATTTCATAGCCTTCATGCCATTTTTCAATCATTTGTGGGATTACTTCTGGAGGATCTTGTAAATCAGCATCCATTACAACCGCTGCATCCCCTTTCGTATATTGAAGTCCGGCAGTAATTGCCAACTGATGTCCAAAGTTACGGGAAAACTCGATTAATTTAATATTTGAATGTTGCTCAAGTGCCTTATTAATGATTTGAACTGATTTATCCGTCGATCCATCATCAACGAAAATCAATTCGTAGTCTTCTTCTTGCTGCTCAATATAATTTAGTAAAGTATCGATTGTAGCTTGAATTCCAGGTTCTTCATTAAAGACTGGCAAGACGATTGAAATTAATTGATTTTTCATAAAAGATGTCCTTTCACTGATTACTTATAAATACTGGATAAATCATAGAGCGTACCTGATTGACCAGGACCGCCTTGACCTTGTCCCATAGAAGATGGTTCCTTCATACCTGGCTGTTTCATATTTTTTTGTAATTTCTTCATTTGAGACTTAGTCATCTTCTTGCCACTTGGTTTCTTATTACCAGATGGTTTTTGACCACTTGGTGCTTGTCCAGATGGCCCTTGACCATTTTGAGGTTGCTTATTTGAACCACTAGGCTTCGTTGGTGGCGTTGAAGATGAGTCTTCATTATTTTGACTAGGCGTTTGTGGTATCGTCTTAGTCTCTGTTTTAGTAGAAACAGTTACAGAACTTGCACTACCAGTTATAGAATTTTTGGTCTTAAGATTAACTTTTTTGGCATGTTTTTTAATCCAACTAACGATTTCATTGTTAGAACCGCCGGTTTTACCGCCAGAATAGTAATATTTTAATTTGCCTTCCTTAACAAGTTTCTTGAATTGACTAAGCGTGATAGCTTTATCAGTCCCATTGAAACCACCCATTGCCATAACAGCTTTACCAGTAGCAATGATATAAGGAGAAGCTGTACTTGAGTCATCTGTTGCAAACAAATATTCGGCTTTTCCTTGGTGTTTTTCCAAATAAGTCAACAAGGTGGAATCGACTTGGGAATCTCCCATGCCGCCGCCATTGCCTAAGGCAGTAAGCAATGATGGCCCGGCACTTGGTATCCCATCACTCGACCCAGCAAGCGTTGGAGTCAGCGACCACCAAGTAGGTGCCAATAAAACGATTATTAAAGCTGCAATCGGCCAAGCTCGTTTGTTCTTTAATTTAATCGCTATCCAAGGTAAAACGAATAGCGGAATTGAAATAATAATACCAGCAATCAACAAGACCCAAGATAACGTTGGATAATAATTGTTCAAATACCAGGCCTGAAGAATACTTGTGGAAAGAATCGACAAAGGCAATAACATTGACCAGAATGATTTTTCACGCCACTGTTTTACCATAGTGTAAATTCCAACTCCAGCTAAAGCAGCTATTGCGGGTGCCAACATAATCATGTAATAAGGATGGAAGAAACTGGCAATAGAGAAGAATCCAGCTACTGGTACCAGCCAACCAATCCACAACCAAAGTTCCGTTCTTTGGGAATTGAGTGAATACCATTTCTTCATCTTGGAACCTCTAAAATAAGCATAACTTGAAACTAATCCAAATAAAGCTATTAACATCAACCAACTGATCTGTGGTCCTAATTCTTTTTGAAGCAATCTAAATGGTCCGGCAGTACCGATATTGAAGGCTCCAGAGCCTCCACCGCCAGTACCACCACCGGTAGGAGCATTACCTGTATTACCAGTCTTTCCTCCAGCCATTTTAGGAGCATTGCCAGCTTGAGTCTTTGAACCAGATTTTTTATTTGAATTGGGCATTGCTGGTGGATTACCCTTTGCGGATTTCTTAGACCCACTTGGAGGCGTCATTGATTTATTTGCTTTAGTCCCACTTGGCTTTTTTGATTTCTTGCCAGATGGTGGGGTCATGGATTTACCATTTTTCTTAGAAGAGTTCCCCATTCCTGGGAAGGCTCCACCTGTTCCAGTTGTTTGACCTAATAATCTTTGAGTACCGTTATATCCAAAGGCTAATTCCAAAGCTGAATTAGTTTCAGAGCCACCCTCATAAGGACGGTTCGAAGAATTGGTTAAATCAACTGACAAAGGCCAAAATAACGTAAAGACTGCAAGAAAAATCGTTGCAATCGATAAGTGAGCTAACTTCTTTTTCCAATTGGTCTGAGCTGCTAGCCAGTAATACAAATAAAGTGCTGGTAAAACCATAAAGGCTTGCAACATTTTGATATTGAACGAGAAACCAATTAAAGCAAAACCAATCCAAAGATAGCGTTGTTGTTGTTTCAAAACAGCTTTTTGTACAAACCAAAACGACAGCAACAGGAAGAAGATCAAAGTTGCATCCATATTATTAGTTCTTGAATCAGCCACGACAATTGGCGTCAATGTCATAATCAAAGCGGCAATTCGAGCTGGAATTCTACCAAAACGTTTAGAAATCAAATTATAGATTAAATAAACTGATCCAATTCCAAACAAAATTGATGGTAAAACTACGCTCCAGCCATGAACGCCAAAGATTTTTGCACTGATCGTCATAAACCACAATGCAACTGGTGGCTTATCAACCGTAATAAAACCAGCAGGATCAAAGCTGGCATACCAGAAATTCTTAAAACTTTTAGTCATACTAACGACTGCAGCAGTATAAAAGTTGTTGGCCTCACCGGCTTCCCAAATATTCCAAGCATATAAAAATGCCGCTAAAATCAAAATGGCTATTAACCAATAATCATATTTAATAGTTCTTAATTTATTTAAGAAATGGGATTTTTTGTTATTTTGAACACGACTTGGTTCTTTTGAGTTCATCATTTAGCTTCTCCAATCTTTAAATAGCAATATTTACTAAAAAACAAATGATTGAATAAATTAAAATCGAAAAAACAATCGGTCCTAATTGTAAAAATTTTTTCATCTGTTAAATTTCCTTTCCTAACAACAAAAACAAGATTAGACAAACTAGCTTAAACTAAGCTTAAATCGGATAATATGATTTATAATTGTATATATGAAATAGACAAAGGAGTTTGCTATGACAAATAATATAAAAATTTTAGTAGTTGAAGACGATAAGAATTTAGCTGACAACATCGCCTCTTTTTTAAGCGACTTCTCAGAAATAGACATTGAAGGCGATGGCCTCAGCGGAAAATTTGCTGCAACAGAAAATGTCTACGACTTAATAATTTTAGATATTATGTTGCCTGAAATGAACGGTTATGATGTGTTAAAAAATATCCGTGATGCAAAAATAAATACACCGGTTTTAATTTTGACAGCTAAAGCCGATATTGATGATAAAGTGCACGGTTTTAATCTTGGAGCTGACGATTATCTAACCAAACCATTTCATCGTGAAGAATTATTAGCTCGTGTTAAAGCCTTATTAAAGCGGACTGGTGTTTTAACTGACGATTCAACCTTAAAAATTAAGAATCTTGAAATAAATCTCAATAACCACGAAATTATTGCTGGCGGAAATCCATTGTCACTCAATGGAAAAGAATATGATTTATTGGTATATTTGTTTCAAAATAAAAATACAATTTTGACCAAAGATCAAATTTTTGAACGTATCTGGGGATTCGATTCGGATACCTCCATTACAGTGGTCGAAGTTTACATGAGCAACTTACGAAAAAAACTTCGTCCATCAAAAAATGATGGCCTAATCAAGACCATCAGAAATGTTGGGTACATCTTCCAAGATGAAGCTTAATTCTAAACAAAATCGCATCACGCGTCGCCAGCAATTTAAGCTTTTTCTTTCAATAATGGCTGCTTTTGCCATTTTATTTTTAACCTTAGGATTGATTATTTTTAATCTTTTTCAATCTTCAACCTATCGAAGCATTGATAAAGACATCAAGTCTCAAGTCACGGCTATAAAAAAACAACCTAATATGCAAAGAAAAGTTAATAGTTCTCCTACTCCACAAGGTCCTGACGATCAATTCCACCGGCCAGAACCCAAAGCGCCCTTTCAAACTTCAATTTTGATTTTCAATTCAAAAGGTAAATTACTGAACCGGTCTAGTCTTGGTAATCGATACTCTGTTGTTAAAAACATTAAATTGAGAAAAAAGAATTTGAATTTGAAACAAACTATCACGATAAACAATATGAATTTCCGTTCTATTTTAATCAAAGTATCGAAAAATAATAATAATCCAATGTATGCTGGACATTACGTTTTAATCATGCAAAACATCGATACCCAGATTCAATCAATGATTCAATCAATGGAAAACTTTGAAAAGATTCTAATTATCACGTTCTTTCTCTTTTGGATTGCCGCTTTAATTACTTCATACTTTTTAGCTCGTATCAACATGTTGCCCATCGTCAAATCATGGAAGCAACAAACTGAATTTGTTAATGATGCTGCCCATGAATTACGGACGCCGTTGACAATTATCCAAGGTAAATTAGAGTACATGCTAACTAAACCTAAGCAAAAAATCATCGATGAAGCCGAGGCAATTTCAGTGTCACTCGATGAAGTCAGTCGTTTGAATTCTTTAACGAATAACCTCTTGGATTTAGCAAGATTCGACCAGGCAACTACCAAACTGTACTTTGAATTAACCAAACCACAGTTCTTCTTAAAAGACCCAATCATCCCTTTTAAGGACATCATCAATTCACAAGAAAAGGTCTTTCAAATAAACTTGCGTCATAAACCGACGCTTAATCTTGACCGTAATAAAATTAAACAATTATTGATAATTTTGTTGGACAATGCTACAAAATACACTCCTAAAAATGGCACAATTAAAATTTATGATCACGTTGAAAATTCCAAATATCAATTCATTATTTCCGACACTGGCGTTGGCATCAGTGACAGTGATAAACAAAAAGTCTTTGGAAGATTCTATCGAGTTGATAAATCTAGAAATCAAAGTAGCGGCGGTCATGGTTTGGGGTTGGCAATTGCCAAACAAATTGTCACTAATCATAAAGGAAACATCTTTGTAAGAGATAATTTGCCTCATGGAAGCGAATTTGTAGTTGAACTACCAATCAAGAAAACCCATAAGAACGATTAATTTTAATCATTAAAAGCACGGCCTAAATTGATAGGCCGTGCTTTTAGTTTCATAAATATTTTAATAGACACTATAACTTCTATTTCAAATTAATATTTTTCATTGAACAATTAATATTTCTTGCTTCATTTAACAAAAAAAAACCTCCTAATTTTTGAATTAGAAAATTCTTCACTCAATGATAAGATTATAAAATTGTTTGCGAGGGAGGATTGCTTGTGTTAAAAAAAGGATTAATTATACTAGAGCTTACTTTTGTATTTTTTCTAACAATATTATTTTCCAAACCAACCATCACCAAAGCTAAGCCTGTAACTGATGCTGATGTAGTTCAACACTTTGAAACTAAAGACCACGAGGAATTAATCATCAGTTATGTATTGGAAGATAAAAAAGAACTATTTTTTAAAACCACTACAGAAAATGCTATCGACATTCAAGCATTAAAAAAGGAACTGGGAGCGCAAAAAATTGAGGAAATAACTTCTGAAGAAATTAAAGTTACACTTGATAATCCTGACAAAATTGATTTCAAAATGCTGCTTACTAACAAAAAAAGATTTTACACTGATTGCACTAGACTCCAACCACAATGAAATTTTCCGCAGAGAAATGAATGAACAAACTAAAGATTCTAGACTCGCTGCAGAAGATGATGAATGGTTAACTGAAGAAGAAATTGCCAACTTTGAAGAAGGAACCTGGACTGAGGCCGATAGTTTAAGATTAAGTGAAGGACCGATTTTAGAACACTCAGATGGCACCACCACTAGGCCATACCTTTATTTTGGCGATTATGTTTATGCATCCCAAAATATATCGCTTTTAGATGCTTATCAAAAAAAGGGCGATTCAAGGCAAGTCAGTTTGACAGCTGCTAATTCAGCCATTTTATTTGCTGACAAAGGCAGTCGTATTTCCGATGGATTACGAAGTCCCAATAACCATATTTACACGACTCACTATGGAGACAACCAGAATCTTGATACAGGATTGTATAATTTAGAAATAGAAAACAGACCTTACGGCTCACCGAATTCTTTTGTCTCTAACACCCTCTATAATACTGTGCAACAAACCGATAATTGGCTATTGCCAGGTACTTCTGGTCCAGATAAAGCAGGATACAGTTTTGCCTTTTTAGAGAGGCCACGTTTCTTTTATCGAATCGATCCTAATACCGGTTTTGAGGAACAGCGTTTGGTTTTTCGACAAAGAGCTTTTGATTCTGAAAAAAAAGGCCGCGCCAATCCGGAAGTGACTACTACGATTCGCCAGAAGTTTGACAAAGGCGGACGAATAATCACTATTATTTCATCTAAAAATACTGGGAAAACAACAATTAATAACTTCACAGCTTTTTCTAACCAAGATTTTTCTCTAAATAAAGATGGCAAAGAAATTATTTCCGTTGACGGAAAAAAAGCTGGAAATTATTTACCAATGTATTCTTTGGGTAATAATCGTGGAATGTATATCCAATCAAAAAACGATGAAGTCCGAACTAGTATTTATACTAAAGAAAGCAATTATCCACCTAAGGCCTGGGCCGCAAGGTCAATTTCACATTCATACATTGCTACTAAAGGATACATGGTTACTCATGGCTTGTTAGAAATCGGTCGAACAACCGAAAGATATTATCCGTGGAAAGTCGGTAAGCCAAAAGGAAGAGTCAGCTTAGTCGGAAATAACTTTTACGATCGTAAAACTCAAACATATAAATCGCCTTATGTTCCCGAAAATCTCTATAATGCATTCGATGATCAACGTGATTTAGGCGATGCTGAAAATAATTTAACCGCAGGAACACGTTTAGGTGCATCAAGAGCTGAATCAATGTGGGATACTGGTTTAACAATGCATTCGCCGACAATCGATTTAGAGGTTGGTAAATCATCCAAAATACAATATACAACTAAAACAGACGTTAATGGTAAAGACTTCAATCCTGTTTTGAAAATTGATGATAAAGGGACTGACGACAAACCAAATATCTTAATTCTTGGCCAAAAAGACCTCCCCATTACTGGCAGTTGGTTCGACTTTGACAGCACTAACGCAACAATTTATTACACGGTCGATAGTATGAATCCTAATGATCTGCAAATACTTGCGAATGGCGTCCAAACTAATAATGAAGCTGCAAGCGGCAAAGTCAACGAAATCAAAAAATCCATCCCTCTTCGAGGCCTTGATAAGAGCAAACATCGCATTCGTTTCATTATGAAAGATGGTGAAGGTCATTTATCTACAATTGAAGAAACGATTTTTAGATTCATCAAGGATACAACAAACCAACCGCAAATCAATGTTATCTCGCCTAGTTCTAGTTACGAAGATCCGCACACCCCTTTCTCCCATCAGATTACCTTGAGAGGTATTTGGAGCGACAAGGACAGCAAAAACATCAAATCTATTTCCTATTCAATTGACGACGGCGAAGAAAAAGCTATTCAGGAAAATGTTCCTGTTAAAGATAATAGTCGCTTCGCATTTTGGGAACTTCAAGATTTAAATATTGGTTCGCAAAACGACTTTAAACCACATAAAATCACTTTTAAAATTGTTGATGACGAAGACAATATTGGAAAAGAAGATTTTTACTTTCAACACAAATCAGGCAGTACCCAACTGATTGCACCCCAAAAAATCGATTTAGGAAGTTTAGTTATTTCACCAATTAGTTCTAAAAAAATAAAGCCAACCATAAAAGAAGGAAAAATTATCCTGGATGATTTTAGAGAAAATAGTTCTCATCCAATTAACGTTACCTTATCGATTGCAAGATTTTACAAATCTAATAAAAATCAAGAAGAAACTCATCATCATAGTGAAGATGGCGATGATAGTCAATCTAGTCACGATCCGGACACTTCTACTAAAGCCTTAGCCTTAGAAACCGATAAATCTAAATATATTTCTCATAAAGTCTATTGGAAAAATAAAAGGGTCAGTTCTAAAAATTTAATAATAGGTCAATCCGTTAAAAAAGATGAAAAGCCATGGCATTTTACTAATGATTTCACCAATGAAGTTTTAAAAAATCTCGAACTAACCTTTAAGTCAGTCAAAAATAAATCTGTCTTTGGTGAATATGTCAGTCAATGGACTTGGCAAACAATTGATTCAATTGAATAAAAATCCTTATGACACTAAAAAAACGTAACTTAGCCTGATTTTTTCAGCTAGTTACGTTTTTTATTTGTTGTTTTCTTTTTCATCCAATGATTCAGAAATCTTCTTCAAATACATTACGATTTCTTCATCTTTATTGTCCTCTTCTGGTTCAGCTTCACGGGTTTTGATAATCCTATTCATAAATTTAACCAATAGAAAAACGACAAAGGCGATAATGATAAAGTTAATGATAGATTCAATAAAAGTTCCGTACTTAAAGGTCGCATCCCCTACTTCCAAAACTAAGTTGCTCAAATTTACTTTTCCTAAAAAGAGACCGATTAAAGGATTAATCAAATTGCCTACTAATGATTGAACGATAGCTGTAAAAGCAGCACCCATAATAACTCCGACGGCAAGATCCATGACATTGCCTCGACTGATAAAATCTTTAAATTCTTTTAACATTTCCCAAATCTCCTAAAATTTATTTCTACCATTAATTATGGCGTTTTAAAGGGTATTTATGCAAATAATTAACTATAGACAAGATATCTGCCATTATTTTGTATTAAAGTTTTCGCAATTTAATTTATAATTAGATGTGAAAGGCTGTGAAAAAATGAATAAGTTTGATATTTACAAAATGATTTTGGAAATTATGGCTGAAGACAATCCCAAAGATTTCCAAGAACTTTTAGACAAGGCACAAAAGTACCAAATCGTTAAAGATTATATTGCTAGCGATAATGCTAATCAGTTTTTAATTCAAGACATGCAAGATACTACGATTAGTATGATCAACGATAACCTTATTTCTGGAATCATCAGTCCCCTTAAATACGTCACTTTAATCAAATTGAATGGTCTAACTATTGAAGGCTTTCAATATTTAAAGAAAATAAAAGATAAAGAAACTAAAGAACAAGTTCAACAGCTAATGCAAAAAGATGGACTGTCAATGAATCCTAAAACGTTGACTCAAGTACTATCAAGGCTGATTTTTTAGATGTAATTTGTTTCTTAGTTTCACTTAAATTATTTACTATTGTCAACTAACTTATCGATTGACACCTCTTTTTAATAGATATATTCTTAGAACGTATTAAGTTATTTTATAAATCAAAGCGGAGGTTTTTTTATGTCAAAGACAAAAGTAGTAATTATTGGTGCATCACACGGTGGGCATCAATCAATTCTTGAATTGCTTAAGCGTTACGACGACGTTGATATCAAATTATTCGAGGCTGGCGATTTTGTCTCCTTCATGTCTTGTGGTACTGAATTATATCTTGAAAATAGTGTCACCGATGTCAATGACGTTCGTAATTTCAGACCAAGCGATTTCTCTGAAAACAAAAATGTCGAAATTTTAAATAACCACCAAGTAACAAAAATTGACGCTGACAAGAAAACAATTACAGCTGTCGATACGAAAAACAATACTAACGCTGACTACGAATATGACAAACTTATTCTTAGTCCTGGTGTAAATCCTAAGTCCATCCCCGTTCCTGGAAACGACCTCGAAAATGTTTTTCTAATGCGTGGTTACGATTGGGCAACAAAGATTAAAGCTAAACTTGAAGACCCAGCAGTGAAAAACGTTACAATCGTTGGTGCTGGATATATCGGTATTGAAGCTGCTGAAGCAAGTAAAAAAGCCGGCAAAAATGTCACTATCTTAGATGTTATCGATCGTCCATTAGGTACTTACCTTGATGGTGAAATGACTGACATCTTAGCTACTCACCTTGAAGATAAGGGCGTTAAAGTTGTAACTAGCGCTAATATCAAAGAATACACTGGAAATGGCAAAGTTACTGGCGTTAAAACTGACAAAGCTGAATACCCTAGCGACTTAGTTATCCAAGCTGCTGGTGTCAAACCAAATACTGATTGGCTCAAAGGTACTGTTGACCTAGACAATCGTGGTTGGATCAAAGTTGACGAATATCTACAAACCAATCTAAAAGATGTTTATGCTATCGGTGATGCTACATTGGCTTATTCAATCCCCGCTGATAACCATGTTCCCATCGCTTTAGCAACTGTCGCCCGTCGTGAAGCAAGATACGTTATCAAGCATCTCTTCGAGAAAGTTCCTGCATTGCCATTTGGTGGCGTTGTTGGTTCTTCAGCTTTGAGCGTCTTTGATTATCACTTTGCTGAAAGTGGCCTCAACAGTTTTACAGCTAAGAACTCAAACGTTGAAATTAAATCATCATTTTATTCAGGAGACTTGAGACCTGCTTACGTGCCTCAAGGAAAAGATAATCCTAAAGTTTGTGTTCAATTGTTCTTCAATCCAAGTTCACACGTTCTCTTAGGTGGTGCCGTTCTTTCAACTTATGACATCACTGCTCAAGGAAATGTTCTAGCCTTAGCAATTCAACATAAATTAACCGTTGAAGATTTAGCCGATGCTGACTTCTTCTTCCAACCTGGTTTTGACAGACAATGGAGTATCTTAAACGTTGCTGCTCAACATGCACTAGGTGAAACTGATTTCTAATTAGAAATCTTAAAAAGTAGTTTTTTTATATAAAAAAGATAGTAAGAA
Organism: Companilactobacillus halodurans; assembly: GCF_009600985.1. GTDB lineage: Bacteria > Bacillota > Bacilli > Lactobacillales > Lactobacillaceae > Companilactobacillus > Companilactobacillus halodurans. The sequence continues at coordinate 39,986 of NZ_VDFP01000006.1, forward strand.
ATGCATTTTGCACTTCTTCCTAACTTTTTCCTGTATTTATGCCGCTGGCGAGATTCGAACTCGCACCTAGAAAACTAGACAACGACCTGAACGTTGCGCGTCTGCCAATTCCGCCACAGCGGCAAAACAATACAAATAATCACTAAATTGGCTTACAATTAAAATGATACTACAAATGGAGGGTATTGTAATGGAAAAAATCAATAAAAACATCTTGAATCAAGTAATCACTCTCCGAAATCCCGTATCATACAAAGGAAATTACGGAAAAATCCTGATTATCGCTGGATCAACTCACTTTGGTGGCGCCGCCATCCTTTGTAGCAGTGCTGCTGTTGCTAGCGGTGCCGGTTTAGTGACAGTTGCAACCGTCCCTGAAAAGTTCACTGCTATCAATACGCGGATTCCTGAAGCTATGACAATTGATTATCAAAATAAAAACGACCTCTTAGAAGCAATCCAGAATAATACCGTCATTGCAATCGGCCCTGGATTAGGAATCTCATCGGTTGCCAAGGGCTTGGTTAAAGTTGTTTTAAAAGAAGCTACGAAAAATCAGACAGTAATTATCGATGCGTCAGCATTAACCTTAATTGCAGAAGAAAAAATACCGCTGACAACTAATGCTAAAATTATTATGACGCCACATCAAGGAGAATGGGAACGACTCTCGACGCTTAAAATTCATGAGCAAAATGAACTCAATAATATTGATGAATTGCATAAGCTAAACCCCAAAGCCGCTTTAGTTTTGAAAAAACATCATTCAGAAATCTATTATCAAGGCAAGGTCCTACAAATAACTGCTGGAAATGCTGGTATGGCTACTGGTGGTATGGGCGATACTTTAACAGGTATCATGGCTGGTTTTATTGGTCAATTTGGATTTTCAATTGAAACAATTTCGGCAGCCCTTTTAATTCATAGTTATATTGCCGATAAACTCAATAAAAAACATTACGTTATCTTGCCTTCGCTCTTGATTGAAAAACTACCAAAGTACATGGCTAGTTTCAGCTATGAAAATGGGCACTATTTATCATAAGAAATGAAAAAATCATCAATTCTTAAAAAAATTGATGATTTTTATTTATTTCATATTAAAGATTTTTCTGATTCGAGCAACTTTAGATCCTAGAATCTTATCAGCTAAGGAAGTTTTCAAAACTAGATAACCGTAAATTATGCCACCTAATCCTGCCTCAAGAATCAAAACGACTACACTGATGATTCGATCAGTATTGCCAACGAAATGGAAAACGACCCAGTTAACAAAAATTACTGACACGAACATAATCAATGAAAAGAGAATGATTCCACTGATACGACGAGTTATTCGACCAGTATCAAATGGATAAATTGCATGTAATTCTTTAGTCATTAACCAACAAACTACGGCCATTCCGATACTGGTTGCTACTAAAGGTCCAAATTCATGGAAGATGGCAATCATTGGCAATTGAACGACCACTTTAACAATAAAACCATAAACAAAGTACTTAATAGCTAAACGATTACGATACAACGCTTGCAAAACTGCGGAAAGAACGGTAAACAATCCTAGTAGAATTGAAATTACTGATGAGAATTGCAACATCAAAACTCCTAAGGCGTCATAACGATAGAATGTCGTCCATAATGGTTGAGCCACAGCATACATTCCTAAAGAAGCCGGAATCATAATAAAAAAGAATAACTCCAAAGTATTAGAAATTTGTCCTTCAATCTTTCCTTCGTCTCCTTTTGAATAGAGGCCAGATAAAATCGGCACTGCTGTAACGGCCATAGCGGTCGACAATGACACGATAATCATAATTAATTTATTAGCTTGAAAACCAAACAATGAATAATAGTTATCCAATTGTGCACCCGTCGCATTGACGAACATTCTCATAAATTGATTAAAAGTTGACTGATCATAAAGATTAAAGAAAGTTATTCCGGCATCGAGAATGATAAATGGAACAGCTTGCTCAAAAATCTCTTTAGTAAAGTTTCTTTCATTTACATCAGTCACTGGCTTACCGTTACGCGAAAGCTGCCTTAATTTTGGTAGTTTCTTTAAGAGAGCTAAAACTAGGATTCCAATTGCAAAAGCTGCTCCGATAAAAGCCGCAAATGTCGATTGAACAACAGCATTAATATAACTGCCCTTATTAATGACCATAATGATATAAGTCGCAATCAACATGTAAACAACACGAGCAATCTGCTCAATAAACTGCGAGATGGCTGAAGGCGCCATATCTGCATAGCCTTGCAAATAACCTCTTAAAATACTCAAGATAGGAATTATCAAAACCGCTACGGCTAAAGATTTGATAACTGGGATACTTCGTGGGTCGCCATCAGTGAACAATGTCGCTAGAACTGGTGCTCCAAAGTACATAATGGCTCCAAAAATCACTCCCATAAAAGTCATGATTTTTAATCCATGTTTGAATAATTTGTTACCTGTCGAATACTGATCTAAGGCATTATAATGTGAAATCTGTTTCGATATCGCACCCGGAATACCTGCTGTCGACACGATTAAAAATAAACTATAAATATTGTATCCTTTGGCAAATAGAGCATTAGCAGCTGGATAATATGAGCCCATCCAAGCCATCCAAGGGATGATATATATTGCACCTAAAATACGTGAAAAAATACTTCCAGCCGTCATCCATGCTGAACCTTTCAACATGGTATCTTGTGAAGAAACTTCTGGTTCCAACACCGGCATAACTTCTTCATTATCACGGCTATTATTTACGCCCAAAACATGCACCACCTTAAAAACTGTCCATTTAATTATAGCAAAGTTCTCATCTTAAAAATCTAAAATTACTCTTAAATTAACTAAATTGCAAATTAATTTCAAATGTTGCTTAAACTTTACAGATACGATAAATTGTAAAGGCTATTTAATCAAGATAAATGGTAATATAAATCTATTGATGGCAAGAGATTGATTCATTATTAAAACTCACCTAAAAGTTTGCATTAAGCAATTATTCTCAATTGAAATTCCTTCATATCATATATAATATTAAATACTGCTTGGTCTCTGCCATCAATGACGTAAAAAAAGAGCTTCGGAAAATCCGAAGCTCTTTTTCTTATTTCCTATTTTACTACGATATTAACTAATTTATTAGGAATAGCAATTATCTTAACGATATTTTTGCCATCTGTAAATTTCTTAACTTTTTCATCAGTTGTAGCCATTTTTTCTAAATCATCTTTAGAAGTTCCTGTAGCAACTTTAATCTTGTCTCTAAGTTTACCATTGACTTGTAAAATGATTTCAACTGTATCAGAAACCAATTTCTTTTCATCATAAGTAGGCCATTTAGCGTAACTGATTGATTCATCGTGACCAAACTTACTCCAAAGTTCCTCCATCATGTGTGGAGCAATTGGTGCAAGCATCTTCACTAGACCTTCAGCGTAAGCCTTAGGCATTGTGTCAACCTTATGTGCTTCGTTAACAAAGACCATCATTTGAGAAATAGCAGTGTTAAAGTGTAAAGCATCAAAGTCTTCAGTTACTTTCTTAACTGTTTCATTATAAACTTTATCTAATTTACCGTCATTTTCCTTAGTTAAGAAGCCTTCACGAATTGTGCTGTAATCATCATCATTAATGAATAAGTTCCAAACACGATCCAAGAATTTAGCTGAACCTGACAAGCCATTTTCTGACCAGGCAATTGAAGCATCCAATGGACCCATGAACATTTCATAAGTTCTCAAAGTATCAGCACCGTATGATTCAACGACATCATCAGGGTTAACGACATTACCTTTAGACTTAGACATCTTTTCATGACCCTTGCCTAAAATCATTCCTTGATTAAATAATTTTTGGAATGGTTCTTTAGTTGGGACAACACCCAAATCATATAATACCTTGTGCCAAAATCTTGCGTATAACAAGTGCAAGACAGCATGTTCAGCTCCACCAATATACAAGTCAACTGGTAGCCATTGTTTCAATAAGTCATAATCAGCCAACTCTTTATCGTTATGTGGATCGATATATCTCAAGTAATACCATGAAGAACCAGCCCATTGTGGCATCGTATTAGTTTCACGTTTACCTTTACGACCATTTTTATCCACAACATTTACCCAATCAGTTAAATTAGCAAGTGGACTTTCACCAGTACCTGAAGGTTTGATATCTTGATCAGCTGGTAATTCCAATGGCAATTCATTTTCTGGAACTAATGAAGTCGTTCCATCTTCCCAGTGAATGACAGGGATTGGTTCACCCCAATATCTTTGACGTGAGAAGACCCAATCACGAAGACGATAGTTAACTTTTTTCTTACCAAAGCCTTTATCCTCAAGATATTCAACCATGCGATCGATAGCATCTTTTTTGTTCAATCCATCCAAGAAATCAGAATTAATATGTTTGCCATCACCAGTAATGGCACCGTCATCAAGATTTCCTTCAATAACTTGTTTCATTGGTAAATTGAATTTCTTAGCAAAAGCAAAATCACGATCATCATGAGCAGGAACGGCCATAACGGCACCTGTACCATAAGTTACCAAGACATAATCAGAAATCCAAATTGGAATTCTGTCGCCATTGACAGGATTAGTAGCGTAAGCTCCTGTGAAGACTCCGGTCTTTTCATCATTCAAATCAGTTCTATCAAGATCTGACTTGTGTGAAACTTTTTCTTTATATGCATCTACAGCTGCTTTTTGTTCAGGAGTAGTAATCTTATCAACTAAATCATGTTCTGGAGCTAAAGTCATGTATTGAACTCCAAAAACAGTATCTGGTCTAGTTGTGAAGACATCGATTTTATCGTCAAAACCAACAACTGGGAAAGTGATTTGAGCACCAACTGAGCGACCAATCCAATTTCTTTGTTGTTCTTTGATACTTTCTGGCCAATCGATATCATCAAGGTCATCGATCAATCTGTCTGCATAAGCTGTAATCTTTAGCATCCATTGACGCATTGGTTTTCTAATAACTGGGAAACCGCCACGCTCTGTTTTGCCATCGATAATTTCCTCATTAGCCACAACTGTACCTAAATCTGGAGACCAGTTAACTGGTACTTCTGCTTCATAAGCGAGACCTTTTTTGTACATTTGTTCAAAGATCCATTGTGTCCACTTATAGAACTTAGGATCAGTTGTTTGTACTTCACGATCCCAATCGTAAGAGAAGCCTAATGAATTGATTTGACGCTTGAAGTTTTGAATATTTTTTTCTGTGAAGTCAGCAGGATTGTGACCCGTATTCAAAGCATATTGTTCAGCTGGCAACCCAAAAGCATCGAAGCCCATTGGATGCAAAACATTATATCCTTGTGCAAGTTTCATTCTGGCAACAATATCTGTTGCTGTGTATCCTTCAGGGTGACCTACGTGAAGTCCTTGTCCTGATGGGTATGGGAACATATCCAAGGCATAAAAATTCTTTTTCTTTGGATCATTAGTTGTTCTAAAAGTATCGTGTTCTTTCCAATACTTTTGCCATTTTTTCTCTACGGTATTGTGATTGTACATATTTTTCCTCCTATACAAAAAAAGTCCCATGATTATATAATCATAGGACGAGTTATCGCGTTACCACCTAAGTTCCGCACTAAATAAGTACGACTCTTGAAATCCTTAACGAGGATCATTCGCAGTCGCTTACTGAAGTTCGGCAACTAAATCAGTGGACGAGTTCGAAAATAGAAATCTATGCATTCACATCCCCATGCACTTTCTGAGAAGCATTTCTATTATCTACTATTTCCGTTGTTTTACATTCTATACCAATAATGATTGACCGACAACCAATAAATCTGAATTTAAGTTATTTAATTGTTTAATATTGTCAATCGTTGTTCCTGCTTGTGAAGCAATTGAATCAATTGTATCGCCACTTTGAACAGTTACAGTATCATTATTTTTATTTCCTGAATCGTTATTATCATTTGAATTATAATCATTTTGCACATCGATTGAAGATGTATCGGTCGTATCGTCAGAAGCAACATACTTTTTAACTCCATTGCGTTCATCTTGAACAATAACTGGAGCTTGTTGAGTTCCATAAGCGTCTGAAACATTCCCTGTATCAACAATTTTATCGTTGTCATTAGAACTATTGGTATTCGTAGTATTTGCCAAATTCGTCAACGATGCAGCTTGAGTTGTCTGTGTGGCGTCATTGCCAATAATCTTTTTAATCGTCAAAGTCTTGCCTGGATAAATATAATTATCAGTCTTCAAATTATTCAAACTCATCAAACTGTTCTTATCTATATTAAATTTATCAGCAATTGATTGAACAGTATCGCCTTGACTGACAGTGTATGTCTGATCCTTATCTGAAAGATTAGTATCAAATTGAGTCAAATCGTACTTTTCAATCATACTATTCAATTTATCAGCATATGTTGTATCGGTTGCATAACGGCCTGTTAAAAATTTTGTAGCATCTTTATAAGAATCAGTGTTACTCTTCCAAGCTCCAGCGTATAATTGTGAATTTTCTGAAGTACCGCCACGAATTAAACTGACGTAGTCTTCCAAAGACTCTTTGTATGAAGGATATTTTCTAAAATTAGAACTAATTGAATAAAGATTACCTGTTCCATCATCTTCTTGAGTACCCATATTAACAGATGAATCCTTGTAACTTCCCTTGATACCAAAGAGATTATAGTTTGGCGAACTTGCTAAGCCACTAGTTCCCCAACCGCTTTCAACCATGGCCTGAGCAATCATAACTGACGCATACAGGTCATTGTTAGAAGCTAATTTACGAGCCGAATTACCAATATAATCAAGAAATTGCTCATCACCGACACCAGTGGAACTTACGGGAGTAGTAACTGCCGCTGAATTTTGTGATATTAAATTGCTGACCGACAAAGCCTCAGCCTTAACTGGCGTTGGCGCAGAAATACTAGTAATTTCAGCTACGGCAGTGCCGACAAAAACACTAGACCCCAAAATTGTCATATTTCGACGTAAATTTGCGTTCTTATTTTTTTTATTATTTAATTTAGTCAAACGACTATCTTCGATTTTGCGCTCACGACGTGTTATAACCATAAGTATCTGCTCTCCCTCAAAATCTTTATACTTTATTATATTTCTTAACAAAAACTTAAACAATAGAGAGATCAAAAATTATGAAAATATTTGCAAAAATAACTATCCTAAATATACTTTTACTGGTCGCCTTTTGCTTTTGGAGCTTGAATGTAGCTCTAAAAACAACTTTAATCAAAAACTTCGACATGACTTTAATTAGGCAAATCTATCATGCAAATGACCTGACGCTTACTTTCTTCCGACAAGTTACCAATATTGGTGACACCTATCAAACCATTACAATAGCAGCGATTATTTTTATCATATTAATAATTAAAAAATATAACTATGCTGCCATTTTTCTAGTCTTAAATAAGGTCGTCGTTGCTGGACTCAATAGTTTGATCAAACTGATCGTTCAAAGACCACGCCCTGAACATCATCATTTCGTCTATGCCGGAGGTTATAGTTTCCCCAGTGGACATTCTGCCAGTTCATTTGCTTTATACATTTCAGTACTGATAATTAGTTTATTTATCTTCAAAAAAATCAGCATCAAAATAATTATCAGTATGATTGCCATTTTGTTGGTTATTTTGGTTGGTTACAGTCGAATCTTTTTAGGTGTCCACTATCCTAGCGATGTCCTCGGTGGCTACCTCTTAGCGGCTACAATCCTAACTTTCAATACTCTATTATTTAGCATGAAGGATTTTTTTATTCTTCAACTCAAAGGCATTAAGAATTAATCCCACTACTAATAGTACAAGAGAAGCGACGTAAATATTGTGCAATCCTGAAAAAAGAATTTGTCGCATTTTGGGTAAAAGCTGATGTGGCAAGGAACTAGCCGTTTGTGGATCAATCAATTGATTCATCATATCGACTGTAATATTTTTGTTTTCTGCAGCCCCTTTGGCTAAAGCTGTATTCAAAACGATTCCATAAACTGAAACCATCATCGATTGACCAATAGTCCGCAACAACGTATTAAAACTCGTTGCCACTCCAACATTTTCTGGGTCGACAACCGTTTGGGCTGTGACAGTAGTTGTGGTAATCGTTAAACCAAAACCTAGACCTGCAATCCCTGCTAAACCGCAGAAGTACCAAAATGGCGTGCTGGCATTTGCTAACAATAACAAACCATTAGCAATGGCTAAGAAAAAGAGACTGATATAAATGACACGATTAGGTGCCATTTTTTTTATCAACGTACCAGCCCAGAATGAACCCAAAATCCAAACTATGGAACTAGGTGTGACAGCAAATCCTCCCATTGAAGGGCTTAATCCTAGTAGACCTTGCATCCAAGTTGGGATATAAGCTTCAAAACCAATCAAGAAACCACTAACCAAAAGTGCTAAAACATTTTGAATAACAAAAGTTTTATTTTTAAATAGCTCTAAAGGTAAAATTGGATCACTAACATGTTTTTCAACTTTGATAAACACAAAGATTGAAATAATCGAAACTAAAACTAAACCTATTGGCAACATTGGATTAGTGCTACCAATGTATTGAAGTGCCAACATCAATGGCAAAAGAACCAAAATCAACAAAATTGTACCTGAATAGTCAATTTTTATTTTTTCATGTTCTCTCTTGTCTTCTTTAAAGAAGAACCAAATCAAAGCCATAGTCAATAGACCAACTGGCAAGTTAATCAAGAAAACCCAGTGCCAGCTTAATTGTTCAACAATAAAACCACCTAATAATGGCGCAATAATTGCAGCAATTCCCCACGCGGAACCATTGAAACCAAGGATTTTAGCTCTTTTTTCCAGTGGATAAATGTCAGCGATAATCGTAAAAGTCAAAGGCTGAATGGCACCAGAACCAATACCTTGAATCACCCGAGCTAAAATCAATGTCAACATCGAGTTCGACATCGCACAAAGAGTCGAACCAATAACAAAAATAACTAAACCTATCAAAAGAATCGGTTTTCGTCCAATAATATCTGATAATTTTCCATAAATAGGCGTAGCTACCGCCGTCATCAGCAAATAAATTGAAAAGACCCAGTTCATTAAACTGACGCCATGCAAACTTCCAATAATTGTTGGCATCGCCGTCGAGACAATCGTCCCCTCAATTGCTGTCATAAATGTCGCAATAAATACCGCGATAGTGACAATTACAACATTCGATTGATTTTTTGGTGCCATTAAATAATTCCTCCCATAAAAAAAAGAGACGCTTCCTAAAGTTTACCTTTAAGAACGCCTCTGTAATCACCGATTAAATATGTAAGAAGTTCTTGATATCATCAACTTTATCAAGTTTTTCCCATGGTAAATCGATATCTGTACGTCCGAAGTGACCATATGCGGCCGTCTTCTTATAAATTGGTCTTTGTAAATCAAGCATTTCAATGATACCTAGTGGACGAAGATCAAAGAACTCATTGATACATTTTTCAATTTGTTCTTCAGAAAAGTCACTAGTACCAAATGTATCAACGTGAATTGATACAGGTCTTGCCACACCAATAGCGTAAGCAATTTGAATTTCAACCTTTTCAGCAACACCGGCAGCTACAAGGTTTTTAGCGATGTATCTGGCAGCGTAACTAGCTGAACGGTCAACTTTAGTAGCATCCTTACCTGAGAAGGCACCACCACCATGACGAGCAAAACCACCGTAAGTATCAACGATAACTTTACGTCCAGTTAGACCAGAATCCCCTTCTGGTCCACCGATAACAAAACGACCTGTTGGATTAATTAAAATCTTAGTCTTGTCATCCATCATGTTTGCTGGAACTACTTCATCAATAACATATTTCTTGATGTCTTTTTTAACTTGATTCAGACTAGCCTCAGCTTTATGTTGAGTACTCAAAACAATTGTATCAACACGAACTGGATGATCGTTTTCATCGTATTCGATAGTTACTTGTGACTTAGCATCTGGCATCAAGTAATCAATTGTTCCGTTCTTTCTAACTTCAGCAGTCTTTCTCATTAACTTATGAGCCAGTGAAATTGGCAAAGGCATGAACTCTTTAGTTTCATTTGTTGCAAAACCAAAAACAAATCCTTGATCACCGGCACCAATTTGGTCCAATGGATCAATATCTTTGTTGTTGTCACGTCTTTCTAGCGCGTCATCAACACCTTGAGCAATATCAGGTGATTGTTCATCAAGTGCGACTAAAATGGCACAGCTATTTCCATCGAAACCAGGATTTGAACCATCATAGCCAATATCAGTGATAGTCTTACGAACTACACTTTGAATATCGACATATGCTGAAGTTGAAATCTCACCAACAACTAATACAAGACCAGTTGTGACAGTTGTTTCGCAGGCAACACGTGCATCTTTATCCTTTGCTAAAATTGCATCGAGAATTGCATCACTAATTTGATCAGCAACTTTATCTGGATGTCCCTCTGAAACTGACTCAGAAGTAAATAAATAATTTTTTGACATAATTTCTTTCCACCTTTTCGGTTACAGGGCCTCTCCTTAAACAAAAAAAGGATCCCATCAGGAACCTTTTAATAGGTTAACACAAAACTAGACCATTTTCATGAAAAATCATGGTTTGACGTTAAACTTTTTCTACATTAATATTATTTTATACATCAAAGGAGTCACTATGGATAAGTTAAAATCTAAAAAATTATTATTAGCTTTGATTGAATTTATCAGTTACCATATCTTTCCGTTCCTTTTTATTTTCGTACATGGTCTCAACAATTATTCAATTCATGGTTTCTTAATCATCATGGTCGCAATGGTTGCCTTATATAAAGAATTCATTTTGACCTTGAATCCTAATAAATATTTTCACCTTCTATACAGTGCTATCTATTTATTATTAGCTATTTTATCAATTCATTCCTTAAACAACTTTGTTATGATTTTGATTTTTGCTCAATTAGTTTTCTTATACCTAATTCGCTACTTACCAAAGAATAGCGAAAATATTGCCTCTCTGATAGCTGATTTTATTGTCCCAAGCTTTATGTCAATTGCTTTAGCCTTCACTTATATGCACTTTATCTCAATAACTTTTATTGTTCCTTTATTGTTAGTAAATCTAGCAACAGTCTTAATTAATTATTTTGAAGGCGCAAAAACTGATTATATTGAATTGATCAGTATCTCTGGATTAAGTTTCATCCTATTTCTACTAGGTTATATCAGTCTTTGGACTGCTGTGGTTATCATAATTTTTGTCATGATTATGTCATTACTGAAAAAATACAAGAATTTTTCACAACCGAACCTTTTCTATCGCATCGTTGGAAATTTAATTTTAATTATTTAACCTTTAGAGTCCAAATACCGCATTTGGGCTTTTTTATTTCAAAATTTAAACAAAAAAACATCTAACCGAAGTTAGATGTTTTAAACTTTTGATGGAGGATACAGGGATCGAACCTGTGACCTCCTGCTTGTAAGGCAGATGCTCTCCCAGCTGAGCTAATCCTCCAAAAGTGACCCGTACGAGATTTGAACTCATGTTACCGCCGTGAAAGGGCGGTGTCTTAACCACTTGACCAACGGGTCATAATATTTATTTGTTTGTCGCTCTCTCAAGCACAAGAAATATAATACAATAATAATTAAGGTCTAGCAAGCTTTTTTTAAACTTTTTGAAACTTTTTTGAAAATTAGGAGGATAATGGATTTTGAACGTGCAAAATTACTTTGAAACATCTAAAACTATGGACTTGGCCCAAGACATGTTGGGACACAGTTTTACATATGATTCTAACCAAGGCCATTTCAAAGGTCTGATTGTCGAAACAGAGGCTTACTTAGGACCTATCGATATGGCTGCTCACAGTTACAATAGTCGCCATACCAAAGCAAACGATCCCCTTTACCAAGCTGGCGGTACTATTTACATTTATTCAATCCACAGTTGGTTAGATATGGATATCAGTATTCAAAAAGCTGGTACTCCAAATGGAATTTTAATTCGCGCACTACAGCCACTGGCAGGAATTGATTTGATGGAAGAAAACCGTGGCAAAACTGGTTTTGATGCAACTAATGGACCTGCTAAGTGGATGGCCGCCTTTGGTATCACAGACAAAACTTTATCAGGAACCGTTTTAAATGAAAACAATTTTGTTTTTTCAGACAAAAAAATTCAGACTCCAAAAGAAATATTAGCCACGCCAAGGATCGGCGTGAAAAATAAGGAGCCATGGACTTCAAAAAATATGCGCTTTATTGTAAAAGGAAATCCTTATGTTTCTAAATTGCCCAAGCGTGATATGAATTTAGATACTTACGGTTGGTTATAATTTGTCGCTACGAGCACGTAAGGCATAAAGAATGGCCACTGTATCGACTACTTCCTGGCATAAAGCTCCAATGATAGTTGGAATCAGTCCAAAAGCTGCAATTACCATTAAGGCAATACAGATAAATATACCTAACAAAACCGCTTCTTTAGCAATCCTCATTGTGTCGTGAGATATTTTTACCACGGTACTAACTTTACTGAGGTCGTCTTGTAAAATAACTGCATCAGCAGATTCACTAGCAGCATTGGCACCTTTATATCCCATTGCAATGCCGACATCAGCTAAAGCTAATGCTGGAGCATCATTTACTCCATCGCCGACCATTACAGTTGGATGGTAATCCTTATCTAGATTATCGATAATTCTTACTTTGTCAGCCGGTAAACTAGAAGGATAAGCTTTTGTTATTCCTACACTTGAAGCAACCATTTCGGTTGCTTCTTTTTTATCTCCAGAAATCATTAAAATATTCTGGATACCAAAATCTTTTAATTTTTGAATGGTCATTTTCGATTCTGGCCGAATTTGATCCAAAAGACTAAAACTGCCAGCATATTGATTATCAATTGATATATAAACACCAGAGCCTTTTACTTCTTCAACTTTTTGATCAGTTACAAAACTACCTTGACCAACTTTAACCTGGTGACCTTGAATTTTACCAACAATACCTTTAGCAGTGATTTCTTTCAAATCTTCAGCGTTATATAACGATAGATTATGTTCCTTAGCAAAATTGACAATGGCCTCAGCCATTACATGGCTTGAATTTTGTTCAAGTGAAGCCGCATAACTTAAAACAGTTTTCTCATCAAAGCCATTTGTTACCTGGAAATCATCAACAACTAATTTTCCCATGGTAATGGTTCCTGTCTTATCGAACGCTACCGTTTTAGCAGCATTTAGTTTTTCCAAAGCCGTTCCCGATTTAACTATAATGCCGTTACGGCTGGTACGACTCATACCCGAAACAAAGGCAATTGGAGCCGCTAAGATCAAAGGACATGGTGAAGCAACAACTAGAACCTGAGCAATTCTTACCGGATCTTTTGAAATATACCAAGCTAATCCAGCAATAATATAAGCAATCAAAGTGAAAGGAACCGCATAACGGTCAGCTAGTCTGACAAAATGTGCTGGATGAGTCTCTGATTCCTTAACTAATTTAACAATTGCTTGATATTCTGAATCAGCTGCAATTTTTTCTGCTTTTATCTTAAAAGGATTTTCGCCATTAATTGAACCAGACATAACAGAGGTTCCAGTCGTGACATTAACCGGAACTGATTCACCAGTCAAAGAAGATTCATCGACTTCGGAATTCCCTTCAATGACTATTCCATCAACTGGCACTTGTTCTTTTGGACGAACCAGTAACTCGTCCCCCACTTTAACATCATCAATCTCAACATCGACTAAATCATTTTTAGAAACTAAATGAGCTTGTGAAGGAGTATTATCCAGCAATGATTTTAATTCACTTTTAGCCTTATTAGCAGCGTACTCCTCTAAAGTATCTCCACCAGTCAGCATTAGTAACACGATCCAACCAGCCCAATATTGCCCTAAAACAATTGTGGCAACAATAGCTGTAATTGCCAAAAGGTCAATTCCAAAATTACCAGATTTAAGAACTTTTATCATATCGATAAACATAATCAATGCTAATAAAAGTCCTAAAATACTAATTATCAATTGTGCATAATATGGTAAATGGAAAATGAATTCTAAAACTGCGGCAATGAAACCAATGGTCAAAGTACCATATAATTTGATTTTGTCAGAGTTCATAAAATCACAATCCTCTCTAATTCTTCTTTCTCAATCAAAGTATAACCGGTCTCTCACAAAAGATAAAGTATTAAGCTGGAATAATTCTCATTTAGGTTTCATTTTTATATTATTTTCAAATTAGTCTACATCAGTGGTTTTGTTAGCAAGGTCAATAAATAGATTGAGTACCAATTAGCAGAATTATCAAAAAATAGTTTAAAAAATAGTCATATCATGAATTTGATATGACTATCCCTAGTATGATTTAATTTATCAATCGATAAAACGATTATCTAACCAATTTATCCCAGATAACAACTTTATTTTGTTTTAAAGATTTTTGAACATCAATGATTCTTTGATTAGAAGAACCACGAAATTGCAGAGTTAAATCTTTCTTACGCAACAAAAAACGACCATCAACTAGAATGTCTAATAATGATAATAATTCCAATTTATCATTTGATTCTTTCATCATCTCGTCCCATGAATAACCAGTCCATGACCAAATATCTTTGCTATGACCAAATTCTTTCCGGATTCGTTTACATAACGATAAACAAACTTCCGTATTCAAAAATGGTTCTCCACCTAAAAGAGTTAACCCCTGAACATAATCATGATCTAGGTCCGTTATAATCTTATCTTCAAGCTCTTTTGTATAGGGCTTGCCGTAACGGAAATCTTGAGCCGCAACGTTATAACACCCTGGGCATCTAAAAAGACAGCCCGATACATATAGACTGCATCGAACCCCTTCCCCATCAACAAAATTAAAAGGCTTGTAATCAGCAATCCTCTTAAGACTGTGGTCCTTGCTTAACCATTCTTTGGGAGTCGGATTGTTTGGCTCTCTCATATTTTGCCGCATGCTGTATCATCTCCGAAGTCATATTTTTTCTACGTGAAGCTATTTCTACGTGACGACCATGAATCATTGGTCTTTGTTGAGGATTACCAAGATACCCACAAGTCCGTTTGACCACATCACAAGTTAAAGGATCGTGATTTCCACACTTTGGACAAACGAATCCTCGAGCAGTTGCTTTAAATTCACCCTTGAAACCACATTCAAAACACTGATCAATTGAAGTATTAGTTCCTAAATAACCAACGTGATCATAAGCCCAATCCCAAACAGCTTCTAATGCCTTAGGATTTTGACGCAAGTTTGGATATTCGCAGTAATGAATAAATCCTCCAGAAGCATACTTTGGAAAAACCTCTTCAAAAGTCAATTTTTCAAATGGATTGGGGTGTTTGCGAACATCGTAGTGAAAACTATTCGTATAATATTCTTTTTCAGTAATATTAGGGACCGAGCCAAATTTGTCCAAGTCATCTCGACAAAAAGTATCCGTCAAAGATTCAGCTGGAGTTGAATAAAGACTATAGTGATATCCACTAATTTGAGCCCATTGATGACATTTTTGACTTAAGGCCTTAACGATACTTTCAGCAAAATCATGTGCTTCTTGATTGTTTTCCCATTTATCTCCATAGAACTCGGTACAAACTTCATAAAGACCAATGTAACCTAAAGAAACCGTAGCTCGTTGATTTTTAAAGAGTTCATCTATTTTGTCAGTCTTTTTCAAACGTTTGCCAAAGGCTCCATACATATACAATAACGGAGCATTTTCAGGTTTAACCTGTTTAGTTCGCTTGATTCGATACTCCAAGGCTATGTGACAAAGTTGAATTTTTTCTTCAAATATTTCCCAAAATAAGGTTTTATCACCATTTGATTCTAGGGCAATCCTAGGCAAATTAACCGTTACAACGCCAAGATTCATTCGCCCTGAATTAACTTCTTTACCAGTCTCATCTTTCCAACCTTGTAAAAACGAGCGACAGCCCATCGGAGTTTTAAAACTACCTGTAATTTCTTTGATTTTGTCGTACATCAAAAGATCAGGATACATTCTCTTGGTTGAACATTCTAAGGCCAATTCTTTAATATCATAGTTTGGATCACTGGGATTAAGGTTTAAGCCTCTTTTAATCGTAAAAGTCAATTTTGGAAAGATAGCCGTCCGATGTTCCTTACCTAATCCCTTGATTCTAATTTTCAAAATTGATTTTTGGATTTCACGTTCGATCCAATTAGTTCCTAATCCAAAATTAATGGTCGTAAAAGGCGTTTGGCCTTGAGATGAATAAAGCGTGTTGATTTCATATTCCAAGGCTTGCATTGCATCATAAATATCCTTTTTCGTCTTTTCACGCGCAAACTCATCTTGTTTATTTTTAGGAACCCATTTCTTAGCATCACTTAAATGTTTTTGAAAATTTATTTTTGCGTAAGGTGCCAATAGTTGATCAATTCGATTAGCTGAGCAGCCTCCATATTGTAACGACGCTACATTAGCAATTATTTGCGACATCTGAGCTGTTGCCGTTTGAATCGATCTTGGAGAAGATACCCAAGCATTGCCAATTTTAAAACCATTCTTGAGCATTTCATCAAAATCAATCAAACAACAATTAGTTTCAGGAGTAACCGGAGAATAATCTAAGTCATGCCAGTGAATGTCGCCACGTAAATGAGCTTTGGCCACTAATTCTGGCAACATCTTTAATCCCAATGCTCGACTAGTTACTCCAGCCTCTAAATCACGTTGCGTATTAAAAACATTACTGTCCTTGTTAGCATTTTCATGAATCACATCAGCATTGCGCTTGAATAATCGCCCAATATTTTCTTGAACATTAGTAGCATGTGCAAACTTGGCTTGATCGCCTTGAAAATATTCTTCATATTGATTGGCCTGCTTTTCTTTTAATGAATTGAAAATAAACTCATGAATCTTAGTCGTTAAAATCAAACTATCATTTTCAAAATAATGGAGGAAATCCATTTCTAATTTAGATTTTTCTTCACTGCTTAGACCTAGTTTGTCCAAAATAAATCTAATCTTATAAGGATAAAATTTAGTTATCACGCCACTTCTTTTCTTAACTGATTTTTCTTTTAATTTATCCAATGGCTCTTCCATGCTTACTCCCCCAAATTCAACTTGCTAAAACATTTACTGAAGTTATTCTACAAAAAAAATCATAAAAAAACAAGACTGCCAAATACAATATGGTGTGGTATATAACACACGCATACTATATATAGTAGTCTAGAATCATTTTTTATAAATTTATAATTATATAACTGTGTTCTTACGTCGTTGCATCAATCGCTAAAACAGTAGTAGCAACCCTTTTAGGATCAATTCCCAAAAATAACTATTTTATATCTTGTAACGTTGTAATGGCTTTTTACTCTTTTCCACGAGCAAAATAAAAAGTTGTAGCTGCATAAACAAAGACGATAGCAGTAATGAAGATATGTACGCCATAAAGGATGCCGATATCTGGTCCATCAGTAATATGATTGTTGAAGAAACCTAAAGCATTGATTTTAGTAAAGAAACTGACAAAATAAATCGTTGTCATATAAACTAATTGTTGCGATACATTACCAACACATGATAACTGATACTTGATTAAAAAAGCTCGTTCAGAATCGATATCTGCTTTGTGATACAAATTATCATTTAAAATCCGATTGTCATCTCCAACAAAGACAGAACAAAAGAACAGGCCGATAAAGTACGTATAATCAAATAGCGCCAAAATTAATCCCAGCAATAACAGAGGATAACGCAATGATTGAAATTTTTTAAGAAAGATAGGTCCTAACTGAAAACCTACTAAATAAATCGTATAAATTAAGATCAAACTATTGAATCCAAAGCGAATCGTACTATCAAAAATTGCATACAACATCACGTAATTCATCACGACGCCACGATTAATGGCAACTAAACTCACTGGAAATATTTTTCTGTGAATATCTATTTGATAATAGGCTAAAAATAAGAATAAGACGATGGCTGCTAAACTAATTAATAAATCAATCGAATTAGAAACAGCTTTTAAGCGAGTATAACGAATAATAAAAATCAACATAACTAAACTGGCTAAAAGTATCAATTTGAAAAGTGAATTAACCTTGAATTTAGGTTTTCGTTCAATCCCTTGATAAAAAGTCAATCGATGAGTTACTTGTAAGCCTCCAACCATGGAAGCAAAGAACAAGAAGGCTAATAAGATAAATGACAGATTCAAAAATTTCGTCTTTGAGGCAATCAATTGTACGATCAACAACAAAATAACTGTTAAAACAACTGACAAGGTGTGCATTCGATTGAACTTAAATTCTTTATCCATCTGACCTCTTGACCTTACTGTCAAATAATATGGCCAAATCCAACTCGAAGCTAGACCTAAGAATATTCCTCCAAGAATACCAAAAACAGGATGACTGGCTCCTAAAATAAAAAGAGAACCAATGACTCCCAATAAACTAGACATTGCCAACATGGTTGAAGCAGGCAACGTTATGAATGTCGTTACAAGCATCCCTAAAGCTCTAAATGTATAAAGCATTAGGAAAGGCAAAGCATAGGCAAATACACTCTTATTTTGATTATATAAGGTCAAACAGAAAAAATATGGTATTGCAACTCCAGCGTTGGCCAAAAGGTCCAAAACGCCTTCGTTAAATATACTCGTTATTCGCTTCATTATTTTTTTCACCTAGAATTAATGTCTTTAAATATTTTAACAGATATAAGGAAAAAATGATTCCAGAGACATCAGTTTTTTCATTAATTCCTCTACTTGGTAACAAATAATATCAAAAAAAGCTTCACTAATTCAAAAAAGAATTAATGAAACTTCATATTATTTAACGTGAACTAAATTATCAGCAACTAAACGTTCAGCAATTTGAACCGTGTTCCAAGCTGCACCCTTAAGCAAGTTGTCAGAAACAACCCACATATTAAAAGCACCGTCATTTTCCAAATCTGGACGAATCCGTCCTACAAAAGTATCACGACTATTAACTGCATTGATTGGTTGTGGATAAACCTGATGCTTAGGATCATCTTGTAAGACTGCTCCTGGAGCTTCTTTAATCAACTGTTGAATTTTTTCAGTCGTAGCTGATTTATCTTCAACTTCAATATAAATAGATTCACCGTGACTGATAGGAACTGGAACTCTGACACAAGTAGCTGTAACTTTGATTTTTGGTGAATTCATATCGCCCAACATAATCTTCTTAGTTTCATGAATCATTTTCCATTCTTCATGAGAATAAAGATTATCTTCCAAGACGTCGATTTGTGGCAATAGGTTGAAAGCTAAAGGATAATGTTCCTTATCGCCCTTAGTTGGAAAAATGTCTGCTTTCATGTCTTTACCATCAAGGTAATCTTGGGCCTGAGTATACAATTCATTCAAAGCACTTTGCCCTGCGCCACTGGCAGCTTGATAAGTTGAAACAATGATTTGCTTCAAGCCAAAGGCTTTTCTGATTGGTTCTAGAGCCACCATCATCTGAATCGTGGAACAATTAGGATTGGCAATTATTCCATGATGATTATATAAAGCAGCTTCATTAACTTCAGGTACAACTAATGGTACATCTTTTTCCATTCGAAAAGCACTCGTATTATCAACACAAACGGCTCCGCGTTTTACAGCTTCGGGTAAAAACTTTTTAGAAACAGCTCCACCTGCTGAAGCTAAGACCAAATCGACTCCATCAAAGGACTCTGGTTTAGCTTCTTCAACGGTGACTTCTTGTCCCTTAAATTGTAATTTTTTACCAGCTGAACGATACGAAGCTAGTAACTTAACTTGTTTAACTGGAATAGTCGACTGTTCCAATTGTTGAATCAAACGTGTCCCAACAGCTCCTGTGGCACCTAAAATTGCTACTGTATATTCATCACTCATAAATAACTCATCCCTTAATTCAAATTTATAAACTCTCTGTAAACTTTCTTAAACGTTTCATAGCTTCTTTAATATCTTCCATGGATGAAGCATAGGAAATTCTGAAATGACCTTCGCCACCCTCACCAAAGGCAACTCCTGGAGTAACTCCAACGAGACCCTCTGTTGCCAATTTATCGGCAAATTCAATTGAAGTTAAATGGAATTTTTCTGGAATCTTTGAAAAGGTATAAAAAGCACCCTCAGGGGTTTTTGTTTCATACCCCAAATTGTTTAATTGCTCAACTAAGTAATCACGACGTTCTTGGTAAACTTTCTTCATTGCAACTGGATCGTCGATTCCATTTTCCAAAGCTTCTTGTGCAGCGAACTGAGCCGGGTTAGAAGGTGCTGTAACCGTAAAGGCATGCATCTTTCCAGCTTGGGTAATGAAATCTTTAGGACCGGCTACGTAACCGATACGATACCCTGTCATTGCATGTGATTTTGATAGACCATTAATCAAAAGTGTTTTTCCAGGTAATAATTTGGCTAAAGAAATATGTTTATGACCATAAGTCAATTCGGCATAGATTTCATCAGAAATAACGAACATATTCTTATCCTTAACGACATCAACTAGTTCTTGCAATTGAGCTTGCGAATAAACAAATCCTGTTGGATTACCAGGGAAATTAAGCATTAGGGCTTTGACCTTATCAGGTCCTTCTTCTTCAATAACTTCTTCTAATTTTTTACCTGTTAAACGAAAACCATCAGCTGTGGTATTAACTTGGACGGGAATTCCACCAAGAATCTTTACGATAGGAATGTAAAGAGCAAATGTTGGTGTAGGAATAATTACCTTATCGCCAGGATTAATAATGGCAGCAAGTGAATCAAAGATTGCTTCAGTAGCACCAATTGTCACTATAATTTCAGTTGCCGGATCATATTGTAAGTCGAATTGCTTATCCAAATACCCAGAAATAGCTTTACGTAAACTTAGAAAGCCCGTTTGGTCAGAATAATGCGATTTATTCTCTTTAATACTTTCAATGGCGGCATTTTTTACATGTTCTGGAACATTGAAATCTGGTTCGCCTAAAGTCAATTTAATCAAACCAGGGATTTTTGCAAATTTTTCAGCAAAGATTCTAATTTGTGATCTTCCCATTGGGGCAAGGGTCTCATTTACTACATTTTTTACTGATGAATCTAATTCTGGCATTGTGCAACACTCCTTAAAATTAATAATAATCTAATTCTATAACAAACTCCGTCAAATTATTAGAGCTTTTGTAATTTTTTTAAATAATTTCTAAATGATTTGTTCTAAACCAATTACTAGTTGGTTTCGTTTCATAACTTCATGGATTGCTAATTTAACGCCAGTCATAAATGATTCACGGTCGCTTGTACTTTGAGAAATCGTCAATGTTTCACCGACGCCGCCAAAGATGACCTCTTCATCGGCTACAAAACCTGGCAAGCGAAGTGCATGAATCTTAGTTCCATGATAATCTCCACCTCTTGTATGAAGTGGATCTTCACTACTATGTTGTTCTTGATCTTTACCTCGAGCTTGATAAATCAAGCGAGCCGTATTCATGGCCGTACCAGAAGGTGCATCGATTTTATCTTCATGATGCTTTTCAACAATTTCTGATTCCGAGAAATATTTTGCAGCTACCTGCGCAAATTTCATCATTAAAACAGCTGAAAGTCCAAAGTTTGAAGCAATAATTCCACCTAATTCTTTTGAATCAGCCAATTTTTTTAATTCAGAAGTTTGATCTTCACTCATTCCACTAGTTCCAATCACAGGTCGAATCCCCTGTTCGATTGCAAATTTAGTATTTTCAAAAACAGCACTTGGAACTGAAAAGTCAATCCAAATATCAGCTTCAATATTAATATCAGCTAATTTATTAAACACTTTGACATCATCCGATAATCCATAGGTTTTCGGATCAAGATCAGTAATAATTGAATTATATCCAGCAACTAGTTGCATATCAGACGCTGAATTGACCATATTGACAGCCTTTTGACCCATTGAACCATTGAAACCAGAAATAATAACTTTTATCATACGAAAGCTCCTATAAATCTAATTTTTTGAATAAAATATTTTTTTCTTCATCATTCAAAGAAACAATTGGCAAACGACAGCCACCAACTTCATAACCCAACTGGTTCAAAGCTGCCTTAACAGGCGATGGTGATGGATACATAAATAAAGCACTCATTTTAGGAGTTAATTGACGTTGAATCTTGCCAGCA
Organism: Companilactobacillus halodurans; assembly: GCF_009600985.1. Lineage (GTDB taxonomy): Bacteria > Bacillota > Bacilli > Lactobacillales > Lactobacillaceae > Companilactobacillus > Companilactobacillus halodurans. The sequence continues at coordinate 62,152 of NZ_VDFP01000006.1, forward strand.
ATTTGATAATTTCCTTCATCAAGATCCTTATACATCTCTGTCATTTCGTTTCCATAAATATGAGAAGCTACAGAAACAACGCCATTAGCACCAATCACCTTAGCAAACAAAGCTTGAGCATCTTCACCACTGTAAACTGCAAAATCTTTATCGGTATGTTCAACAATGTATTCCAAATCTTCCAGGGTATTGCACTGCTTAACTCCAGAAATATTGCTATTTTGAGCTAATTTAACGACGGTTTCTTTTTCCATCAAGACGCCTGTTCGACCAGGAATGTTATAAATCATAATTGGTAAAGGTGAATTCTTGGCAACTGTTTCAAAATGGGCAATCATCCCTCGTTGATTAGGCTTGTTGTAATAAGGAACTACTACTAAAGCCATATCAATACCATCAATTTTTGACAATTTATTAATAAAATCAATCGTCTGTTCTGTATTATTACTGCCGGCACCCGCAACTATTGGAACTCGGTGATCTACAATCTTAACGAACTCTTGATATAAGTCTAATTTTTCTTTTTCAGTTAAAGTAGGAGTTTCACCAGTCGTTCCACCAATGACGAATCCTTGGCTTCCTGTAGCCAATAAATGCTCTGTCAATTTCTTTAGAGCTTTATAATCTACTTCTCCATTTTGTGCAAATGGCGTAATAATAGCCGTCATCAAATCAACATCGTTAAACATTTATTTCTCCTCCAAATTCATTCGATAATTTAAAAAGCCAACCATTGCTTTGACTCCTTGTTCAATCGCCTCTTCGTGAGGCAAAAAGTCAGCTGAATGTAAAGCACCAGGGCTTTCCACCCCTAGCCAAAACATTGTTCCGGGAATTTTATTCAACAAATATCCAAAATCTTCACCTGTCATAGCTGGAGCTGTCTCTTCAAAATCAACAGCTTTATTTTGTTGCATATATTCGATAAAACGTTTAGTCAAAACTGGATCGTTTTCAACTGGGTAATAACCGCCCTGATTGAAATTGATTTTGATTGAACAATTAAATGACTTCTCCAAGCCTTCAGCAATTTCGGAAATCCTTAAACGCAAGTATTCAATCATACTTTGCGTCAAACCTCGAATCGTTCCTTCTAAATGAACTTTACCAGCGATAACATTTCTAATTACACCGGCTTCAATTTTTCCAAAAGTAATTACTCCACAACGAGTTGGATCAATATTTCGTGAAATAATAGTTTGAACTTGCTCAATGAAATTAGCAGCAATAACAATCGAATCATTAGCTAGCTGTGGATATGCAGCGTGACCGCTTTTTCCTTTAATATCAACATTTACTTCCGTTGTCCCGGCAAACAAAGTACCGTTACGACAACCTATAACGCCAGTTTTTAATTGGGCATTATCGTGCAATCCATAAAATTCATCGACCTGGAAACGTTTAGAAAAAGCTCCCAAATCATAAGCTTTTCTACCGCCGCTTTGACTTTCTTCGGCTGGTTGAAAGAAGAATATCAAATTATCCTTTGGTTGATGCTCAGCATAATAACTTAGAATGCCTAAAGCCACGGTCATATGAATATCGTGTCCACAGGCATGCATCACACCCTTTGTTTGAGATGCATATTTTAAGCCGTTTGTTTCGTTAACAGGCAACGCATCCATATCACAGCGATAACCGATATTTCTCTTAGGATTGCTCCCTTTTATCAACACCAACAGAGCAGTTGGAAGTTCTGGTAGCTCTTTAATTTCCATATTGACTTGAGAAAATTTACTTATCACTTGTTTGAGGTAGTCATGCGTTTTGAATTCTTCTAATGAAAGTTCTGGAATCGTATGTAAATGACGTCTAATATCAATTAATTCAGTTTCACTTAAGACCATGATTATAACTTCCTTAAAGTACTCTCTATTTTTGTCTTATCAGTTGTTTTTTGATCTTTTTCTTTAAGAATCTTAGCAGGAACACCAGCAACGACGGTTCCACTGGCAACATCTTTGGTAACGACGGAACCAGCACCGATAACAGCATCATCGCCAACTTGAATTCCCTCTAGAACAACTGCATTGGCACCAACTACAACATTGTTGCCGATTCTAACTGGTTGAGCTGAAGCTGGTTCAACGACACCGGCTAAAACGGCATTAGCACCAATATGTGAATTTGTTCCAACGATTGCACGACCACCGAGAACAGCTCCCATATCAATCATTGAGTCATTTCCAATTTCAGCACCGATATTGATAACAGCACCCATCATGATAACTGCTCCATCACCAATTTCAACTTGATCTCTAATGATTGCACCTGGTTCAATTCGTGCATTGATGTTCTTGATATCAAGCATCGGTACGGCTGAATTTTGGGCTATTGTTTCAACATAATAATCGGTTAATTTATTTTGCTCTAAAATAGGATAGATTTTTTTAAAATCACCAATAATAATTGCTAAATCATTGCTTTTAAAAACATTTACTTCTGAAGGAAAACTTATTTTAGTAACATCCCCTTGTAAATAAACTTTGACTGGGGTCGTTTTTTTTGAATTTCCAATAAAATTAATAATTTCTTCTGCACTCATTTTTGACATCTAATTTTCCTCCAATTAATAATCACAATCTAAACTAATTAAATCTTGATAAGTTTCGCGCTTAACCACTAACTTGGACTGACCATTTTCAACAAAGACAACTGCGGGTCTAGGATTGCGATTATAATTCATCGCCATTGAATATCCGTAAGCCCCAGTATCTAAAATTGCTAAGATATCGCCAGGTTTTGTCTTTGGCAAAGCTTGCTTATCAATTAAGATATCACCAGACTCACAATATTTGCCAGCGATATGAGCAGTTTCTACATCTTTTTCATCCATCTTATTGGCAACGACTGCTTCATATTTAGCTTGATATAAGGCTGGACGAATATTATCTCCCATGCCGCCGTCGACTGAGACATATGGTAGATGCTGAGGAATATCTTTTCTAGAGCCTATCGTATAAAGCGTGTAGCCACTAGCACCAACAATCGAGCGTCCAGGTTCAATCCAAATCTCTGGAACATTTTCATCAGATTTTTTTAATTCAGCAGCAATTTTAGAAATAAACTCTGAAGCTGAAATTGGGTCGTCATCTTGGTTGTAGCTGATTCCAAAACCACCGCCTAAGTTAATAACTTGAGGCCAATAATTAAATTCTTCCTTTAATTGTTTAGCGATTTCCATCATCTTCTTGGCCAACATAATGAAGCCTTCAGTACCAAAAATCTGTGAACCAATATGAGCATGGATTCCTAATAAATTCATCTGCTTATTATTTAAAACCGCCTTAGCAGCTTGACTAGCTTGACCAGATTCAACATCAAAGCCGAATTTACTATCGGTCTGACCAGTTTGATCGTATTTATGCGTGTGAGCTGAAATACCAGGGGTCAAACGCAGCATCACATTTACGGACGCATTATTACTTTGTAAAACATCTGACAATAATTCTATTTCGTGAAAGTTATCTAGAATAATTACACCGATATGATTTTTCACAGCCATTTCCAACTCGGCATAGGACTTATTGTTACCATGAAAACTTATCTTATCGCTTGGAAAGCCTGCTTCAAGAGCGGTGAATAACTCGCCTCCAGAAACTACATCGATATGAGCATTTTCCTGTTTCATAACTTGGTAAATGGCTTTAACTGCGAAAGCCTTGCTAGCATAGCTGATTTGATAATTTAAATCATTTTCTTCAAAAGCAGCTTTAAATTTTCTTATTTGGCTACGAATCATTTCAATATCAAATACATAAAGCGGCGTACCATATTTTTTGGCTAAGTCAACGCTATCCACGCCGCCAATAATCAAATGTCCATTTTTGCTGGTCAATTCATTTCTTATCATCTCAACTACTCCTTTTTACCAAATAAAAAAGGATCTCTTTGCATATAACAAAGAGATCCACACGATATCTGCATCAATTTTGTCATAAGCTCAACGTGACTGACAGTTTAGCCACGACAGTCCGTATTCTTTTGTTAATACGTCCCAGCTCGCTAAATTCTGTAAAATTTAGTGCTTCGGCAATCTTCCCTTTCAAATAAGTTCTTAGCTCTTACAGAAGCTCCCTCATTTACTGATGTTGATTGCGACCTCTTTTATTGGTATTAAGATTATAACAACACTCATTATTCGTCAAGCCAAATTAGTAATATTCTCATATTTCTAATATTTTAATTTTTTTTCTTGTCATGACAGCAAAAAATGGTACACTCATCATTAAAATCTATTTAATTTTTAGAGGTGTATTTTATGAAGGTCATCAAGTTTGGGGGCAGTTCTCTTGCAACCGGTGAACAATTTGACAAGGTCATTAAGATTATTAATGAAGATTTTGAAAGAAAAGTTATCGTTACATCGGCTCCAGGTAAACGCTTCGCAGGTGATACAAAAGTTACCGATCTTTTGATCGACTATGCAAAAACAGTTATCGCCCACGAAGATTATACAAACTATATAAAAGAAATTATCTCAAGATATCATGAAATCAGTGACCACTTTCAACTTGACGATAAAGTTATTCAGAAATTAAAGAAAAAACTGACTGACCTAGCAAAAGCCAAATATTCAGATGAAGAACACCTAATGGCCACATTTAAAGCTCACGGGGAATTTTTAAATGCCATTTTACTAAGTGAAATTTTAAATAAAGAAGGAATCAAAGCTAAATTTGTTGACCCTAAAGATGCAGGTATTATCGTTCATGGTCAACCTAATGACGCCGATATTTCACCAGAAACATATTTAAATCTAGACAAACTGTCTCTTCCTAAAGATAGTCGTTTAGTCTTTCCAGGCTTTTTCTGTTACAACCAAAAAGGAGAAATTTATACTTTCTCAAGGGGCGGCTCAGATATCACTGGAGCAATGCTCAGCAAAGGATTGCATGCCGATATGTACGAAAACTTCACTGATGTCGATGCAATTTATGCAGCCAATAACCACGTAGTTAAAAATCCCCAGGCAATCAAAAAAATGTCTTATCAAGAAATGCGTGAATTATCATATGCCGGCTTTTCGGTTTTCCAAGACGAAGCCATTATCCCAGCTATTCAAGGTCAGGTACCTGTTAACGTTAAAAATACTAACAATCCTGCAGCTGATGGTACCTTGATCGTTCCGGAACAATTTTTATTCAACCCATCCAATCAAATTACCGGAATCGCTTGTTCAAAAAGATTTTCAGCTTTATACTTACATCGTTATTTGCTAAATAAGGAAGTGGGCTTTACTCTTAAACTACTGAAAATTTTTTATAAGTACGGCATTTCTTATGAACACATGCCATCTGGAATTGACGATTTGACTGTCATTTTTGACCGGTCTAAGCTTAACAAGACTACCATTGAGCATTTATGTCACGATGTCAAAGAAGTCTTACAACCCGATTATTTGGAATGGATTGATGATTATGCAATTATTATGGTGGTAGGCGAAAGTATCGCTCATAATGTTAATACTCTTGGTGAAATCATTGATTCCTTAACTCAAAATAATATTGCAATTCATATGATTAACCAAGGCGCTTCACGGATTTCAATCATGATTGGTGTTCAAGAAGCTGATGCAGATGATGCTGTCAGACAGATTTATAAAACTTTTTTTAATTAACTGAGGTGATCAAATTGGTAAAACTACTCAAGGTCCATGGTTCTGAAAATAAATTTTTTATCCTCGACCAAACTTTACTGGAAAAAGCTTTGAATGATGAAGAACTAAAAAGATTAGCAATCAACTTGTGCCAGGATGTCTTAGATGGTGCTGATGGTCTTTTGGTAATCGACACTAGTGAAAATTGCTTAGGCAAAATGCGAGTTATTAATGCTGACGGCAGTGAAGCTAAGATGTGTGGCAATGGATTGAGGACTGTCAGTCGTTATCTTTGCGAAAAATATCACTTGGAAGATTTCAAAGTTGAAACGATGTCGGCAGATTTAAGCGTGTCTAAAGCTGACGATTTTTATGAAAACGTTCCAGCCTTTAGCGTTGAAATTTCGCCAATTAGTTTCCAAAAAGATACATTACCATTCGCCTATAAAGATTTAGATCAAATGATTGATGAACACGTACCAGAATTTCTACCTGACCAAAGTTTTTCTGCCGTTGCTGTTCCTAATCCGCACTTGATTAGCTTCGTTCCTGAAGTTAGTCAATTAGAATTGGGTGATTTGGGACAAAGATTGAATCGGAAAAATCCTTATTTCCCAGAAGGTGTCAACGTCAGTTTTGCACAGATTTTGAACACCAATAAATTATTTGTACAAACTTACGAACGTGGCGTTGGTTTTACTAATGCTTGTGGCACCGGGATGTCAGCAACTAGTTTGATGTTTGCAATGCTTCACTCTGACCAATTTGACCCTGAAAAAGATATTGAGGTTTATAATCCTGGTGGAATGGTCAAAACTCATATTACTTTGGAAAGTCAGCCAGAAAACAGTCAAATCAGATTGATCGGTAACGCTACCTTTACTCACGAATTGGAAGTTCCTGAAGATGAACTTCATCAAAATAAATTACAAACGATTCAAGTAACCATTACTGGCGAAGAAGATAATTATCGACAATTTGTTAACAGTATCAATAATAAAAATTAGATATAAAAAAAAGACTTTCGAGAACTTAATCTCAAAAGTCTTTTTTATTTGATGCGCCTAGTAGGAGTCGAACCTACAACCTTCTGATTCGTAGTCAGACACTCTATCCAATTGCGCTATAGGCGCATAGCACTAATAAATCAACAAAAATAATTATAGCATACACTCTGTATATATGTATATGTTTTAATAAAAAATATTAAATATATTACAAAGATAATTCAATTTGATTCTCATTGTGGTTCTAAACTATAAAAAATATCCTTATTTGCTCAAAGGAAACTGCTTACGAATTACAATGTATTAAATTATACCGTATCTTTATTACTGTAACAACATCAAAAGACATATTAACTTATTTTATAGAAATAGTAACTCACCATATTTATTGGAAAAATAATTTCTTTGTTACTAAATAACTATCTTTGTTCTTCAAAATGAAGTTGTTGAGAATATTTATTTGAATTTTTGGACGTAAAAAAACCTCCATTATTCAGGACTTACCTGCCACAAAAGTGGGAATGGAGGGATTGACTTCTACAAATGAAACTCTATCATGCATTCTGTTTTTTATCAAATTTTTCATATACATTTTTTGATTTTATGGCCGTATATTATATATATTTTACATTAGTTGTATTTAAAAAGTTTTCTTTCTATCCTGTATAATAATATTATTCTTCGTTTCATCACTAATCATCACTAATAACTATAGCAACTTTAAAATAAACAGAGTTGATCCAAGCTTTTATTTGGAAAAACTAAACTATTAAATAAAAAATATTTAATTTATAAAATAATACTGATAATAATCAAATGATTACTGCACAAAAATCCATATGGTGAAAGACCAAAACTATATGGTAACTAAATAATATGTTTTAATAAAAGTTTGTGAAATTAAAGGTAATAAAAAAGACTGCCATATCATTGATATAACAGTCTTTTTATATGTTCAGAAATTAAAATGAACAATCATGAATTTATCAAAGCGGAGAGTAAGGGTCTCCACAAGAAATGCCCAACGGCTTACTGCAACAACTAGTATAGCGTACTTTTATTCTCGTGACAACACCAATGACAACAAAAGGCTATTTTTTGTTTGTTTCTTCCTATTATATTGTGTTTTTCATTTTTCTAAGTGAAATATCTTAATTTCATTCATTCTAACATTTAGACTTCAATCAATCCATTATCATCTTTAACAAATAGATAATAAGTAGTTCCAAAATAAAAAAAGCTCTCACCCAATATTGAGTGAGAGCTAATTGTTCTGAATCTTGATTATTATTTACTTTATGCATTAGTGTATACATTAATTCTATCTAGCCTTTAAAACCAGATCCAGAAGTGTACTCGAACGGAATGTATTCATCCGTAGCTATTCTAGCCATCGGAATGCCGTTAATAATCTTGAATCCATCAATTTTAAAAGATTTGGTAGTGCTGACAGACGCATTCTGTACACGCTTTCCTTTCTTATTGAAGACCGGTGCCGGTGAATCATCAATATATTTAACGATAATAAAATCCTTAAAAGTCGTCTTTGAAAGAGGAACAAAAATATCAGTAGCGATTTGGTAATGTGGTTCACTATTGATCATGACAATATCTGAACTCTTCCAAGTTGATCCCACATTATACGTTTCAGGTCGTTCAATACCTAATCTATCCACTGGACGTGTTTGTTCAGTTAATTTGATAACATTTTCTACTTTAGGCTTTTGGGGTTCAACTTTAGGTTGCGTGGTTGCTTCAGTTTTAGCTGGCTGCTTATCAAAGATGCCCCAGTCATAACTCATGTCTTGAGAGCCACCGCCCCAGCTTGATGTGTACTGCCAAGCGACAATGTTACCTCTTGCTCCACAATCGCTTGATCCATAGCTAGCTACCCAAGTCGGGTACTTATTAGCATCAAGAATACCTTGGTTGAACCAACTAGCCATACTATATTGGAATACATTTGTATAGCCTTGTGTTTCAAGGTAATTAATGAAAGTATCAACATAACTAGCAACTTTTGAAGTATTTAATGATGGATCCTCAACATCTACGCAAAGTGGAGTATCTTTTCCATATCCTAAATTAGTAACCGATTGTTCAAAGAATTTTGCTTCATTGATTGCATCAGTAACACTAATCGCTAGAAAATAATGGTAAAATCCAACATTCATACCAGACTTGATAGCATTTCTTGTTTGATTTAATGCTTTAGGGTTTAGATAATTTGAACCATTAGCACTACCTTGAGTTGTTTTGATCAAAACACTTTGAACACCGGCACTAATAAAATTCTGAAAAAATGCTAAATCGTCTCTTTGATAACTTGATATATCAGCAAAATATTTAGTCATGTTAGTTCCTCCTCAGATTAGTAGAATTTGAATATGTTGGTGTTTGTACTTCTGTGGGAGTATTACTATCCGTATTACCTTTTGATGTGTCGGTAATCAAACCAAGAGAACCACCAATTAATAAAATGGTATTAACTATTCCCATAATTTGATTGATTTGTTCAGATGTAATTTCCCAACCAAACAAATGACCAATTTGCTGGCCAAATACTAAAATTAAAGAAATTAACGATACCCACCACGCCTTTGAATGAATATCTAATGTTAACTTATTTTTCATAGTTATCTTTTTCCTTTCTATTAAATAATGTTTTGATTTCTTCATTATCTCGAGTCAATTTCAATTCATGCTCTTCTAGCTTTTTATCAAGTTTTTCGAAATGATCTTTAAATTCTCTATGTTCTTCTTTTGAAGAGTTTTTAAAGTCTTGAACCGTATTTGCTAAATTATTAATCGAATCTTGAAGGGGCCTAGTTATGAAATGATTGACTAGCCAAATAAACCACCCACCAAATCCAGTTATTAAAAGGAATATACTTCCAAGTTCTGAAAGTGAGTAGCCCAGGAATGCATGTGGTGGCATAGTTCGCCTTCTTTCTTTTATATCAAAAAAAGAGCAGCCATTAGGCTGCTCCCTTCTTATAATCTTCACCAGTGATTTCCTTGTATTGATCAGCATCAATATTTCCTATCCCAACAAAATCAGCTACATCTTTATTTCGATATCCACCAATTGAATACATAAATTTAATAAAATCAAACATTATTTAGTACCTCCGTCATCTGTATTTGAACTTGACTGTGCAGTAGCTAACAAAGGAGCAACTAATTTCCCAAATTGTGCTAATCCTGCAACAGCGTTATCTGCTTTTTTATCCGCACCTTGTGCTGCTGCCAAAGCAGTGCCTACATTTTTTCCTAATAATGCATCAGCCTGTGTTTTTTCTTCATCTGGTGTCATACCGGTTGAAATATGAACTAAAGTATTATCTGTTTCTCTGACCGTCCAAAGTTCTTTATTCTCAATAGAAAAGGCTGGATCACTTTCAATTAGTAACCAGCCTTTAATTTTGGATTGAGTTTCCGCAGCAGAATCATTCGTATTATTGATACCAATAATATTTCTATTAGTATCTAGTTTAATTGATATTTTCATTTTTACCTCCTCTAGTTTTTGTAAGGCGTTATTTTTGTGACCAAAAATGTGTAATTAACCTTTCCATATGAAGAATCGTTTAAATTATTAAAACTGCTTTGTGACGTTTTAACAGCAATATTAACGGTAATCGCATTTTTTAATATTTTTATAGTATTAGCTGAATATCCCAAAAATTGAAGATACCCAGGAGTTTGATAAATAGGATTTTTAACTGCTAAAACTGTTGGTGTTAATTTATCAAATCCATTAAACTCAAAATTTTCTATTAATTTTGCTTTAGGTACTTTAATACTAGTTGGCACTCCAATATCTGTAAGATTATAAGAAACTTCTTTTCTATCCTTATCTACAATATTTGTATGAAGTAAAGGATCAAATGTTATTTCTAACCCATCCATAACATTATCAAAGAATTCATTGGCTCCACTTAATGCAATTTCGCCACTTGCAGATCCACTAAACAAATTAACCGATGGAGGCAATTGAGCTATCGGATCTTGAATCGAATAGTTATTAATATAATCCAATACAAAAGTATAGAAGGCTCCATTAGTTTTAACGGTACCAGTATCATCTTTAGTACCAGCGTCTAAATCATGTCCTTCCGTTGGCAAAACAGTCAGTGTTTTATCTTGATTAAAAGTAAATGAAATTGTTGGTGAAACATGGTCTACTATATTATCTAATCCTTCCCCAACACCATTCAAAGTTATGGTCACCTTCTTAGCAGTAGGAAGCTTATCTCTACTGATAGAGAAAGGTATAGGACTGGTCGTTGTATAGTAATCATTCTTTTTAACATTTTTAGGGTCGAAATTTAATGGAACTATATCAGCATCAGCCTTGACACCATCAGTAACTTTAATTCGTTGCATGTGACCCCAAAATTGTAATCCATCACCGACCTGGTTCAGATTCAATCCGACATCATTCATGAAAGTAATATTAGTTGCTTCAGTAGTTGAAGTGGTACCTGACCATTCTAATCTACGACTTGTTATTGAGCCATCATCTAATGAACCAGGAATAATATTAACTCCGTCTGAAGTATCTGTACCATCATCAGGGGTTATATCTCCACCTGAAAAACTAGAACCACCAGCAACGATATCTCTTAAATCTAAAAGATTATCATCCCCAGTGGGTTTTACGGTTTTAGCATTACCATCTTTATCTTTAACCTTTGCACCCATAACAGCCTGTGCAACAAGACCGGCGACTTCGGTTAATTTATTTGTTGCCATTTATATCCCTCCTCTTAATTAGTTGAAGCTGCAGCATCAGAATCGAGTGCAGCAGTCATAGTTTCGATTTTTTTCAAAATGTCTGGATCCTCAATCTTATCCGAGGTATCAATTTTATCGATTTGTTTTTGAATAACACTTTGAGCAGAGTCTGCTGCTAGAAAGGCATTGGTTCCATCAATTTTGCTATCTTTTGGATCAAGTGGTGCAGTCGAATATTCACCTTGAGCATTTTTATATTTGATACCAATTGGCATCTTAGTTACCAATACTGCAACTTTCTCTAAATCATTATTTGCCGCCATTTGAATCATCTCCACTATCAGAATCTAATGCTTTACTCATAGCATCAATTTTTTCTTCAATTTTAGGATCTAAAATCACATCATTCATATTCAAAACAATATCCCCCGTATTAATCCCAAGTTGAACATCTGAATAGAGTCCATCATGAGTTACTATATTTGAACCTTTGATTTGCTCAGTTAATCCATCCATTCGAGTCTGAGCATCATCAACAGATTTATTCAAAGTAACAATTTTCTCCTTGTTCTCTGCTACATAGCCGTCAATTTTATCGTTGCCGGTTTTTAAATTTTCATCTAACTCATCAGAAATTTCTTGCATCTTTTGACGAACCGATGCCAAATTATCCGCAATGATTGCAGCATATGAATTAAGAAGGTAATTTAATTGATGATCGGCTGAAAGTTGCATTTCTTTGATATGGAACAAAGCTCTTTGATATTCAGACACATAAAAAGCCATTGCCCGTGGATAAGCCACATCGTTAGCAATGACATTTAGTGAGAAATCTAAAGTCGTGTAAATCTTAGTTCTGTCTGGAGATTCAATTACAAAGTGACAATTCTTATAATATCCAGGTGTTTGAGCCACTTCAGCCGGTGGTGACCAAATGATTTGACCAAGTTTAGCTTGAACACGATTGAATCCCTCATCATCATATATTTCAGCTCCAGCATGGTCATTACCTTCAAATCGAATCAAACAATTTGTCATGTCCACAGGGCCGTTTTTAGTCAAAAATAGTATTGGTGATTTAAGCATCCCTGATTGGCCTTGACGGATACTGATTTCTTGAAAGATTCGTTTATTGGTTAGTGTATCAACCACACCTTGAGGCAGATTATGAATATGTTCATCGTCTGTATCTTCGTGTGGAAGATAGAATGTCTTAGAACCATCTAGGTAGAAAATCATTGGTTGTTCTAGTGGAATGTCAGTTTTTAGAGTACTGTATTGACTTCCAACAGGAATATGTAATTCAGGGATATTGGCTTCCTGATTAGTTGGATCCGTATTAGCTGTATCTGCCATCTAATCTTTCTCCTTTTCTAAATTTTGTTTAAGTGAATCAATCTTATCCTCGATATTTGCATCTTGAATTTCATCGTTAATATCTACTTGTTTATCTCCTGTGTATGAAGGTGGAAATACACTATTAAGACTGCTGCTATCTGGCTTGTATTCAACAGCATTGTTCAGGTTGTTGATTTGTTGTTGAAGATACTTCAATTTCCCATCTACTTCAGACTTAGAATAATATCTTTCATCGATTAATTTAGAAATTGACTGAGTTAATTCAGATAATTGTTCATCAGTTAATTGTTTGAAAAATTTAATAATTGAATTTTCGTTATCGGATTGAATTGCCTGATTCTTTAGCAATAAATTAATTGCCTTTTCGACTGTCTCAATGTTGTAGCTGTTTGAATGAAACATCGAAGGCCCTACTAATTCTTGAGTTAGTCGGTCTAAATGAACTTGATTGCCGTCAAATCCGGTAATGTTTTGTAGATTTGGAAATTTCAATACTTGCTTCAAATCAATCAATTTGTAATGCTTTACTACTGTTCTACCAGCTTGATCATTACCAATAACTTCAGTAATTTGATTATTAGCCTGATCGATGTAAGTAGTGCCAGTCTTAGATGTTGGCGTTATTTGATTGTTAGGCAGTCTACCATACTCAATCAATTGGACATCCTGATGTAAGTCTGGAGAATAAAATTGACTTGTTCCATCATATCCTTGCATTAACTCCCCTCCTGACTTTCTAATTTTCTTATTTTTGCTGATAATTTTTGAACTTCTTTAGTAAGAAGCTTATTATTTCTGTTTGATAATCGTATCTTGTCCGACATGTCATAATTGATATTGGTTCTGGACACTGTTGAATTATCCAGAGTCAATGTCATAGGTGAATCGTTTGTTAAAGGATTACCGCTCACACCATTCAAAGTAATCATTGTTTGAATTCCTAAAGGCTCTGCATTCAAATAGCTTGTGTCACCTAATTTCAACGTATCATCTTGAAAACTCACGTTGATTGTTAGTTCAACAATTGGCTCCGTCTGCATAACTGAATCAGCATATTTTTTCATCGCAGCTGCATCTTTAATTTGGTCATTAGTAATATCTTCACCGATTATCAAACCGTGTTTAGCACTAGATTTAGCGTTGTAGTAAAAAAACGGCTCGAAGTAGTATTTAACTTCGTCTGTTTCTGTCTTAGCTGTGTCATCCGTTGCAGTTTCTACTGCAGTCGGTTCAACATCAGTATCACCATCGAAATTGATATCATCGGCACATACCCATTCATTTGTAGCAACCTGGTACCAAGTTTTCCCACCGTATCCATCTGATACAGTTCCATTGATTTTCCACTGTGTACCATTGTCCAAAACTCTACCAGTAATCTCATGTTGTCCGGAATATGGGGAATCATATATCTTAGCTGAGGTTGGTGCTGTGGTAGTTTCATCATCCCCACTGCCAGTTGTTATGTCAGCGGCTTTGATAGTACCTTGCCCCCAAGTTTGCTCAACAACATGGCTTTCTGGTTTGATATCGTCAGACTTATTAAAAGGCATATATTTCGAATTGATCCATGCATTAATTCCAACCCGATACCAAATTACGCCATCAATAGAAACCTGTTCATCAACTGCCCATTTAGAGCCGTTTGGCAGTTTTTGACCTGTTAAAGAGCTATTTCCAACTGGTGAACTATAAACGGGAGCACCGCCATCTTCCATCGTTGAGATAGTCCCTCTGGTGTTACCGGTTGAGGTAGCTGCTGAAGTACCTCCACCACCGCTAGTAGTACCCGTGGAATCAGATGAGGCACCACCATCAGCGGTAGTGTTATGTTCATCATCAACCGTAGCACCGTAAAGCATGGCACCATTAACAATTGAAGTAGAATCAACAGATAATTCGATGTCATTCGTGTTATGCGACCAAATATATTGTTTATTATTAATATTCTTATAACTATTGCTATCAAAAATCATGACTGTTTTACCGTCCGGATACCACTTGGCACCATAAGAATCGACAGCCTTCTGAACTGCATCAAGTCCGGAACAATTACCCCAATCGGTGATATCAACATTGTTGAAGTTACCATTGATTTGATAGGTAAAACCGTTTGTATTGTACTGACTACCAAAGATAAAACTCAGCATTGAATCAATAGAATAGCTTTGACTTCCCTTATTGACCTTGAATTGTCTGAAATTCTGAATATTGAAGATCTCATGTGTGGCAGTGACATCTTTAGTAACAAGGTCATCAATGTATTTAGGTACACTCTGCTTGATTTGATAGCGTTGGCCATCAAATACGATATACGTATCATTTTCCAACATATCGAAAGACACGCCGTCATGATCATTAAGATAGGCAGTGAAAGACACTTGAAAACTAGAACTCACTTGCCAATCGACTTGAAAAGAATCTTCATTTAGACACGTCAACCATTCTTCTTTCTGGCCATCAAATGATTGAATGTAAATTTTGTGTCCGTTAAAAGCCATTAGAAATAAATGAAGTAAAACTCAAAAGAGATATCTGAATTTGATAGGCCAGAAATTTCAAACTCGTTATCGCCTTTTGCAAGTGAAATTGTTCCATGATTGCTGTTAATCCCATCGGGTTGGCCATTAATATATGGATTAACACCATTAAGAATCAATTCATCATTTGTACTTAAAACTCGATTATAGGTAAATACTTCTCCTGTAGTCTTATTGGTAAGGGTTGGCGAACCAACGCCTGTAATGTGAATTTTTAGTACGTGATCTTGCCCTAATGGGTCAATTATCACAGAACTAGGATTATAAATAGAAAACTTCTTTTCTTTGGACTCGAAGGAAATATCTTTATTAGGTATTCCCATGCCAAATGAAAAGAAGTTTTTATTTTTAAATATTTCTAGTGACGTTCCAACACTCTCACGCATTCCAGTGTAATTATTAAATGTAATAATCAAGCTGGCTTGATGTTCATTGAAATACGTTGGAGCAAATACTTTAGTTTTAACCCGATATTTGAAAGTCGGTTCGTTTCCGAATACAATCCAAAAGCCACTGCGAGTCATAAAGAAATTATGCAATTCAGAATATAACATTCTGAATTCTGTTTCATTTTCTCCATCTACCATCCAGGTAGAATTGATATCTCTACTATCAAAATTAGATGATGTTAAATGTTGACCATCTCTAGTATTAATTTTCTGGAAGTTATCAATAGGATTTGCTTGAGCAACATCCCAATCATAGCAATGAACCCCAAACAAATCTTGAACGTCATAATATGATTTCCAATTGACACCGTCACTACTAATGGCCACTTCAATTGGATCTTCAGGTAAAGATGATAGACTATCTCGCCCATGGCTGAATCCGTATGCATGTGGCTTTGGATTAGTCAATTCATCCTTAAATACTTGATTTGTCATTATTGTCTCATCACTCTCTGATAAGCATAAATATCAGTGTCACGTCTGTTTTGTCGATTTAAGTTGCTTGAAGTTCTTGCAATATTGACTTCTGGTTGGAAGTCCTTTCCATTGATTGAACCAAGCAAATTGATAACACTATCCAGCTTTCTACCAATGTCTGAAGAAATATTACTTGTTATGTTTGATGACATTCTAAATTCTGGATGGAAGTCTGCCATTCTACCAATCAAATCGCCAAGAAGTGGAATGGCGGAAGGTTTAGATGGATTAATAGCAAACTCATCACCATCTTCACCGATAATGGCACTTGTAGCATTAAATACATGACCACCGTTGGCCATTAATCTTGGACCACTAGGTCCTGAAGCTTGCCCACGCCATTCGCCATATTTTCCGTTATATCCCATACCCATATCGCTGCGCCAAGTTGCATCATTAAATAACGCAATCAATTGATCAAAGGCACTGTGAATATTGGTATGTCCTGGCATTGCATAATGCATAAATGTTGGCTCAATATATTGCAAAATACCAGTAGATGGGTGTCCGGCCTTGGCATTACTATCCCAATTATTTGTGATATTAGGATCACCACCGGACTCATTAGCAATAATTCTTTCAATCATATCGACATTAAAATCAGTAATTGATTGATGCATATAAGCAGCAGCAGCTTTAATCATTGGACCATATGCAGTGGCTGGCATTTTACCAGAAACTGTGACTGATTGAAGTTGTTTCTTAAAACTTTCAGCCAAGCTCTTAACCCTATCGGCGACAGCTTTAACAATTCCATGACCAGTAGCAGGTCCCATTTTGCTTGAAAATTCTTCTTTAGCAAATTTACCATTTGTGACTGATTCGAATGCCTTAGATAAATTCCCAACAGGGTCTTTAATAAAGTCCTTAGCAAATTTAATACCTTTTTCGATATCTCCACCAATTTCTTTCATCTTAGAAGATACCCAAGAGCCTACGCCACTAGCCGCATCAGATATTCCGCTTTTGGCCATATCAAAGAAGTTAGATAAACTATCTCCAATACCATTTTCGTAGTGAGGAATTAAACCAGTTTCGACATATGGTCTTGCTGCTTGAGCAGGTAAAACTGATGAACCTTGTGGCAATGGCAATACAACATTTCTTTGTTGAGGCGAGAACATATGTCCATTTGGTAATTTAACAATTTCACGATAAACACTTGAGTGAGCATCATTAATCTTTGCTAATCCACCTCTATGGTAATTAGATCCAGTTTCAAGAGTCTTGATTTTTCCTAAGCTCTTTCCACCGAACATCTTGATAACACCGTTGATAGCTCCAATACCTGAATTAACGATTCCAATGATTCCATTCCAGGCATTTTTAGCAATATCCTTTAATCCATCAAAAATATTTTTGAATGTGTCAGATATTCCTTTCCAGACTGAGTGCCAAGCTGATTTGAAGTTAGAACTAAAGTCAGACCACCATGATTTCATACCACTTGAAAAATTGCTATACCATTTAGATAATCCACTAAACTTTTTGCTAAAGTAAGAACCTACGCCAGACCAAATTGAGTTCCAAGATTTTGAAAATCCAGAGCTAAATCCTGACCACCAGTCGTTCATGCCAGAACTCCAAGAACCTGCATTCTTTTGAGCTTCATTGAATTTCTCTTTTAAATCCTTAGCCCATTTAGACTTTTTGACTGACTTAGACATGTTAGACATCTGTTTGCCAACATCATCTGATGATTTCTGAATAGACTTAGACATGTCTGACATAGTATTAGACATATCCTTGGAGAATTTCTTCATATCTATAGCTTTAGAAATTTTCTTCCAAGATTTTTGCCAGTTTTTAGCTATTGGATTAAAGATTTTACCGAGCCATTTTGTTAACCCATTCCAATCTTTCTTAATTGATTTAACCAATGAAGAAATCGATTTTTTAATTGGCTTAACAAGTGGTTTAGTTATCTTTACACCAATACCGACAGGAAAAGCTAACGCATAAAGCGCTAACTTGCCAAAGCCTTTCATTCCTTTAACGATGCCTTTAGAGATGCCACCGCCAATTTTTCCAGCTTTTTTATTAAAGGATTTGAAGCCCTTTTGAACATTCTTTATTGCATTAGATGCCCACTTTCGGAAATCTTTACCGACTTTGGTATCCTTTAAAATAAAGGCACCAATACCTAAAAACGGGTTGGCCAAAGTAAGAAGTATTTCTTTTTTATGCTTACCCATCCAAGTAGCGATACCCTTTGTCCAATTAACAACAGCATCGCCAGCTTTTCTTGAATAATAGCCAGCCTTCTGGATAATTCCCTTTGGTGGTTTTGCACCACGGCCTTTTTTATTCCATCCGTCAGTGAAGTTTTTAGCAGCTTTACCACCGAGCTTTCCAAGCATACGACCTAATGTAGCACCGATAGCTTCACCAGCTGGACCACCAAGCATGAAACCTATTCCACCACCGATTGCTCCACCGGCAGCTTTACCAAATCCTTCAAATTTTTTCTCTGGATTCTTGGCTTTTAATGCACCGACTACATCCATAGTAGCAACACCAGCAACAGCGGCAGTCGTTACCCCTGTACCAATCTTTGCGCCTTTTGTCATATTACCGGCACTAACTTTTGAGAATTTACCGCCTTGAGTCACTTTACCTAATAAATCTTTTAGTCCTAATAACTGTTTCTTTGTTGCTGCAATTCCTTCAGTACCGAATCTGAATACTTTCTTTTCATTTTTACCTGAACCAACAACTTTTGTAAGAAGTCCGCCACCTTTTGACTGCATACCTGCCAATTTTAGTAGTGGATCAAATGCACCCTTGGCCATCTTGAATGTTTTCATTGCTACCAGATAACCGGCAATAGCCTTGATGACCGTTTTGTGTTTTGCAATACCCTTCAAGGCATCAGCAACTGCATGTAATGGATCACTTGCATCTTTTGAGCTGTCTTTCATCAGTCCCAAACTACTACCAATAGTGGTAATGATGGAGCCGACATCTTTCCAGATAGCATTGAGAAATACTTTTAGGATTTCATTTAGACTACCGCCAACTGTCTTCAAGTCTTTAGCATGGGCAGTTATGTATCCAAAAAATACTTTGAATCCTTTATTGACCGAATCAATACCTCTATTTAAATTGGCAGCAAAGTCCTTTTGTCCACCTGTACCACCTGAGAGAGCACTCATAGCATCAGACATCCCATTAGAGATAGTTTTACCTAAGTCGCTAAATTTGTCCTTAGTGCGTTTATCTGCTACCCAATCAGATACAGTCTTGTAAATTGGGTTTTGAGCATTGAGAAATGGTTCAGTGAACGCTGATAACAAAACAGGAACTTGACTTTGGATAGTACGTTTCATTCCGGCTATTGTGGCACCAAAATTCTTAGTAGCCTTGCCGTACTTGGTTGCAGTATCTTCCAATACCTTATCCATGGTATCTGATGAAACCTTACCGGCTGAGATCATGTCGTTCAGCTGTTTCATCGTTAGATTCTTGTTACCAGTCATCTTCTGCTCGGTCTTGAGCAGTTCAATTCTCAACTTAGGAAAGACATTGACGAACGACATCATATCTTGAGCGGATACTTTCCCATTGGCAACCATTTGTCCCCACTGAGTTCCGAAGTTCTCAACTTCATCATCAGTTTTACCGAATGCATCCTGTAGTGTTAATACTGAAGTTGTTAATTTCTTAGTAGTTTCAGCACTATCATTGACTGAATAGAACTTTTGATTTAACTGGTCAACCATATGAGTAGAGTTATTAGCAGCTATAGCCATCTTGTTGGTCATATCTACCATTTTTTGACCATCTTTGGCGCTACCGGTTAAAGTCTTCCAAGTGGCATTCATGGTTTGCTGTGCATTGGCGTATTCCATAGCTGCTGAAGTTGCTGACTTCAAACCGCCAGCAATGGACATAAGTCCCGTGGTCATTATAGATCCAACAAAACTACCTGCCAGAATTGATTTAAATTGGCTTGTTTTCTCTTTAGCCTTATCAATATGATTGCTGAAGTTAACTAGTGCACTATTACCACCATTAACATCAGCATCGACTTTGGTATTAAGATGCTTAGGAATCTTCTCAGTTTCACGAAGGAAATCCTCAATATCGTGCGTATCAGCTATCGCATCGAGCTTTGTACGGGCTTCTTTAGGTACCTTTTGATAGTACTGCTCAAAAGTAGTAAATCCTTCACGCTCAGCAATTGCCCTTAATTTGGATTGTTGGGTACGTGGCAGACTATTCAAGTCGTTCTTAAATGCCTGGAATCCACCTTTTTCAACGTTAGCTTTTAATTGAGTGTACTTATCTTGGGGAACAGTCTTCATGTAACCTTCAAACGTATCAAAACCGTTCTTTTCAGCCATCGCCTTTAGAGTTGTTCGAACATCTTTAGGCAATCCTTGAAGTTTTTGTCCAAACGAAGTAATGCCTTGGTCTTCAGGAGTGGCGCCAAGTTTTACTTTCTTATCCTTGATACCGTCAATAGCCTCTTTGACCTTGTTAGCTATTGAGGTTAATTGATCAGTACCTTTGAAATTAATAATCTTATTAACAACTATGTCATACATCTATTCTCGCCCCCTTTGCATAACCAATTCGTAGAATGCCTTTGCGTCCATCTGCTTTCTTTCGGAATCGTCGGATTCTTTACCAAACTTCTCCGCATAATCTTTAATCTGACTCAATACCGTATCTATTTGCTGACTTTGACCTTGAATATCGTCAATTAGACCAACTGGCCGAACCATTGAATTGGATACACGCTGATTAGTTAAATTGTCGTATTGAGCTAGTAAAGCACCTCTACATAGGTCATCAAATTCATTAGGAGTGAGCTTCCAAAAATCATCAATGTTGGTAATTCCGATTATTCTTCTAGCCCTGGTAATTTGCTCATCTAAGTCAAACTCATTTACTTCTTCATGACTTTCATTCTGTTCTCTGCGTTCTTCATCTGTTCTTCTGCTTGATTGATTTGAATTTGAGTCGTTTCTTCGTCTTCTGGCTTGAGTGAGTCGATTTCTAAGGTCGCCTTCATACTGTCGATCACATGATTCCCGTATTTCTTGTAGGCTTCTACCTTTGATTTTAAAAAACCTGATGTGGCAAGGCCCTTAAGGATTTCATCCGTTGTTTTACGAATATCGTCAAAAGCACCTTCATTGTCCAATTGATCAACAATTGCATCTTCTCCAAGGTCACCACCAGCCGCTGCTTTAAAGAAGTCAATGATTGTATCAGGATCATCAATAAAGAGTCCATCTAGAAAATCATAAAAATTAGTAGTTCGCTTATCTTTATCAGCACCAGCAATATTCTTGTAAAGTCTGTAATTATACGATGGTTCGACATCTTTATTTTTGATTTTTAGAGTTAGCATTTTTAAATCTCCTAAAATGAATTTGATTCCAACCACCACCACTCAAGAAAGTGAGAATGCTTTTAAGTTAGCTAGTCAGCTGAGACATTTGCCCCGTCACTTGTGGCGTCTGCTTTCACGTCTGCTGGCTTGTCTGGAGCCTTTTCAACTGTAAAGCCTGGAACGTCTACCTTTTCTGATTCAAGTCCGGTTGTTGCATCCTTGAAAGAAATTTTATAATCACCATCTGCAACAGTTGTGCCACCGGTTAGGCCAGTGATTACAGTAGATAAATCACCTTTAGTTCCTTCAACAACTTTTTTGCCAGTCTTGTCGTAAATAATTTCTATTTGATTAGTTCTGTCTGCCATATTTGAATACTTCCTTTAATTATTTTTTAGCTAGATGAAACATCTGCACCTGTCCCGGTTGCCTCAGATTGAACATTTTGCGGTTCTTCTGGAGCTTTTTCACTGCCAGTATCATCGTCAACAGGCTTGTAAGCTGGTCCCATCACATCTTCACCGGTAGTTGTGTCTTGAACCTCAATAGTGTCATCGTCAACAGTGTTATCAACGAAGTCACCATTATCATCAACACCCAAATCAGTACCATGTGAGAAGTTATAGAACTTGGCTAGGTCATCCAAAATACCATCATCAAGATCTTCTTCATCAAGCTCGAATGCATTTTCATCTGAATTGATTGCACGTTCCATACCATTGACTTCGAATTGGAGATTGGATGTCATTGTTCCACCCAATGCTTCTGTGTTAGGAAGGTTGGGAACAAAACTTTGTGAGAATTGTGCTTGAATCTTACGATGCGGCTTAGTACCGTGCATTGTGTTTAGATCCATTCTCCATAGACCAATTAATTCACCCTT
The DNA here is from genome assembly GCF_009600985.1 of Companilactobacillus halodurans. Taxonomy (GTDB): domain Bacteria; phylum Bacillota; class Bacilli; order Lactobacillales; family Lactobacillaceae; genus Companilactobacillus; species Companilactobacillus halodurans. The sequence continues at coordinate 84,550 of NZ_VDFP01000006.1, forward strand.
TTCCCAGGCTGCATATAAGTCCCAATACAAATCTTTCTTGTTCTTTTCCGGAGCAGAAAAGATTACATCTACAGTACGTTGTTGGTTGATTGAGCCGACACCTTTAATATTGGCCCTCTTAGTTGCTGTAGATTGTAATGTACGTGTATTAGTTCCTGATGTGGCACCCTGGAGTCCTAAAATATGAATCTTATTTGTTAGTGGTTCGTGCTTGATACGTTTGTAAAGATAAATAATGTTATCGGCATCACGGCCACGAACTTCAGCTTTAAACTTGTTGGATACTGCTGTATCTACCATTTCAATTCCTCTTTTCTAATAATTTACATAAAAAAAGACACCCATTTTATAAATGAATGTCTAAATAATTAATTTTTCTGTAATGTGATAATCAAATGTAATTGTTACATGTCTCAGCGATTTAGAAGTTGAATTATCAATTGTTTCTGATGATTGATTAAACGCATAAGATTGGCAATTGTAATTGGACAATCTCAAATACTTGAGATACTCACGGATACTAAATAATGTATCCATCATCAAGCCATGATCGTTATCAACATCATCAAAGTAGTCAACATAAAGCGTATATGTAGAACGCTGTTCATTCTTAGCACGCTCTGCATCAATATTTTGACCACTTGAAACAATAATTTGAGGATATTCATTACTGTCAACTGCATCTAAATCTAATATATGTATATCCGTAATAATCTCTAACGTTCTGATTGCTGATTGCAACATGTCATGTTGTGGTGAAATCAATTAATCACCTACTTTATCGATTTTTTAATAATCTCATCTGAGTACTTATCTACATCTAAATTCATCCCTGAATCATGCATAACGTGATGGGCAGGGTAATTTTTATTCTTCAAACCATATTCGAAGGCCTGGATATACTCATATCCTTCTTTAGATTCAGCATTAGCATAGATATCCGACTTCATACCGTCTTTGCTTGGATGCTTGACCACTGACTTCCACAAATTACCATGTCCTACATAGCCAGATTTTGAATGATATTGGCGCTCTTTGATTAACTTTTGAGCACCGTCAACTTCATCATTAGCAATCCTATCAACGGCCTTAGGCACATTGACTTTGAGTCGCGCTTTATCTTTAAGTACCATCTCTGCCAAATCAGAATTGCCAGATTGTTTTAGTGATCTAGCCATAGCAATTAGTGGATCGCTAAAATTATCCTTAGCTTGAACTCTGACTACCGGTACATGCTCATTATTCCAAGCCATTAGCTTTTCACCTCGGTATCACCACAATAAATGTCAGTTTTAAAATGATGTTTTCTAATTTGTGCAATTTGTAAAACATGTGAATTATTTTCTTGATAATCCTCAATAAAAGCTATCTTATCAGCGTTATAAATACCTTCTAATCTGATTACATATGAATGGTTGTATTGCCTTCCAATAGCATTATTTTGAGACTGTGAGCCATTCAATTCAGTAACTCTTGCACCTCTTACAATTTGTTCATTATAAACTACTCGATGATCTAGGATATCGGTATTCCTTTTATTTGATTTAGTCAATAAAACTACATCTCTTATAATCAATCGAACGTCACTATCCTCCCACGGTTATCACTACCCTTTAGATTGTCTAAATATCTGTTTAATTGAGGATAGAACTGTTCAATATCATTGCTGTTATAAGAATAAGATAGACCTTCTTCACTAGAAGATTTCGTACCTTCTGAACCAGCTTTAGTGAACTTAGCCTCGGCCATTTGAGTAATGATACCTTTCAAAACGTCTGGCAGAGTATCTCGTCCAATATACAATTCAACTTCTTGCATAGCTTGATTGATATATATTTTAAAGATATCGTCCATTTCATCATTCTTGATATGCTTTAAAGTTTTGAAATCTTTAAGGATTGAATCTTCAATTTTAACTTCATCAGCCATTAAATCACCCCCTACTCAGCTGAAATAATGGCACCATCTGTAGTAGCTACCGACTTCACGTTAGTTGGTTTATCCGGACTAGTTTTATCGCCATCCGAACTTGATGGCGGATCTATTTTGACTTCGTAGATCCAGATAATAGAACTTGTGCTTGGAACAATTCATCAGGACTAGCAAGAGTTGGCAATGATGTAGCAGCTGCCTTTGTCCATGTACCCACAGGATCATGTCCTTCTTCATACATTGTGGCAAAGATATTCCCAACCATCATGTCGTTACTGTTTCCTGACATAAGACGGCTTTCTTCAGGAGTTGGTCCATAAAGTGTTTCACCCAAAGTATTATCATCAAACATGACAAATTTGTCTTCTGGGAAGAATCGTTCTTTAGTATATGATCCTGTTGCGCTTTGTGCACGGTACTTTCTGTCATAAGTAACGATAACAGGTAATCCGAGGCTTTGCATAATTTGATTTAATGATCCATCAGATGGAATTACACCCAAACTCTTAAATAGTGCTTTGATTGAGCTGTTTTCTTCCAAAGCTTGGAGAACTTTTCTTGATGTCAAAGCTCTAGTTGGCACGATATCCAAAGTATTAACCCAAGCTTTAATATCTGAAATTGGATCACTTGATGGGTCATCCCATGACTTAGTAACAGTTACTTGATGTTCCTTAGGTAAGTCGTAATCAATCTTCCAGCTAGAATCAGCATCATCAGGTAAAACAACACCGTTGGCAAGTAATTGCATACGCATTAATTCAACACGAGCTTGCACACCTTCTACCATATGGTCGGTGTCGTTGTAAACCAATTGAGTTAAGTATTGTTGTTCTTGTGGGTTTCTTGGATTTCTAAGTGCTACCAAATCTTTTTCTTTAAGTTGAATCTTACGTTTGATATAGCCTAGTTCTGCATAACGTCTATCAGCTTCACGGCTTCCAATTTGTGCTTCACTATCGAATGATGACATTGGAGCTATTACAGGTGTTGTATATCTATCTTCAAGAATTTCAACATCTAGACTTAATACTTTTCTTGATGGAAATAGTGAATCGCCTAAATATGCAGGATATTGACGATTATTAACGTATGAAAGCACATCTCTTTGATTGAATAAATCTAAAATTTCTGGCATTAAATTAAGCCTCCTCTAAATTTGAAAATGTAATTCGTTTTAGCGCCGCCACTGCTTCGGCAGTTGGTGCAACTGGCAAACGTTTGGCATTAATGAAGCCATCAACGATCCCTGAAACTAATTCAGGTCCATGTGACACATCTACCTCGTTTAAAGTAACTGCGTGAGCTTTCGCATCGTTAGATGGAACAATTGAGCCAGCAGGTAGTACACCATTAACCACTCCTGGAGTAGTAGCATCTACCTTAGTGGAAAATGCTACATACTTCTCACTATCTAAAAAATTGAGTTCATCTACATGAACATTTTTTTCATAAAACATAGTTTATCCTCCTATTTTCTTAATTTTGACCAAGGATTATTGTTCAATCCTTGACCTTGCTTATTTGCCATTTCAGCAAATTTGGAGCCAATATCTTCAGTATGTTCACTACCACCAGTTTGAGGTGTCTTTCCACCCTTAGTAGCTTCGAGAACGCCCTTATGAACAGCTTCACTAAATGCCTTCTTAAATTCTTTGACATTTTTTGTACGCTTATCCTCATGAAGATCGCTCAACATACTGGCAAAACTTGTAGGTAATCCGTTCTCGGATAATTTTGTTGTCGTATCAGATAAGGCATCACGCTGATTTAAGGCTTGTTCTCTTTTATTAAGTTTGTCTTCACGTTCCTTTGTATCAGCTTCGATACGCTCTTCATCAGTCATTTTGGCTCTATTAGCGCCTTTTTGTTCTGCTTCGCTTAACAAATTAGGTAGTTTGCTAGTCTTATATTCATTAACAGCACTACCGATCAATTTTCGCAATTCAGAGCGAGTGAACATCTTGCCGTCATCTTCACCATCAGAACTGTCTTTATCATTCTCTTTGCCTGATTCATCGGAACTGTTGTCAGAATTTTCATTTTCTGGGCCTTTGCTGCCCTCGTTATCTGATCCGTTTCCGCCTTCCTCAGAAAAGAATTGCAAATTTAGTTTGATTGGTTCTTGTAATAGTGATTTCATACTTAGATTCCTCCATACTTTTAAGTGGTATAACTTTTATTCATCAGTTGTTTTTTTACGCCAGCAACCAACAAAAATGGCAATAAAAAAAGCCATACATTAGCATGACTACTCAAAATTATTTATATATATACATCAGACATATTTTGCCTTCTATAAGCTATCTAGTTCTTCACTAACATCATGATCAGAAGTATCCCAATCGTTTTTATCATTGGCTTCAATCACAGTGCATTGACAGTTATAATGCATCAAAGGAAAATTAACGCCTTCCTTTGCGTCTTTAACATCATATATATTTCCATCTAAATCAGCACAATCTTTACATGTATTAGGTGCTTCGAGTGAAATAAACTTATATTTCTTAACTTTGTCACTCTTTAGCTTTTCCAATCTTGTTCTGTTTAACGCCTGTCCAGTAGCGGTTCGAATCATGCCAGCAGCTCTGCCCATTTGACCATTAGTAGCTTTATGGCCACCAGTCAAAATATTTGCCACTTCCTTTTGCCAATTAAGAGAATCCTTTGGTGATTTAGCAGCTCTTTCAGCGACATCCCTAACCTTACGAATAGTTTGAAGTGTCTGCTTATTAATTGAGCTAAACATATCAGAATCAACGTGACGATCTAACACAGCGTTGCGTGCTGTCCGTTGCAATATAGAATCAATATTCATTGATCGTTTTGATTGACGATTATAAGTATTGATTTTTTTCTTTGCACTTTTATAGTTCTTTGAGTTAACTACATCAGGGATGTTCTGCGTGCTTACACTCAATTGCAACTTTTGAGCCACCATCTGTTTAACAAACTCTTGAGTAACCTTAGCAATTAACACATCACCGTTGGTTTTCAAACGATTACCTTTGAATGCTGTCTTAATGGTAGCCTGGTCATCTTTACCGACATTACTAAACGTGTCTTTCAAATTGGATAAGAAGTTTGCTATCTCATCAGGATTAGCTTTACCATTCCAATTTGAATTGTTAGCAATAAAGGCAGCAATCATATCAATAACATTTGATTGTGTATTTTTATAAAGCTGTTCAATCTGCTTCACACGCTCATCTTGCTTACCATAAATAGCCTGAGCAATTGCTATAGCTTGCTTTTCAGTAAGTTTCATTACTTACCACCGCCAAACAAACCTTTAATCTTATCTAAAATGGTTGAGCTTGAATTAGCTTGGTCGGGCTTGCTTTGGTCGGGCTTGCTACTGTCAATCGTTTTAATTGGATCAGGCGTTTGAACTCGATTAAATACTTTCTGCATTGGATCGCTATTGAGTTCTCGCTTGTTCTCATCATCAACACGTTGCTGCTCTGTTTCTGGTGAAATGCCTGTATACTTCTCAACAACTTCCCGAATAGTTTGATCTGACTCAGTACCCAGATTAGCAAGTATTTGAGCATTTTGAAGTGTTTCTTGGTCATTCTTAGGTAAGTTAGGTGTATATATGATTTGATAGTTCTCCACGTCTTCTGCATGAGCTATTTGACCAGTAACTTCCAAATAGTTTCCAAGGAGTCTAAGACGCCTCATAAGACCACGTGTATATAAACTCTCTTGAATGGAACGCTCTTGATCACTACCCCAAAGCTTATAAAGGATTGCAACACCAGATGAATTAGAAGAAAAACTTTCGTCTGATGTATCGGGCGTATTTGTGTCCATATGAATTTGAGCACGAATTAGGTCAACATATACTTTCCATTCGGCCACATTTAAATCCTTAGTAACGTAACCAACATCTGGCTGAATCACGGTGTTGCCATTGTCACCGATATTTTGCTGTACATCAGGTTGCAACCACATAATTGCATTCTTGCGGTCGATTTGTGGGTGCTTTGGCTCTTCACCGTCAGCATCACTAATATCAAAATTGCCAATAATTTTCAAAATAGCATTAGCAAAATCTTCTTGTGAATTGGCCATTTCCGATACAGCTTTATCAATGGCATCAATTTTGTCGAGTGAGGCTTCCCAGTCGCCCATGCGTTCGTCATTATTAATATATTCAGTCAATGGAACGCCAAAAAAGTAGTGTTCATCAACGTGATCAAATACTAAATCAGTTCCAGGAGTTTCACCATCATTGAAATAATAAATGGCGTCGTCTGTATATACTTCTGCATAATATTTTGGCTTATTCATGTACTCAATAAGATAATATCTAACGCCAAATAACGAATGCTGCTCGATTGATGAATCATAAACAATAAATGCATTAGCTGGGTCAATCGGTCTGATTGCTACATCATTTGTGCCTTCTTTGACATACTCAAGCTCATAAGCTCGACCGGTAATACTTAGATTCTTCTTCATCACTTTTTCGTGATAACTTTCATCGTTTCGACTATTAAAATTATCTAATGCATTTTTTAAATCCTCATCGTTACTATCATCTTTATTGTATTGAAACTTGATAGGATTACCGACAGAATAACCAACACGTGTATTAGTGATGAACTTAGGAAATCCAAAAGTAACACGGTTGTCAGCTCTGCTACTTGATATATTTGTATTAGCAAAATGAATGTCATTTTCACCTTTGTAATAGCGTTCAAGCTCCAATATTCTAGGCAGTTGATATTGATAATGTTGAGTAACAAAATACTGCAACACTTCTTTAATTTTCTCGGGATCGTTCTTAATTTCATTCCAATCATCAGCTGGCATTGTGTATTGCTTGTTAGCTTTGAGTAAACCGCCAACCCAACGCTTACCATTTAGCATATGGATTGATTGCCCTAGTGCATACGGGTCTGTATCTGTTGCCATTAACATCAGCTCCTTTCTAATTAATTAGTCCTAGATTTCTTAAACTCTTAATTTGTTGCTTTCTGTTTTGACTGTGGTTATTAGTTTCCATTGACATAACTGATTCAGCAACACCAGTTAAAGCATCTGAAGCATCATCATGCAGATTCTTACCAGCACGTTGATACTTCTTGATTGCATCAAAAAAGACTGGAAAACGTGACTTCCAGTCCTCAGGATAATGCATATGTTCTTCTACCCAACTCGAATTAGATAGAATACGTGCATCCTTATTTTGACTATTGTGAAACCAATTAATAACAGTACGATTTGTTTTATACTCATTCTTTAATTTGGTATCAACCTGACGTGCAAATCCTTTACCACCATTGTTAGATTCAATTCTAGCAAGGTTAACCTTATTTCGGTAATAACTTTCAGTAACCAAAGATTCAGTGACTTCCATTGGTTCCTGTGTCATGACCACATCTAATATATAGGGTTCTTGCTTGTACATCCCATATACGATTGATACAAGATAATCACTACCCTCATCAGCAGTATCACAATATGCATAGATACCACTGAACTCAGGTTGTTTCGTGTATGTATTGAACTTCTGATATAAAGTACCCTTCAAGTCAATTGGCTCTTGCTGGTAGTTAGCAGCTGCAATTTCAGGGCTCATGACCGATGTCTTTTGCTTGTATTCAGCAAGTGATAGGACATCATCACACAACATCGTTCCATCATCTTGTAGAGCCTTCATGTTAATATGTTTGACCTTGTATCCAGCTTTCGGCATCTCAGTCAGCACACGTCCAGCCAGATCGCCACTGGCCCACCGTGTCATGATGATTAAAACTTTGCCACCTTTTTCAAGACGTGAAAGCATTGTATCAATGTACCAATGATAAATATCATCTAATCGATTAGCGTTATTAGCTTCTTGAGCTGACTTGATAACATCATCAATAATAATTAGATCAGCACCAAAACCAGTGGCCGTACCACTTGGTGATGTAGCAAGGTAGTTGTTAACCGGACTGCCTTCAAGACTCCACATATTCATAGCAGCATCACCATATTTAATGTGAGTGTCTGGAAAAATATCATTATAAACAAGTATGTTGTCATCGGCTTTAACTTCTTGAATGGTATTACGAACTGACTTAGAAAATACAGTGGATAACGTTTCATTATATGATCCAGTCATGATTCTTTCAGTGCCATCCCTTCCAAGTAGCCACTCAACATAATTGGTGGCCGTCAAAGACTTTCCATGTCGTGGTGGTTCATTAACTACTAGTATTTGATCATCGCTAGTTAAGAATTCTTCCAAATCATTACATAAATCAACCAAGTATGTACGGTTGGGTTTATAAAAGTCAGGCATTCTCAACTTGCAAAAATCAAAAAAATGTCTTCTTGCTAATTCAATCTCTGCACCACGTCTGATCCAGTCACTTCTGTTCATGAGCAATCTTCTTCAATTCGGCATCAGTAAGATTTGCATATGGGTTATGAACGTTTAAGCCACCAGATAACTCAGTCTCATGCTTATCACGCCATTCTTCAGGCTTACGATTCTTTAACCAGAATATAGCAGCGGTCGTATCAGGTGGAATATCCTTTTCAACTACTCCTAACTTGATTCTTCTAGTGGTTTTCACGCCTTTGATAGCAGCATCTTCTATTTCTTGTTTAGAAGCATCTGGATGTTTCAACTTCCACTTATTAGCGTAGTCACGTCTTCTGACTTCAATTAATTCATCGTCAACTGCAACTACTTTATATTGTGTCTCAGTAGCTGTAAAACCCTTGGCACGCTTGAATAGAGCATTCTCAATCTCACGATCAACAACCGATTTTCCCTTTTTTAGGGCCTCCGATATCTCCGATTGCTTCTTTTTCCACTCATAAAGCGTAGATGGAACAATTCCAATATTATGGGCAATCTGTTCGTCAGTTAAGCCATCACGTGCCCAGCCTTCTAATTGAAGTAGTCCTTCGGAAGTTATCCATTCGCCAATGTTCGACTTAGCCAACATTATCACCTACTTTCTTGGCTTAAGTTTTTCTCTCTTTTTTTTCAAATCACGATCAATGTAATTAATCATTTTATATTCTAGTGGTGTCATGTAGCCACAAGGTGTATTAATCATCTTCATGGTTCCACATCTTTATAAGCTTTTTCTTGCCTTGCTTCATTAATTTAATTGCTTTACCAAATTTCATATTTTCCTCCAAAACAAAAAGACCAGCCATAATTGACTGATCTTCTTTATATAGTCAGGCATGGAATCGAACCATACACCATCATTTGTATTTAGCGTTACCCTTTGCGCCACCGACTACCGTTGTTGTTTTACAAAAGAATCAATTAACGTTTTCTTTTATATTTTATGACCGTTTTCCGCCGGCCAATGTGAGAATGAGGATTCGAACCTCAAGCTAAATTGGAAGGAAAAACATTTAAATATTGTTGAGGGAAATACTAATTATTTTTTTAATTTAGCCCACCCATGTGTTCTCACGAAATGAAGAGCGTTATCATAACTCTTCTAACAAATGAGCTCCTTTTAAGCGGTAGAGTAACCGCATATCTCTTAATCTTTCGATAATACTAATATAACACGTAAAGTGGTCGCTTGTGTAACGCTCTTTCATCACTAAAACATCGCTAATACGTCGGCATTACATCGCTTTTTTTATTTTCTGGAATATAAACATGCAAATCGTAATAATCAATAAAAGCATCAGCAAAGTATAGCAAAGCCATATTCTTTAGCTCATTACATCGCGTTTGTCCATAGCCTAATAATTCTTGCAAATCAATGTTCGTCATATTATGGATATAATAATTTTTCAAAATAACCATATAATCATGCGGACAGTTGCTAATAAGTTTCATCGTTATTTGGATATATTCCTTTGCACCTAATTTACCCACAATTTTATCCTCTTGAGTATTTCTTGTATTAATTCCACTCCCAATACAATCAAAACTTGGAGACTGCACATACGTGAGGCTCATGTGAGATTGAGCAATTAATCTTGGAAATTCATGCTCAAAATAATTTTTAACATTCTTAATTGTTTTTTCTTCATCAATATCTGGTAATAGTAATCCCACGATATATACAGCCTCCACTTATGATATAATTGATTTGCTGGAATCAATTAATTAGCTGCTCACTTTGTGGGTGGCTTTTTTGTTGTCTAATTATGATTCTTTGACTTGCTGATCTTAATCAATCGTCTCTGCTTTGGCCCACTATGTTTCCATTTATCTAACATTTTATCCAATGGATCATTGACCCACTCATTCTTAACTTCGTCGCTCATTGAAATATCTGTCGTATCAACGTTAATATTCACTTTGATGTCTTTAAGATTTACCATTACTTAACGCCTCATTCCTATGTTTATTCCTTCTAGCATTCAACCGCTGCCATTCATCGTCTTCTCTATATAATTTTTTACCGATCCTGTTATTTTGACGTATTATGTCTTCTATATAAAAAAGCTCTTTATGCATAGCAGCTGCTATTTCTTTATTCTTATATCTATTTTCACGCATTTGATAGACTGCTAAATTATCATCTGTCATTTTCATCATCTAATTAAAATCGCTAAGATTTAACCTTCCTAATCTAATCATTTCTAATTTTGCCAAATGTTCTTGATTGGCCTTGTCAATAAACTCAACATCTTCATCGCTAATATGTAAAGCATCAGCAATTTCAACACACGGATACTTATTGCAACGCATTTCATACACGGCACAATTTAAATCTTTTAGCAAGCTCGTCCTCCTGTAAAATTGATTGAATTATTTTGTTCTTGGTCTCATCACTTGATTCGATTGCTCCCATTATTTAACCCCTTTACATTAATCTTCGAAACTTTAATAGTCTATTTCCTCAGCAATTTCATAAACTTCTCCCATGCTTTGAGGTGGGACTTCACTAAAGTCTTCATATCCTAATTGTTCTGCAGCTATTTGTAATGCCCATGCTGATACATCATCAATCATTATTACAAACCATCCTTTTCATATTGTCAGCAAGCCATTTGAACGAGTCTATCTTTGCTATTGGCTTTTTCAGCCATTTCTTGAATCTTCTCAATCGCTTCATAAGTTAAATCCGCCATTTCTATCACCTATGCCATATTAGTATTTTGTTTTTGTAAATCGATTACTCGAGCAGCTTTTTTTGAACTATCTTTTTCCTTTTTGTCTTCGACATCTTCAACTTTTTCACCAGTATCAGTACGAACATCCCCATTTTCATCGAAATAAGTTTGTCCTTTGGCCCCAGATTTAAGCTCATTAGCTTCGATTGAGCCTGTATTAGAGTTCCTACCAACGAGTAACGTAGTTGATACCCCATCTTGTGGAACGAGCTTAGACTTAACTTCAGAGTAAACCGCGATAGCATCCCTGTTGTCATTTGGAAGATATGTCAATGTAATTGTCACGGTACGTTTTTTCTTCGCATCGGTATTTGGATCCAAGATATTTTCAGCAACCTTTTTTAATTCTTGTTCAAACTTTTCTTGTACTCCACCATCCGACATCGTGGATAAATTGAAATTGATTAACTTTTTTGTCATGTGTTTAACCTCTTTGTTTAATAATCAAATCCGACATAATTTATATTTACTTGCTAACTTGTCATCCTTTAAAATTCCTAGAATAATCTCATTTTTAATATCATCGTCTAATTCTCTATCGGCCCGTTGAAATGACCTTGGTGTTTTATAAAAATTTCTATGAATATAAAGAATTGCACGAATGATATTGTGAGACTCATCTACAAATCTCTCTCTAACAAAATCCCTGTAAATCTCCTGGTAATTCATATCATTCACACCACCTTATTTAAAATGGCAAATCATCATCCGAGATATCTATTGGTTTGGAATTATTAGCAAATGGATCACCGCTCCTTGAATTTGCTACATCACTTTTTGTGTTTACTGCATCGTTTCTACTTTTTTTCGGCGGTTGATGGCTGTAGTCGTTGGTATTACTGGAATTTTGCTGCTGATTTTCTGCATCTTTTCTGCTTTCCAAAAGTGAGAAGTTCTCAACGACCACTTCAGTGACATATACACGCTGTCCTTGCTGATTCTCATAGTTACGTGTTTGAATTCGTCCATCAATACCTACAAGTGAACCTTTGTGAGTGAAATTGGTGAAATTCTCGGCAGCTTTCCTCCAAATAACACAATTTATAAAATCGGCTTCACGTTCACCTTGAGAATTAGTAAATTGTCTGTTTACGGCAATCGTGAAACTGGCAACTGCTGCACCGTTCGTCGTATATCTAAGTTCTGGATCACGTGTTAGGTGACCTACTAGGACTACTCTATTTATCATTTGTATTATCACCTCTAAATTCATCTAAACTAATATTAAGTGCATCAGCAATCTTAATCATCAATCCAATAGTTGGATTCTTTATTTTACCGTTAATAATAGAAACTATATTTGTCCGTGGCACATTGGCAATTCTTGATAACTCACTTTGATTAATATTTTTAGATTTGAGTATTTTTTTTAAGTTATTTTTGTACATTTTACACTCCATCTTGTATAAGAACTTTCGTTCTGCACAATATTAATAATTTGGGCTAATTGTCTAATCCAACATCAATCTCATATTTATAACCACTTTTCAATATTATCTGATTGTCTGAAATTACGGCAATTGGCTCTGAATCATTATTTACAATCACTATATTCTGCCAATTCTTAATTGAATTGGCCTTTTTTTTATCAATATTTATCATTGTTGCCCTCCAATAGTCACAGTAGTAATATCTAGCTTTTCAATCATAGGAACAATATCGTGAGCTTTTAATAGGTTGTATAGTCCTACACGACCTTTTTGTGTCCATTTGGTTAAGGTACGTGGCTTGCCATCAATCATTCGTGTTGATGAGCTAACCCAGCCGTTATCTTGATATTTAGAATATAAATACCAGATGCCACCCAATTTGTATTGAATCTTGAGTTTTTTAAGTAGGTCATTAAATGCTTTGGCACTCATTCCATAATCCTTTGCGATTGTCGTAGTAATCATTAATGATTTACTAGCCATGATTTTATCAAAATAATTAGCTTTTGGCTTCATAGTTTCAATTTGTTCTTGCTGATCTGCAGCTAGACGTAAAGCTTCTGCCATTGTTGATGGAACTTTGAAACCGCCAGTTTTAATGTGACTTTCCATTTTGTTGAAGGCTTCAATGTATTTAAGCTTAAATTTAATTGCTTTTTTGCCGGTGAATCCCATAGCCAATAGCGTAAATCCATCACGATTCATATAAATAATTCGATATTGCTGTTTATTTTGAGGATGAGTATATGTATCTTCGTAAAATAGGTCTGCCCAATTTTGCGCAACCCCCTCTTTTAAATCATCAACTGCTCTCAATACATCTCGATGGTTCTTATTAAATGTTTTCGCTACTTGTAAGCTGCTAGTTACTGCTTGCTGATCTTTCATAATTACTAAATCGTCCATTTTTCCACTCCTCAATTAAAATTTCAGTACGTGGGTGCTCGTCGTAATTCTTTTCAGTGTCGTGTTTCCAAATTTGCCCATCATCGAACCAAGCCTTTGCTAAGCCATCAAAAATAGCTTTCTCGTAGTTGTCCAAGTCGGGCTTCACAGTCGGCTTTACCTCATGATTAGCACGCCTCTTATGCTCTGCTTTGGATAATCCTTTTTGGATTCTTCTGTAAAAGCGTATGTGTGCAACGAGAGGAGCACCTTTTTCAAAAAGCTGTTTGTTATGATACTTATCCCAGTACAGCATTTTGATTCCATTTTTGTAAATCCGATATTTTTTGTCGATATAGCCTCTCTTTTTGCCACCTTGTGAGCTAAAACGAGGACGTGAGGCTGGTACTGGTTCACCATCGATTATTAATTTCAATTGATTACTCACTTGCTATCTCTCTCTTACTTTCGTATCCGAATAATTGATTTGGCATGATGTCTAAAGCCTCGCAGATTTTCTCAACATCAGTGATCTTTATTGACTTGTACGTTCTCTGTGACATGTGTACTACGGTCCAATAATTGATCCCTGATATTTCAGAAAACTCTCTTAATGTCAAATTTCTTGGAATTAGCAAATCTCTTAGATCAAACTTAACCATTTTCAGCCACCAACTTTCTAAGCTCAGCATCGTAGCATTTCCGTAAGCTGTACGCATTGAGAAGTGAATTTTCAAGCTTCAGCATGAGAAATGGACTTGAAAATAAATCAGAGTGATTATTTCTCAAATAATCCATGTGCTCAAATTGATGTTGTAAATTGTCAATTACTCTTTCCAGATACACGCTTTCTCTGGATATTTCGTCTATAACTGTCCGTCTATCATCTGAAACAGGTGCCTGTGGACGCCTATATGACAGTGTTTTTGTCTTGCCTTGTAACATTTTTTTCATCCCTTAATTTTTTTAATCTATCTTGTAAATTGCTCGAGTTATCCAAAGGTTCTTTAGCTTTTAACTTGTCCCAATCAGTTGCCTGTTCTTTAGGCTTATGATTAAAATTCTTGTAGCTGCCTTTTGGATTATGTGGTTTATTTTGATAAGCTTTGATGTTGTCCAGATCAAATAAACTATGATTAACCCAGTCATCAAGTATTTTGCTGGTGTAATTCCAATATCGCTTGTTATAACTAACAGCAATGCTAATGGCATACTGGATAATTTCAGAAGCTTGTTGATCGGTAGCACCGCCCTTAGTAAAGTCACTGACTGAATCAAATACTTGTTGTTTGGCTGTCGGTGACATGATTCCAAACTCTTGCTGGTACATGTTGATCAATGGCACGAATGGATTAGGATCATCTTGATTATTATTAGAGTTACTAGTTAGGTTATAAGTACTAGTACTAGTAAGTTCTTTGGAGCTACCAGTTGAGCTACTAGTAGGGTTACTAGTTGAGCTACTGTTTGGGGTACCAGTTGAGCTACTTTTACTGTTTGTAGTGTCCCAACTGGTACTGTAAAGCTTGATTATTTGGTATTTCGGTTTTTGTTGGTTTCTCTTACCAGGGACGTATTTGATTAATCCAAGTTGAACTAATTCATTCCTAGCCTTTTTCATTCCGGCTTCGGATAATCCAGTAAGATCAAGCAACGCAGAATTCTTTAAGGTAAATAGCGTATCCAGCTGGTACTCATCGTTCGCATAGTCCAATAACTCGCGATACAGATTATTTTGACCAGTTGAGATGTCTATTTGGTCCCGTTTCAGCTTTCTGTAAGCTCGTCTTTGCTTGAAGTAATCCAAATTTGCACCCCCTATTCTATTAAGTCATCCATGCTGACAATCTTTCCTAGTTTTGCGGTTGACTTACAATAATCACATTTGCCACATCTAGTTGGTTCAACACGTCCGGCTTTAACATCTTCAATATGGTCCTGCATTTCATAAATCTGATCTTCAGCTTCCAGCATTCTTTCTTCTGGAATCGAAATAATAGCCTTGGCAGGAATCTTTTCTTTAGTTACGGCAATTATGTATGGTGTACATAAAACTCCATACGTTTGAAGTATTAGCTGTTGATAGACGTACATTTGAAGTTGATAATTCCAATGAGCTACAAATGAATCCCATCCATGTTCCTCAACATTCCAATATTTTTTATCAAGTTGCTGAGTAGTTTTTAGATCAATGAAGTAACCTTTATCAAGATTTAAACAATCAACTTTGCCCTTCCAGTTAACACCGTCAATTTGACCTGTAACGATAACTTCTTTATCACCTTGATAGTTATCAATAAAACCTTCATCAGTTGCCAGAGCCTGTATCATTCTCTCAGCTTGTTCAAATGGCGCAGTAATACTGTTCTTTAGAACCTGCCCATTTCTATCTAAACCATCAGCAGCATCCTTCTTAGTGGCTTTCTTTTTTGAAAAGATATCCCACTTGTTATCAAATACAAACTTCAAATGTGCTTCTGGACTTTCAAAATAAGTATGTAGATAATTTCCAACTAACAGCGCTTCTTTAAAATCTGGCTTGTATTCTTTGTTAAGTTCTGCCATAGTTTCAGCTTCACATGCTAAAAACTTTTTGAAGAAAGTTGGCGATTGCCAAGAAATATCAGTAGATAAATCGTAGTAATTATTTTGTGTCAAAGAGTTCTGTTTGATTTGGGTCTTCTTTAACTGGCTCTGATCCATTTGTTTCAGCATCGTCATCAATTCCTCCTTCTTTAGCTTGTTTCAAAAACGCTTTTTGTTCTTTTTCAAATTTATCTAGTTGATTTAGATCAACGGGCTTACGTACTTGAACCTTTTGAACAGGCTTTTTATCTTCAGCTTTAGGGGTGACATCCTTAGGGTCGTTAGCTACTTTAATTTGTTCCTTTTTGGTCTTTGCCAAATCATTGATATTTGTTATATTGCCTTGAGATGCTTGACTTGCATTTTTAGGTGTTTCACTAGCTTCTTGTTTATCGTCCTCTGTGTACATGTTTCCTAAATCTTGTGGGAATGCCTCACGTAAAGCATTTACCATAGCGGTCTTTCTTATCATATTGGCCGGCATGGAAGCCCAGGTTGATGATGGACGTCCATTTTTTGTTTTTTGAAACTCAGTTAATGAAATTTCAATTCTTGTAGGTATTTTTCTATCTTTGCGATAAACTTGTGCCCAACCACCAACTAAGGTCTCATCTAAAAGAATAAAAGCACCCTTGGTATATCTAGGCTCGTCATCATCTTCATTGATAGCAATACAACCTGCTTCAATACCGTCATAGTCTGGATTCGATTCAGCCCTTTTCATAAAGGCCTCTTTGGAAACAATAATTTGAGCTGGTGCTGATCCATATTTGATGATGTAAGCTTCATTAATAAATGGATTCAATTTTTGATATTTGCACAATGATAAAAACATCATGGTTTCTTGTGGTGTAATCTTTGAATTACCATTTGTTAGAAAGTTCTGGACCATGTTGCCCGTCAATTTGATGTTTTGACCATTGACTTTATATTCAACTTCCATTTTGTCGTCTTTTCTACTAACTTCATTTGTCATGATTAATATTCCTCTCCCTTATCTGCTAAAATGTCCCATTCTTCTTGCTTACGTTCATATAAGCTATCTTCATCAATCTTGCTTTGTTCATCGGATAAATGAACATCATAATTAAAATCAACCATAGTGTGATTCTCCTTTTGTGTTAAAATAAATGTATAAATTATTAGTAATACCTTGGACTCTCTATTTAGTGGATAGAGAGTCTTTTTTTATGGCTTCAGGTGTACGGTCTGTATAAGTATCAGTAGTGACCTTATCTGATTTGCCAAACAATGAATCAAGATGCTTGTGCCAAAACTTTTGAACTGATTTACGTTTCTTATCATCAATATCAAACATATTTAGGAAACCTCCTTCTTCTTCGGCAACTGAACCAATTCCTAAACCAATTACAATAAACATCCCAAAACCAAAGATTGCATCTGATGTAAACATCTGTATCACCTCCTAAAATGTGAATCTGTACGTATATTTATCCTTTTCTGAACGAATCAAGCTTGCATTTAAATCAGCTTCAGACCATTCGTAAATGAGTTCTTCAGGTATTTGCGTATCAAATGATTCCTCCATGTTTGAGAACCCTTGTTTGATTAGTAATAGTGTCTTTTCTGGAACCTGTTCAATTTTGAAAGAGCTCTTTGCTAGTTTTCTTTGTCTCTTGTATTCCTCTGGATCAAACATAATCAAAACTCCTTAAATTAAAATATTTTGTTTTTTCTTACTGATGAACTCATCTAAATCATCTGGATCAATACGACGTCTGCCTAACTTGTAACTTGGTAAGCCTTGATGTAACCAGTTGTAGATGGTTCTACGCTTAACCAATGCATATGCTGCAGCTTCATCGACGGTTAAGAATTCATTTGCTTTTGCCATTATTTTCGACCTTCAATCATTACTAGTTTTGGTGTCATGTGTCGTTCATATCCCAATTGAATCGAGATTATAAAGGATATTGCTGCTGACTCCGTTACTTCTTTAACATCCCTGGAATATCTAATATTGTCATCATCTTCGACTTGGCTAAGGATTTCTTCTAAATCAGTAAAGGCTAAATCACTTTCATGAGCTTCCTTCACACAAGCGAGAATCATTGATAATGAATCACTTCGGTATCTCTTTCTAAAATCAATAAACGGATAATTGTATTTGTAGCAAATTACAGCGTAAGTAAAGAATCCATCTTTAAAATATGAAGTGATTGAATCCAAATACTTGTCTGGAATATGCTTGTTATACATCCAATCGTATGTACTTCGTTCACTGACGCCTGCGGCATTTGCTAATTGCCCAGGACTTATATTTTTCTCATATTTCATTGTTAAAAACTCTGCGAAAATATCCACATCGTTCAAAACAATCACCTCCTTTTTTGCCTTTCGTATCTGTACATAACGTCTATAATTTGAATAAGAAAGGTGGTGAATAACATGAATCTAACTAAGATAAAACAATTAAACCTTTTCCCATTTAACGAGGTAAAAAATGATTGATTGGCTTATAAAACAAATATCTACTCAATGGATTGCGATTATTACTGCAATAGCTGGCTTTATAGCTTGGAAACAGGAACATTCAAAGCTAATTGTGCGAGCTGACGAAAAAACTCAACGAATCTCTGAAATTGGCCTAAATAATGGAACTTCCCTAGTTAATAAAAAATCAAGTACTCAGCGTTTATCTGTGTGGCTTATTAATCCTTCAGAAGATGATGTAAGTTTTTTTGATCTCAGAGTAACTTTAAATACTCATGAAGTTTTTTATTACACAAATCTCACATTTAACAGCATGAATAACTTAAACGGTATAAAGGCTGAATCAATTACTTCCGTTAATGCCGACGGAATATCCAATGAACCAATTGCAGTATGGCTGCCACAGGCCAACTATGGAACCGTACAATCACACGGTTTTGTTCAACTGGATTTAATTTTTCATTCCAAGGAACCATGCGAAAATGGGATAGTTTTGATGAAGCTTGCTCAACCTCATAATTTACTTGGTCGCCTTCGTCATTCACGTTTCGTTCCAAAGTGTTTACGTCCAAAGCGTGGTTTTGTTTTTTCCGAGACAAAAGAAGTTTCTCTGCCTTTTCACGTGAAAGAAGTGTCATAACTGGCTCTCCAGGAAAATATTTATCTCGGAAATCACTTGCGTCCTCATATGTTTTGAATCTTCTTGCTGATGAAAATATAAAGTATTCTTCACCTTGGTCTATCATCTCTACTACCTCCTTAGAGAATCTGAAGTAGCAACCCTTTTTGTTCATCTAAAGAATTTAAACGAACATCAATATTAATTTTCGGTTTACTTGTTTTCATTTTCTTGATTCCTTCTGATAGTTGTAAATATCTTTGTCGGTATCTAAATTGATACCGACTTTTTTTAATTCTTCAGGATCAACTTCATATAGTGCATCAGGATAAATACCATATTTATCGTAATAATTTTGACAATGTATAAAGAAAATCATTCTTCGAGTTTTAATTAATTCATTCTTTAATTCTTTTAATAACTCGATTTCTTCATTTTTCACCGTTATCATCCCCTTCTCGTTTATTTGTCTCCATATCCTATCTATAACTGAAACAGCTTATTAGTAAACTTGAGTTAATGATTAGACATGGATGTGTTAATCGGTGTTTGTGTACTATTAGTGTGTAAATATTATTCACTACATTTTGTAGCTAAAAGCTGTAAAAAAAATATCTTCTTTTGGAACGTTGAAAATATCTTCAATTTGTTGCATGAATTTTGGGGACGGCGTACGTCTCCCTGTTTCCCATGCACTTATGGTTCTTTGTGATACACCAAGCATTAAAGCAAGATCAATTTGTTTCATATCTTTATTTTCTCGGATCTCTTTTAGCTTATTCGTATTATTCATTGAATCACCTCCTAACTACGTTTTGTAGTTATTACAGTTATTATAATAAACTACGTTTTGTAGTATGTCAACACGAAAACACTACTTTTTGTAGGTTCTTTTTATACTACATATTGTAGTATCATTAATACTAAGAGGTGACAATATGTTCGGTAAAAAACTAAGAGAACTTCGTGTTCAAAATGGATATACCCAAGAGACACTTTCAGATAAAATTGGGGTGTCCTCTAAAACAATTGGTGCTTGGGAACGTGGCACAAGAGAGCCATCTCTATCCACAGTTGACAAACTAGCTGATATATTTAATGTCTCTACTGATTATTTATTAGGTCGTAATCAGACCCCCGAATGGGCAACAAAAAAAGATACTCTTGAGCTTAGAAACTTCATTGATGAAAATTCCCAGGGTGGAATGACTTTTGATGGTGAGGACTTAACTAAAGAGGAAAAAGAAAAAGTTGAAATTGCCATGACTCAAATTTTTTGGGAAAAACTTAAAAAGATTAAGGCAAAGGAAGCAAAGAAAAATGGGGAAAACAAGTGATTTAAATAAGCTTGTCTTCACCATCGGCCAAAGGTATGGCACCTTTGATCCTTTCACTTGGGCGGACAAGCTAAATTTAGATATTCAATGGAAAGAACTATTACCAAAGCCATTGGCCAAAACGGTCTATTTCTTTGATGTACCAGTAATAATGATGTCAAATAATATCAAATATTCAAATCAACGTTATTTTGTTTTGGCTCACGAAATTGGACATGTTCTTGAGCATAATGGCCTAGCAGCCTACTACATATCAAATAAGGTTCATGAACGTAAAACTGAGCGTGAAGCAGATACCTTTGCTATGGCTGTGGTCACTAATCTTTATATTGAAGAGAATGGTCATTTACCTGATACTTACAAGGATTTAAGATATAATTACGGATTACCATTTTTAGGAAACTAATTTTTGTCCAAATACTGACGACATTAAAAGCTGAAATTTAGGGGGGATTTTTTTATTATGAAAAATCTAAAAATAAACATCTGGACTGGGATTCTAGATATTATTAACTGTGTTTTGTTTGCAGTTTCATGGCCTGTTATTTTTAGTACGGCTGCAAGTGATGCATTTGATGGTACAAGTATGACAAACGGTGCAGGAACATTCTTCTATGTTATGGCCGCAATCGGTTTAATTATTAATGTTATTGCTCTAATTCAAAGTAAACAACACAATATTTCAATTGTTGGACCTGTTCTAGGAATTATTGGTAACGCTCTATTCTTCTTGTCAGGTGCTATGGCATTCCCTGCTATGGTTGTATTAATCGTTGGAACTGTATTCGTATTCCTACATCACCCATCAAAAAATGCTAAGGGGGTGAACTAGGATGAAAAATAATAAACCATTCTATAAAATTTGGTGGTTTTGGCTTATTGTTGTTGTCTTAGTTGTTATTATTTTTGGAATGATTGGTAGTGGTGGAAGCTCATCCGATGACGATACTTCTAATAAGGCATCTGGACACACTACAACACAAACAGAAAAAGGTACAAAATCATCTTCAAATAAAGATACCTTGGATATCAATTACGATAATCACAAGATTTTAGATCAAAAATCTTATGACGTTTCATTTAATGATAATTCTTGGCAACCAGCCAACATTAAAGTCTCAAAGGTATCTATCTTTAAATTGAATCCATACACTTCAGATGATGACTCAAATACTAAAGCTGAGGGCTATATTATCATTCATATGAGTGTCGCAGCTAACAGAGACATTACGACTTATCCTGATCAAGGTACCTTAGTAACAAACGACGGACAACAAGTAGATGCTGTTCTTGATACCGTTAAAGGGTACAAAGAAAATTGGGCGGGAGAAATCTCCAAAGGTGTTACAAAACAAGGTGATATCCTCTTCCCTATTGAAAAGCTAAGTAAGATTAGTGATATGAAGACATTACGTCTTAAGTTTGATGCTTACTACGATACAGACAATTATGAAGATGAAAATGCTCAACATGATTACGACATAACTTTAAATTTAAATCAATAATTAGCCGGAAACGGCTTTTTATTTTAGACAGTTCCAAGAAGAAGCAAATTCTAGGTATATAAAATACATTCAAGATATGAGGACAAAAAAACTATTTTGTAAGGGGTAAAATGATGTCACTTTCTGACTTATTCAAAACACAGCAGTACAAAGAAACTATAGAAACACTTAAAAATGAAAACGCCGAACTCACAAATAGGAACAATGAACTTACTCAACAGGCCAATTTAAAATTAACTGCTAGTCAAATGAAACCGGCTGAATTAAATGAACTAATTAAAAAGAAACAAGATGAATTAAGCTCAAAAAAATCTGAACTTAGTAACATAGTGAAAACGCATGAAAGCACATTGTCTAAATTAACCACCGAAGAGTCCAATTTACGTAATGAAATTTCGAATTTAACTTCACAAATATCATCACTGAAAAAGGAATTGGATGACACTGAAGATAAATTGAACATGCAGTCATACGGACTCTATAAACCACGGTATGATTTTGCAAATTCTCTTGGATATAAGGCTCGTCTTGATGAGGTCCGTCAAACACAAAAAAGAATGATTCGTAGCTTTGAAGCATACTCTATTTTCACCCCAATGACCTTAAACAACTCAGAAGCAAAAGGCCGCTCAATGCAAAAGAAAAACGGAAAACAACTGATTAGAGCCTTTAATGGTGAATGCGAAGCTGCAATCAACAAAATAACTTATTCTAATATAGATCGTATAGAGAAACGTATACATAAATCCTACGACCAATTGAATAAACTAAATGATCCGAATGGAATTTCTATTGCGCCTGAATACTTGGACAGCAAGATAGATGAACTACATCTAGCATATGAATACTCTGAAAAGAAACAAGAGGAAAAAGACGAATTACGTGAACAGCGTGAACGTGAACGAGAAGATAAAAAAGCACAAAAGCAAATCCAAGACGCTCAAAAGAAATTAAATAAAGAACTTGATCATTATAAAAAAGCACTCGTAGAACTTACTGCTAAATTATCGACTTTAGAGGGAAAAGAACGTGACGACGTTCAGCAAAGCATTGATGAACTAAATCAAAATATCTCTAAAGGTGAAGCAGAGAAAAACGATTTGGATTATCGACAAGAAAATGCCACGGCTGGTTATGTCTATATAATTTCAAATATCGGCTCTTTTGGACCAGATGTAGTAAAAATTGGCGTTACAAGGAGACTTGATCCTCAAGAACGGATTGATGAATTAGGATCCGCATCTGTTCCATTCAAATTTGATGTTCATGCATTTATATTCTCATATGATGCATATTCACTAGAAGCCGAATTACACCAACGTTTTAATGATAAACGTATCAACAAAGTTAATAATAGAAAAGAATATTTTCACGTATCAATTGATGAAATTGAAAAAGTCTTAGAAGAATATAAGGATTTGACGGTTGACTTTCATGAGATTCCAGAAGCAGTTGAATATAATCAATCATTGGCTTTGGAATATTAGGGTTTATATTTTATTAATTTATATAACACAAAAATAATTAACAGTAACTCTGGAATCTATTATTCACGATATGGGGGATATCGAAATGAAACGTATTATTACTTCTGCTCTACTAATTGTTACTACTCTTTCACTAGTAGCATGTTCAAATAACAAGTCATCCAGTTCTTCTGCTGACAAAAATGATAAAACAACAGCGGTGGCTAAAAAGAAAACCACAAAAAAGAAGACCCTTTCTAAAAAGAAAAAGTCTTCTAATAAGTCTAATCAAAAGAATACTGATAACGGCAATCAACAAGAATCAAATCAAACTGATTCACAACAAACTAATAATGGCCAACAGGCTCAAAATCAGACTTCTCAGCAATCTCAACAAGCATCAGGTACAAATACCAACAATCAGTAAAGCCAGCAACAACCTGCTCAAAGTAATCAGAATACACAACAACAAGCAAGTAACGGTATCTCATATGATGAGAATACTTTAACAGGATTTGTTAACAAATATGGTGAGTCCCCTGCTGCTTATAAAGCTGACCACGGCATGTCTACTTTACAAGCATTGCAAAGTACACCAGAGAATATGAAAACATTTGGCGAACAACAGCTTCAAACAGGAATGGAACAAGGCTATATTGATGAGAATGGTAACTATACTGGACAATGATTCTTTTATACAAAAATTATGTTGATGCGAATATTTTGCAAATATTTGGATTTAGATAAAATTGAAATTTATAAAAAGTACGTTTTTTAGGAGGAATTTACATGAAAAACCCTTTCGATAAATATACTGTCAATTATGACGCCTGCATTACAAAATTTGAAATCAAACTATTAGAAGGAGAAATATATACTTCTGACAATGATAATTCAAAAATAAAAATCAATTTAAAAGTAGATACTTATATACCCATGGGAACAAATATAATACAGTCCCTAGATTTTAATTTATACGCTATGAATAACAGATCGGATACACCCAGCCCTGACGGCTTTGAACGTATAAAACCAGCAGCCGGAATAAAGGCTAATGTTAATGAGTTAATTAATTCCGATAATCCAAAATTGCAATCAAACAACGGGGTTTTTCAGTTAGATTATACCTTTGAACTTAAATCACCTTTCATTGGTACTAATTTTAATTTATTAGGGGTGAATATTGTTATAAATAGAGAATCATTAAAGGATGGAGAAATGAGCAGAGAAAATCTCTTTAGTACGGTCATACCTGCTTATTATCTTCAACAGGGCAAATAGATGGATAATAAAGTAATACCTATTAATAATGAAAAAATTAAACGCGTTCCACTTGAAGATATAAATTTCTTCGATAGTGATACAATTGGTAAGAGTAGTTCAGATCACTATAATAATGATGGAGGTGGATCTGATATGGATAAATACGCTACCAAAGAGGAACTTAAACACACCCAAGAATTATTATCCGAAAAAATTGATCATCGATCAGATGTCATCGAAGAAAAAATAACTAGTATGAAGTCTCAAATTGAATCAAGCAATAAGATATTATATTGGATTCTAGGAATTTTTGGAGCGGTTTTCACTAGTCTACTAGTCGCATTACTAACAAAATAAAGCCTTAATTGGCTTTTTATTTTTAACGTCAAAAGAACATACGTGCCCCTAAATTTCAAAATATCTCCTGTTTTCTCGAAAATTAATTATTTAAGTGTACCAATTACATACATATAAAATTAAAAAAACGTGATTTCTTACGTTTTTATGAAAGGTTGCATTTTATGCCTAGAAAACGAGTTTCAAAAACAATAAAACCCTATGTTCTAAAGAATGGCCAAACTAGATATAAATTTGCTATAAGGGTCGACGACAAGCACACAACTACCAAACGTGGTTTCTATACACCTAATGAAGCAGAGATTGCCTACATCAATCTGAGGGAGGAAATACTTAATAATGACTTTGACCGCCATGGTGGCCATATTAAATTCCAAGAGATATATGAAGCTTGGCTTAGTAGTTACATGAATACAGTTAAGCCAACAACTTTTTATAAAACTAAAAAAGTATTTGAACTTCATATAATCCCCTTTTTCGGCGAAAAGTATATTAAAGATATTGATGTGAATGACTGTCAAAGAGCCCTGGATAATTGGGTAGCCAATCTGATTCATTACAAAATTGTATGCAACTATACTAATAGCGTGTTTAAAGAAGCTATTAGACGTGATTACATATCAAGAAATCCAATGGATCGTTTATCTATTCCAAAGCGTAGCAACAGAATGGATGAGGTTGAAAAGAAAAGAAATCGAAAAAATTTCTATACTATTGAAGAACAAGAACGATTTTTAAAAATGGCTAGAAAATCCGACTATGAAAAATATGCTTTCTTTAGACTCATAGCATTTACTGGTTTAAGACGTGAGGAAATCCTTCCTTTAAAGTGGAAAGACCTCAATGGTAATAAGATTATGATCAATAAAGCCCTGGTATTCATCGATAATCAAGGCTACAGCATTCAATCTACTAAGAATGAAGATATCAGGAACCTGATACTTGATTCTGAAACAGTATCAGTCCTAGAAAATTGGAAAAAGCTGCAACAAAAAAAGGTCTTCCTGAAGGACCAGGAAAACCAATATATTTTTTACAGCACTACGACTGATGATCACTATTCCATCAATACACCACGAAGATGGCAAAAAGTAATAAATAATGCAATCGATTTAAATCACAACGTAACACTTCACGGATTCAGACATACACATGGAACATTGCTACTTGATAACAATCCTAATCTAACTGTTAAGGATTTGCAAAAGCGATTAGGACATAAGGACTTATCGACAACAATGAATATCTACCTTCATGCTACTGATAAATCTGATAATAAAATTTTAGATGCTTTAAATAATTTAGATAAGAAATCCAAAAAAAGTAATGATGATGATAAATAATGCTGTTTAATTCCGTGACAACATCGTGACAACAAAAGACTTCATTTAGGTGCATTTTAGTTCATACAGTTGCACAAGATAAAAATGAATATACAAAAAAAGAGCCGCTATATCATTGATATAACAGCTCTTTTTCATTTACGTGCATCACTCTGCACAACGTTGCCTGACCTCTAACGGAGAGTAAGGGGTTCGAACCCTTGATACAGGTCAATACCCGTATACATGATTTCCAATCATGCTCCTTCAACCACTCGGACAACTCTCCAAGGTAAAAAAAAACTCCGGATGTCAGACTCGAACTGACGACACCCTGATTAACAGTCAGATGCTCTACCAACTGAGCTAATCCGGAATAATAACAGCGTGGCAGCTCCCTATCCTCGCGGGTAGTTTCCCACCAACTACTTTCGGCGCGGAGAAGCTTAACTTCTGTGTTCGGCATGGGAACAGGTGTATCCTTCTCACTATCGCCACCACACTATTTTCGC
>NZ_VDFP01000060.1 GCF_009600985.1 Companilactobacillus halodurans
CAAATTGAAATAAGATCGATTTATAAAATTTCATCATTGATCTTTGCGGCGTTTATTGGCGCTTGGTTGTTAGTTTCACCAACTGGTCAATTGTCATACATCATCATGGTGGCTCTATTCATGTTGTTAAATATTATGAATGGCGTTGGTGGCGTTGGCGAAAAGAAAATCGTTTTAAACGGTTTTTATTCAGGTGTTCTCGATTATGCTCAAGTAGTTCACGTAACCTTGATTCCCATTGAAATTCCAGGACGTAAACCTAAAGTAGCAGTTATCTTCAACACAAAACGACCACAACAAGTTGAGATGAATTTTAATATCTCCTATAAAGAAATGGAAAAGTACTTACAAAAGAAATTGTCTAATGATGCTTCAGTTGAAGTTGGACAAATATAATCAGCAAAAAAGGTTTGAGAATTTTTATTCTCAAACCTTTTTATTATTAATAACCGCATGGAATATAAGTTAGTTTAGCTAGTTCGGTTAATTTACTAGACTGACTTTTTGTTAAGACAATATGATTCTTTGTCACAACATTAGAAAGGGAAATGTTCATTCTACTTAGAATGTAAGGAACTGAAGATTCTTGTTTTTCTAATTCATCTTTATAATCTAGTAAAACTTTTTGAAGTGTGGCATCTTCTGGATAATTGTAGATGTCTGTTAATACATCGTCGATGACTGAAATCGCAGCATCAGCGCGTTCTGAACCACCGGAAAACCATTTAATTGTCATTAATTTGCCTCCTAAAGTATCTAAACAGAGTTTACTGAAATCGTAATAAGATAGAAAAAAATATACTGAACAAGGGTGGATATGATCTTGAATTTAAAATATGTAATGATTTTCTAGAAAATCTGTAAATTGAAAAATAATACGTTTATATGCAAAAATCAACGTTTATATATTTTATATAGATAAAGTTGTTTGAAATAGTATAATATCCAAAGTGGTATTTGGAGAGTATAAAATAGTTTGTGTAAATGAATTAAAATCCTATTGAAAAGGGAACCCCTTCCCCGTATGATTAAATCGTCAAACCAAACCAAAACGGAGGGATTCCCCATGGAACAGTTTACCAAAGATTTAACCAAAACTCTATTATCAAATGGCGATGTTAAAGAACTTTTTCGCCAACAACTTGAAAAAGCTATTAATCAAATATTACAAGCTGAGTTAACTTCGTTACTCGGTTATGATCCTTATGAACGTAATGGTTTTAAGGCTAACAATCATCGGAATGGTCAATACTTTCGGTTAATTGATTCCGAATATGGTAAGTTGAAAATTGCTGTGCCGCGTGACCGACAAGGCAAGTTTCATAATCATTTACTTCCAGCTTATTCTCGTCGTCAAGATGCTTTAGAAACTACAATTATTCAACTTTACTCTAAAGGTGTTACCACTCGTGAAATCGCTGATTTGATTGAGAAAATGTATGGTTCTTATTATTCAGCTACAACTGTTTCTAACATTACTGCTCAAGTAACTGAGCAGATTGAAGCTTTTCATCAACGAACCATTAAAGCAAACTATGTTTGCTTATTCTTAGATGCAACTTATTTACCTTTGCGTCGTGACACAGTTCAAAGAGAAGCGGTTTATATTGCCTTAGGAATTACACCCACTGGAATTAAAGAAGTTCTTGATTATCGCATTGCACCCAGTGAAAATGCTGAAGTCTGGTCGGAAATGGCAGCAGATCTTAAGCAGCGAGGGCTTAAACAGGTTCAATTAATTATTGCGGACGGAATGGTCGGACTTCAACCAGCGCTGTTACATGCTTTTCCTAAAGCAAAATTTCAAAGATGTTTAGTTCATGTTATGCGTAATATTAGTACACATGTCCGTTTAAAAGACCGTGAGGTCATTTTAAATGATTTCAAACAGCTTCATTCGGTAACCAATGAAGCTGAAGCTCGTAAAATGCTTGCCGATTTTTATAGTACTTGGGAAAAACAATACACAAATCTAATTAGTCACATTAGGTCAATTGAAAAGGAATTATTAGCTTTTTTGGCTTTTCCAGCCGCAATACGCCCAACCATTTATTCAACAAATATTATAGAATCGCTAAATAAAAAGATTAAACGCAAGACTAAAGCAAAAGAACAGTTTCCCAATGAAAAATCATTAGACAATTTCATTGGAGTGCAAGTAATTAGTTACAACGAAAAGAACTTTAATCGAATTCATCGTGGATTCGGACAAGTTAAGGATACATTAGAATCACTTTTCGACTGAAAAGATTTAATTTTATGGAGAAAGGGCAATTCCTTTTTACACAAACTTCTTGACACTCCCGGTATTTGATGAGTGAATATATTAACTTGAAGTATGGTCAATATAATGGCTCTTTATTATAGATTATTAGGGGAGATAATATTATGAAAAAGAATATTTCAGAAAAAGAACTATCAACAATATCAGGTGGAAAAACAAAAAATCTAACTATGGTATATCAATCCAAAGGATTTGTTAAAAAGTTAGTAAACTGGTTTAAGCATTAACGATGGTTAACGTTTCTATACCAATGGAGTTTATTTTAGATAGTAGTTTTATTTTTTTTGTTTTGACACTGTATACAAATATGAAATTTGAAAATTCAATTATAAATGAATTTTTAAATTTCATATATTCTATGATTTGGGGGACTCATAAGTTTATTATTTGAAAATTTTACATATATATTATTTTTAATGTACTTTATTATAAAGAAAATGTTAAAAGAAAAAACTATTAAATTTCATAAAAGTGAAA
>NZ_VDFP01000061.1 GCF_009600985.1 Companilactobacillus halodurans
CGCTAGCTATATTGGTATCTATATTAGCTTCAGAACAAAGGAAAAAGAAAACTCTATATCCAGCTCCATTAATATTATCTTTGTATAGCTTAGAAAAAGTTTCCCTGATAATAGCGGCCCAATAAATATTTCTCTTCTTTTTCACAAAATCTCCTCCTTTTTAGTTTCCTATATGCGTAAATAATAAAACAAAATATACTAAATTAGAAACTAAAAGTTTATATTAGGAAACTCATATTTTCTGTAAAAAGCTTTAAATCAAGAAATTTTAAATATTGTATGCCCTTCCCTATATTAATAAGAGGAATTAAGATAAAAAATAAACCTCTACACGATTAGATCATGTAAAGGCAAGAAAGAAGGCAATAATCTTAACACAGTTTTTGTAAACGCCGTTGGGAATCTACTCCAATAGATAGCAATCGCGGCGTAATATAAACCATTTAGCCCAAAAGATTGTCACCAATCTATTTAACTTTTGCTGTTAAATAAGATTTTAAATGATTCAAAGGAGAAAGTACAGCTAGCAGCTGCTTTCTTCTTTTTTATTCACCAAATTATATAATTTCGTTGATGATTATCCCATTTAGCCACAATCAATTCAGCTTCTGTCGGTTCAGACAAGCTATCACCATCAACATTTATCAAATCACCATTATCAGCATCATCTAATTTCAACTGCTTTTTAATTATCTTAAGTAAACCCCCATAACCAATTTGACGGGTTCCAGCCAAGGCTTGCTCCAAGTCATCAATTACTTGTTGGTTACGATTATCATCGTCCGTCATGTAATCAGCAGACTTGACTTGATATTTAGCCGTCTCCTGTGCGCTAGCAAGCAAAGAAGGCTTTCCCTTAGATTTATTCACTCGAACCGCCTCAACGTTCACAATCGGCTTATATGAGCTTTTAAGAGCCTTCTGCCATAAGCTAGTCCAATCAGCCTGAGACAAATAGTTTCCTGTTCCTTTAAAATAAGCACTCTTAACAAACAACAAAACATGCAAATGTTGATGATAAGAACCATTTGCATTCATTGTAATTTCAGTCGAGCGAACAAAGCCTAGCAAGTTCTTAGATACCTTTTTATAATGAACCAGCTTAAAGAAAGCATGAGTTAACGCCTTCAAACGCCATTTTAAATCAACACCATCAACTGAATTTTCCTCTGTAAGTGTCAAAAAAATAAATCTAGCGGTTGAATGTTGCCGATGAGCTTCTGTCAAAATTTTAGTTAACTGACTAGAGTTTTTTAAGCTCCTACGCCAGTTACACAAAGGACATAACCGACTCTTACAGAACCACGTTTGATAAAGCTTAGTCGAACCATCAGGCAATTTTCGAAAACGCAAAACATCAGCGCATCCTTGTACTTTATGTGCTTTTTTATATAACAAAATTGATAGATATTCTGCATAACGTAAGTTTTCTAATTTCTTCTGCCGCCAAGGTCGTGGCTTCCCATAACTATTTTTATCTTGCAATATCTTTTTATTTACCAAATCAAAAGCCCCTCTCACTAATCACGTGAGAGGAGCTAATCTTTTTATGTACTTACTTAACCTAGGTACTTGACGCTTAATAACTCAAGCTTTAAACTATGTCTAGTAAATACGAATATTTAAGATTAACTCACGTGTTCCGGGTCGCCAAACTAGGAATTCTCACGTGGGTTTTTTTATTATTTTATTTTATACCATCATAATACGCTTTAAGCCAGACACGTCAAGGCTTAAAGGCAACTTTGAAAAAAATAATTGTGTCTAGTATGTATCAAGATAAGAAGAAAGCGACAAAAAACGTCGCTTTCAAAACCCAAAAAGACAGATCAGCAAAAACCGCTGAACTGTCTTTTTTTAAAACCGTGGCTTTCAGCCACACCGACCAGCTGAGCCAGCTGGAGCGCAACGCTTGCCGCCGCTGGGCTCGAGGAAACAATGGCTTGTTTCCTAGGACATAAGGCTCTTGGGTTGAGTAAAGTCAGTCAACTCCTTAAAGCCTCCAAGAGGGGCTAACATCGCCTGTAAGGCTCAATAAGCCCCTCTAAGTCGATTTACCGTTGACAGACAGTTAGATAGCTCACTGTTAGCTAAAATCGCTTAAAACGCAAATAAGAGCCTTTAAAATTAACGTTCAAAAATAAAAAAGTTCGAAGGAGCTAGCGACTGAACTTATTTATTTTTGAATGTTCCAAACTGACGCAGCCAGTTACGTTTGAGCAACGCGAAATCTGATGCAGGTTTTGATGGGTTTAGCACAACACAACTTCATGTTGTGTGTAAGTGCGCATTGACCCAAAAATCTCATTCTATTTGATTAGACCAAAAGCAGTACTAACCTCAACGAAACGGTTCTTCCAATTGACCCGTTTCTTCATCAAGCTCAAACTTCTGATTAATTCCAATTTTTGTCAAATTATCACTAAAATCTTCTCTCAAAGCCTCTCTCTCATTCTCATATCCTTTACCAGCATATATCAAGTTAGGATTAATCATAAAACCAGAACTAGTACGAGCCAAATACTGATCATCTAATAATAAATGTATAGCTTTAGATACAGTACTTTTATTCATTCCCAAAACTTCAGCAATTCGTTTTTGACTAACGCTAGCTATATTGGTATCTATATTAGCTTCAGAACAAAGGAAAAAGAAAACTCTATATCCAGCTCCATTAATATTATCTTTGTATAGCTTAGAAAAAGTTTCCCTGATAATAGCGGCCCAATAAAT
>NZ_VDFP01000062.1 GCF_009600985.1 Companilactobacillus halodurans
TTGGACGGTCTGGGCGTCTTGCGTATCGTTATGGGCTAGGAAGGCTTGTCCCATTCTCAATAAAACATCAGCGTTCGTCGTAAAGGATAATTGGTTATTAAGCGTATTGGTATCATAATTAACAATCGCTTTTTCAAGTTTCAACTGGTCTTTTTTCTTGCTCGTCGCCTTAGTTGGTAACTGCCAATCAGCCACTTGGCTGTTATCTTTGTTGGCATAAGCCGCATTAACAACCTTGTCCAACTGACTTGGGTAAACGTTTAAAGCTTGCTGGTATTGACGATGCTTTAAAAAGACACTGACTTGCTTAGTTGAAGGATAGCCGGCTCGTTGCATATCTTTTTGCGCTTCTGACCACTTCTGATCATTTAAAGCGGTCTGAATTTGACCGCTATATTTTAATCGCGTGACCTGGGCTTGGTTCTGGTTAGCTAAGCTTTGATATTGCCGTTCATCACTTTTATGAACTAAGCCGACGGCCAAAACGGCCACAATCGCTACCCCAGCCACACTCAACCATAATCGTTGTTTGGTTTTCTGTTGGGCCGTTTCAACTGCCTGCCATTCGTGATAGCTCACAAAGTCCTCAATGCCATTAACCACTTCCGTTAACTCATTTAACGACGTAGCTTTAGCTACTTGTTGTAAATAGTCATCCGGGTGTTTGGCCAAGGCTTCTTGGGGATTGCTTAGTAACCGTTCATAGGGCGTCCCCGTCAAGCAAAATAGAATCAGCGCTTTGTATTTGGCTAAATTGCTATGCTTGTCATCATAAGGCATGAGTTCATTGGCCCGGTAGGCGTACCAAACATGTTGCATGGGGTAATACCACAGGTTAGCTGGGTTCAACGCAACGTGATACTGGCTATCGTTAACCACCTTTTGCGCCATGATTTCCTTGGCAATCGCTGACCGGATTGCTTTATTTTCATGTGGTAATTTCTTTAATGATCTGACCTTATCCGGCAAAGTATAAGTTAAAACAACCTTCTGGTCTTGCTCAACCACGTTAACCAACTGCAAGAAATTGGCATCAGCTTGCTTTAATTCATTTAGCTCATTCAACTGGTCGTATCGAAATTGATTGTGATTGAGTTCAAGTATCAACTTGTTCCCTTGTCGCTTGAACGTGCCAACCTCGATATTCAATAGCTGATTTGATTTACTCATTTAAAGTCCCTCCTTCCTCTTCGGTAGTGGTCAAGGCATCAATTTCACTTGGCGTCAACACCACGCGCTTTTGATAATCCGGTTGAATGGTTGTCTCACGGTTGTATTTTTCTTGGTAAGCTTCGGGATCAATTAACCGCAATTCTTCTTCGGTCAACTCGACTTTCATAAAGGCACGTTGGCTACCATAGATCATCAGGGCTTCACCTTGCCTACGGCGTTCTAGTAACTTCTTTTCTTTATCTGAAAAGGTCATGCGTAATTTGGTAATCACATCATCGACACCTTTACCGTCAAGACCAAAGAACACTTTGGTATAGGAGTTCCCAATAATGGCTTCCCCAATGTTCTGCCCAGTATCTGTCGTTCCTTCGATCACATCTTGAATTTGCTGCGTTCCGGCAATCGCCCCAGCATTATACTTTCTAAACCGCTTGTAGGCTTGGTGGAAAAAGGTGGCGGCTGCTTTGTGCAAGGTCAAGAAATGAAATTCATCGACAAACAATTTCTTGCGGCTATGCCGATCTTTGGTAATTTCGTCCCATAGATACTGGAAAGTATTCAGATAGGCGGCTGATTGGACTTCCTGCTCACTTTGTAGCGGTTTTAAATCAAAGGAAATGATTTTCCCTTTTAAGTTAACGTTGGTATGGCCGTCAAATAAACTGTTAGAACCATGGGTATAACTGCCTAAGATGTAGTAGAAGTCTTTGACCCGATTGAATTTGTCGGCGTCCTTATCTGTCAATTTTTCCAACTCGTCATAGACATTGGATAAGGTCGGCCACTGATCGTCTTTAATTTCTTTTAAGCGGCTGTACTTCAAAACGCCACTGTTGACGTAGGCCTGTTTAACGACATCATCAAGAATTGCCAGCTCAACTTGGGTAATCCCGGTTTTAAGGACTTCAAAGAATCCCTTTAATCGCTGGATTTTATCTTTAACTAGTAAATCAAGGTTCGTGACCGCCTCATCGGCGCTTAGGATTTCTTCGGAGAAAATTTGGAGCGGGTTAATTTTGTACTTAGCATTCGAGGTTAGGTGCAAGACTGCGCCACCCAGGGCTTCAACAATCTTGGTATATTCATTTTCTGGATCAATAATGTAGAGTTGATAGTCTTGAATGGCGTAGCGTAGGATTTTCTGAATCATATAGGTGGTCTTGCCGACCCCCGAGGTCCCGATAATCACTTGATTTTGATTTAGGGTCTTGTTGCGATCCAACATATCTACGGCAATTAAGCTGTTGGTATCTTTGTTAACTCCTTCAATATCACTTCTCGGCTTTAAGTCCAGAATTTCAGCGTCATCAAAGGGAAACATACTGCTGGCGACTTCGGTATTACTCTCTTTATAGGTGTAATCCCCCATGAGGTTCTCGTTAATTGGCATGGTTGACCAAAATGCTTGGAAAGTCGCTTTAACGGGCACTAAGGGCTTCATTTGTAGTTTAATCAACGTATTCTTGACGTTCTCGGTTCAGTCATCTAATTCCGCTAAACCGTTAGCCCGCAGATAAACCAACATATGTTGATAGACAAATGTGGTAGAATTATCAAGG
>NZ_VDFP01000063.1 GCF_009600985.1 Companilactobacillus halodurans
ATAGTTAAGTCTCATTATATTGTATAGCAATGGTAACGGAATGAGCGTAGCGATATGAGTATAAGGAATTGCTATACTTGCATCTACTCGCCACACTAAACGCAGTGGAATTGGAAACCCTCCAATTCCCTGCAGTTTGAACGGCGAGTTCAAGAAGTTTTTTGATTTTACTTTTTTTCAAAAAAGTAATGGGTTAGATTTTTAAAATAGATGTAAATTCGTTCAGAATTTATTCATTCTTAAAGAGATTTTGAAATGGGGCAATTTTGCCCCGAACTTTATATAATCTTTTTAAGAACTTTTTAAACCCTTTTTAGACGCCATTTGAGCCTTACTGCGAGAAGAAGTTTCAGACCCTAAAGGCATACTTTTGCCACATTAAAGGCATACTTTTGCCACATTAAAGGCATACTTTTGCCACATTAAAGGCATACTTTTGCCACAAGTATGGCATGTATTTTTATTTAACATGCCTTTAATTTAATGTTACTGTTATTACAACGTTTTAAAGCATAAAAAAACAGGGCTAAAGGAATTGTCTTCGGAAACCCTTCCTTTAGCCCTGAAATACATAATATGTAGGAGTGATTATAACATGTCTGGAGAGACTGTTGTGTATAGAAATGAAATGAATCTAATCCCATTAAGAAAATTCACGAGTGTAGAAATTAATTTATTTTTTGCTATGTGTAATAAATTAAAAGAACAAGATACAAACACTTTAACTTTATCTTTTGATGAATTAAAAGAATTAAGCAATTATAGCCCAGAAACTAGAAATATAAATCGTTTTGTTGATGATTTACAGAGAGTATACGATAAAATGCTAGAAATCAGATATACAATCCGTACAGAAACAAAAATTAAAAAATTCGTACTTTTTCATAGATATGAAATTGATCTGACTGAGAAATATTTAGAAATCGCTACTTCACCAGATTTAAAGCATATATTAAATGAAATTACTTCAGATTTTACAAAGTTTGAACTACAAGAAATGACTCATTTAAAATCAACATATGCTAAAAATATGTTTAGAATACTAAAGCAATACAAACATACAGGTTATTTAAAAATGAGTATTGAAGATTTCAGAGAGCGTTTGGATGTTCCTGATTCCTATCGCATGACAAATATAAACCAATACGTATTATCGCCTATAATCAAAGAACTAGGTTTTATATTTAAAGAACTTACTATTAATAAAATCAAAGCTAAGAAAAGCCGTAAAATTGAGTGGTTAGAATTTACTTTTGAACCTGAGAAACGCATTCATTCAAAGCGACAACCTGAAATGGCGAATATAGGCAAGAAGACGCAAAATATAAATCGTGAGATGACGCCAGAATGGTTAGAAAATAAAAAATATGAACCTATCAAACCCAAAACAACTGAATTTACAGAACAACAAAAAGAGGCATTTTTAGAGAAAATGAATATCAATGGAAAAATATAAGGCGAACAAATAAAGTAGGACGTGTTATTTGATGAAAACAGTAAAAGAAGTTTCTGAAAGTTTAAATGTTTCTAAACAAACCATTCACTATCACTTAAAAAACTTACCATCAAATTTAAAAGTTAAAAAAACAGGTAATAAATCATTAATAGACGATAGCGTAATAGCTTATTTAGAATCGATTTTGAATAAAAAATCGTCAAGCAAATCGACAAATAAATCGTCAAGCTTTGACGAAAAATCGACAAAAGAATCGACAAACAAAAAAGAGCCCGCGAAAGCATATTATGACAGCTATGTTGATAAATACATAGCACACTTAGAATCAGAAATTCGACAAAAGAATCGACAAATTGACGATTTAACAATTGCCTTAAAACAAGAACAATCATTGAACTTAAATAGCCAAAATATATTAAGTCATAATGACCCTATAGAAACGGATAATTTAAATACAAAAGAGGATGTTTTTGTCTCAGAAACACCAAATCAAAATGAACAAAAACAATCCATTTTCTCTAAATTATTCAAAAAAAAGTAAGTTATATTATGTAAAATTTATAAGAAAGTTAGTGAATTATGGAATCTTTTTTTAAGATATTAGGAATTATTCTATGGGAATTATCTTACTATATAACGCCCCCAACGGAAAAATATAAAAATATTAAACGAGAGAAAAAGAGAAAATGGATACAAAGAAAAATCGAAATAAGGGATGCTAAAAGAAGAAGATTTACAAAAGAGAAATTGAGAAAACTGGTTAAATTTATTCTTTTTTACTTAATTTTAGTGCTTATTCTTGCATGTATTGAGCATTTGTTCAATAGAGAACTGACTTTCCTAAAAAATTTATTTGTCCCATTTATAGTATCTTTTTTCGTTTTTACATTTGGTGCTTTTCGTAATGAAGATAAAAGAAATTAAGGTGGTTTTGACACTGTGATTTTCACTTTTCTAAAAATCCTTCATGTATAAAAATAAATATCTGCACTTTATGAAAACAAATGAAAACGTGTTAAACCAACGATGTATAAAACGTGTATAAACGATCACAAACCAAAAAAGCCCGAAGTACTGTTAAATCAGTGTTTCGGGCTTTTATTCTAGTTAACATAATAAAGGATTATAGGTAGTGAAATTGTATGCCTTATACATGATTAATAAGA
>NZ_VDFP01000064.1 GCF_009600985.1 Companilactobacillus halodurans
TTTGTCTTGCTAGAACGCCGTTTTGGTAAATTTATGTTGCGTTTTAAAACGATACCTAGATTGATTTTTGTCGCCTTGACGGCTTTTAGTATCGGTATTTTTTATACGGCGAGTGACACTAATTCTATGACGTATAAAATTTTAGCCGCTTCAGGATATACTAATTTAGATTCCAATATTAATCGATCGGCTAATAGCAATGGCCCAATGCTGACATTTTTGGGCAATATGTATGTTGATATTATGGATAAACCTGCTGGTTACAGTAAGGAAAAAATGTTGTCGATTGTTAGCAAATATCAACAGGAAGCTAAAAAAATCAATCGGAACCGTGACAATAGCGATTTGAGTAAGCAAACATTGATTTTTGTTTTAAGTGAAAGTTTTTCTGATCCAACACGGGTTCCCAATATTAAAATGAATCAAGATCCGATGCCTAATATTAGGGCTATCAAAGATACAACTACGTCTGGTTTGATGATGAGTTCTGGCTATGGCGGTGGAACGGCTAATATGGAGTATATGACGTTAACGGGCTTGGCAATGAATCAGTTTTCAGATACATTGCAGTCACCATATACACAGGTTGTGAATAAGCAGGAAAACCCAATCAATATTGCTAATAATTTTCAAACATCTGCCGCTATTCACCCTTATCATGGGAATTTTTATAATCGTAATTCTGTTTATCAAAATTTTGGAATACAAACATTTAGAAATATTGATACTAGTGGAAAATTAGCACTGAAGTATAAAAATACTTTGCCGGGGATGGAATATGTCAGTGATGACTCAGCCTATAACGATGCTCTATGGCAAATCAATCAAACTAGTGGTGGGCAATTTATCAATTTGATAACGATGCAAAACCACATGCCTTATGTTAATGAGTACTCCAATAATGAATTTAAAAATACTGGTGCTGGTGTAACGGATAAAAATCGTGACCAAGTCAATAACTATGCTAAAGGTATGAGTATTACTGATGTAGCGACAAAGGATTTTCTGAATAAGCTGGATGCAATTGATAAACCAATTACAGTCGTTTGGTATGGTGATCATTTGCCCGGAATTTATGATAATAACGATATGTACACTTACAACGTGCCAGAACATGAGACAGATTACTTCATTTACAGTAATAAATATGCTCGTGAACATAACTATGGCACAACTAAACTTGATGACGCGACACAAGTAACTGATCCAAATGGGTTTATTCCGTTGGCCTTGAAGCAAATGAATCAAAAAGTTACGCCATATTACGCTCTTTTGACTAGGATTCAAGAAGAAGTGCCAGCAATGGCTAAAAGTATTTCTGATAACACTAATTCTTTATATGTTGATAAAAATAGTAAGGAAGTAGACGAAAAGAATTTAACCGCTAAACAAAAGAAACTTATTGATGATTACAAGCTCGTCCAATACGATCTAACAGCTGGTAATGATTATTCTAAAAGTATAATAAACAAGTAGTTCTCTTCAGAGTCATAAGAGAATTGGATACTGTTTTTTGAATTATCAGTCGTGCATTGATAAAAATGGGTTAATATAGATGTTATCGTGTTGTGCTAGTTAAATATGCCGCCTCCAAGAGCAAGAAATTTTGGTCGCTATGGGGACCGCCGAAAGCCAAGGTCTTTCGGCTCGCTTTTGAACCTCGCACAAATCGCGAGTTTCAAAAGTCGTCCCGTGGTGTAAACACTAAAGTGTTAACGCCACCTGCACAGCGACCAAAATTTCTTGCTCTTTCCGGCTAGTTTGTTATTTGCTTTTAAAACAATAGTGAACAATTTTCAGTATTACTATGTTACTGACGGCTAAAGTTATAGGATATGGGGGTACATTTGGATTTTAAAAATCATTTTAAACCCATAGTCAAAAATCAACTAGCATCATGCGTTAATCTAGTAATCAGTTTATAAAAAGTTTCAAAATGCACCTTAATCCTTGATACTCCAGTCATTACTGAAGCAAAAGTAGTCAAATCTACAATGTAACGACCAATTTACTCACGATTTATTCCAAACAAAATAAATTAGCCGGAAGGAGTCAGGAAATCAGGTCGCTGTGCAGGTGGCGTTAGGGATTTATCCCTTACACCACGGGACGATTTTTGAAATTCGCGTATTTTGCGAAGTTCAAAATCGAGATTGGAGACCGCATTTTGGCTCCAATCGGTCCCCACAGCGACCTAATTTTCTGGCTCCTGGAGGCGGACTACTACCACTTCCACAGCATATTTATCTTTCAATAATTAGCTTACAAAATTATTAACATAAAGCCAAATATAACTATTAATTCTTTGGTATTTTTTTACCGTCCAACTTGTCTAGCGTTAGAATTTTAATTTTGTCCGATTCGAACTTAAGATAACGGCGAAATCTAAAAAAAGAAGGATTAATATTATGTTATTGAACAAAAAATGTGTTTATTTAGGTATTTCATTATTTTCTGCGATGCTACTTACTGCTACTTCAACTCAAGAAGCAAAAGCTGCAACGACTACAAGTACGACTACCGCGACGACGTCTCCCACCAGTACTTCCACTTCAACAACGTCTACGCCTGCAAAAACAACTACAACATCTCAGCCTATGACAGCAACGGCCACGAC
>NZ_VDFP01000065.1 GCF_009600985.1 Companilactobacillus halodurans
AGAGATAATGTGTTTTTTGTAGGTACAATTAATGAAGATGAATCTTCAAACCCTATCCCTGATAAAGTGCTTGATCGTTGTAATTTAATCGAATTAGCGACTCCAGAAAATTATATCGAATTATGGTCTGAATCAATATCTAATAGTATATATAAAAATGAACTGAAACAAGAAAATAAATAAGAAACAAACACTAGAAGTACGCAAAATGAATGGGGAGATTGGCTTGGGGAAAGCGTAATTAATGATAAAGAAATAGAAATTATAAAAAAATTGAGTGACCTTTTTAATTCTACATTTACTATTACTATAGGTTTTAGGACATTAAATCATATAAATTCATATTTAGCTAATTTACCTAAAAATCAAGAATTAATTAGAGAAGAGGCTTTTGATTTACAAATTGCTCAAAAAGTAATACCAAAAATCAGAGGAAATTCTGAAGAATTAGAAAAAATCTTTGATGAAGAAAATGGTATTTTTAAAATTTTATCCAAGAATCAATTCAAAATAACCAATAAAATTTTAAATAAAAAAAAGAAAGAGTTAGATATTTATGGATATACATACTAACTTACCATTTGAAGTCGAATTTATCGTGTTGAATAACAAAGAAGAAAAAGATGAAGATAAATCAGTTTTAGTAGAAACTTTTTCTTCTGATATTTACTCTGATAACCAAAAAATCCCTGTTTTTACTGAATATCAATATATAAAAGTATCCTTCAGAAAAAAAGTGAGCAGAAATATACACGCTCAACTTTATATGAATTATTTTGAATTTTTAAGTGAAGAAAATAATACAATAAAATTTGATGAATTACAAAATAGTTACATGGAAATAGATAATATTGCTACAATTCACACACACAAGCATAATATTACTGGTATACCGCTAATCCCTGGATATTATCAATATTATATTAAATATGAAAATGACATTTACTATGCCCAATTTCAAATAACACCTCAAAATATGACAATTAATGTTCATAAAGATATGGTAAACCAAATTGAAGATCACTCTTTAGGATTAGCTAGAGATTTTTTAAGAAATCAATCTGCTATTTCTAATTCGAAATCTGACATTATAGCTACAACCTTAGATAAAGGAATATTTCTTTTGCAAAAAAAATATATACTAACACACGCTTTAGAAGCTATTTACAATAGTCCTATAACGAGTTTTAAAAATAATTATCATAAAACGAAAACTAATAAGTCATTAAAAATAGATAGTAAAGCTCAAACTTTAAATAATAAAAATAATATTGACTTAAAAAATTTATCTATACAAAATTCTAAAGTATATGCTAAAAATATAATGATATCTTTACAAAACAATGAAAATCAATATGTTTTGCAATCTTTAAATAATTATCTTCAAATTTTAAAAGGTTCAATAAACCAATGCGAATTATCAATTGTAGATATAACACAGATAATTCGTGAATTAAAATACTATAA
Source organism: Companilactobacillus halodurans (assembly GCF_009600985.1). Taxonomy (GTDB): domain Bacteria; phylum Bacillota; class Bacilli; order Lactobacillales; family Lactobacillaceae; genus Companilactobacillus; species Companilactobacillus halodurans. The sequence continues at coordinate 1,468 of NZ_VDFP01000065.1, forward strand.
GAATAATCCTCTTTTATTACAGAAAAGAGAAAGCGAAATAAAAAATTTAAATAAAATAAAAACAGACCTTAAAATTTTATTTAGTTTAATAAATAAATATTACAATAGAAGAAAAGAACGAAGAGAGAAGTATGTTTATGTTACTAATAAAATTATGAAATACCCAGGTTATAGAGATATTTTTACAATTAATAGATACTTGAATAGTAAAATAGAAGATAACATACAAAATCTTTATAGTTTTAAATGGAAATCGTCTGATACATTATATGAATATTGGTCTTTTATTGAATTAATAAAAACATTACAAAATATCGGTTTTGAAGTAAATAAAGGCTGGATATTTAATTCTAATAATAAAAAAACAGTTATTCCCAGGATTCCTGACGGGACTAACGTAATTTTTGAGAAAGGCAAAGTAAAATTAGACTTGATATTTAATAAACCTATTTGTAAGAAGGTTAATAAAAAAGAAAATTATTGGATTAGACATAAAAGAAATAAACCAGATTTAAGACTAGATATATATAATGAAAATTCATATGTAAAAACAATCATACTAGATGCTAAGTATAGTCCTGCTGATAAGATATGGAAACAATATAAAGTTGTAGAACAATTAAACATTTATAAAAATATGATAGTGAGTTCTCAAAATCCTGATTATCACGTTGTTAAAGAAGTAATAGCTTTAACTCCTACTTCATTTAATAATGGAAAAGTTATAAATATAGATAAAAATTTTTCTGTAACAATTGCTACTTTTACTCCTAATTTAGAAAATGTAGAATTAGTTAACAGATTGAAACAATTAATTTTTTTATAAAAAATAAAGAAACAAAATGAAATCAATTTAACGAAAATATAAATCATTAATCCATAAACTACTAACTGCATTTATTAATTAAACTCATTTTACCTTTAGAAACTATCATGTTATTATTTAAGTAACGAAAAGTATGATGTTTTTGTACATCAAAAACCCCCACAGCCATCCAAAGCTTTGTGGGGGGTTTTCTTTTTATCATTTGAATTTATCGTAGAGATAATTCGATATTATCCCTGTAATAATCGGACATATGATAACCATT
>NZ_VDFP01000066.1 GCF_009600985.1 Companilactobacillus halodurans
TGAACTTTTTCTTCACCCATTGCTTTTATAGCTGGAAATAAGGTTGAAATAGTCTTACCAGTTCCAGTTGGGGCTTCGACAAATAATCGTTTCTGATAGACGATTGTCTTATAGACAGCAGCTGCCAACTCATGCTGCCCTGTCCGAAATTTTGGAAAAGGAAAATCGAGTTTTTTTATGGAATCATTTCGTGTCTTACGTAAATTAGCCCTTAAAACTAACCAATACTCATATTCATCAATCAACTGCTGAAAAAAATCAGTCAGTTCATTTCGACCTAACACTTTCTCTTCAGTAGTTACTTCTTCATTACTAACTTGAAAATAAGTTAACTGTAACGTTACATGTTTTAATTCTGGATGTTCCTTTAAAATAATATACCCATAAACCTTTACCTGACCCCAGTACAATTCCAAAGTATTATCACTAAGTTCATCAAATGGTTGATCAGAAGTTTTTATTTCTTCAATAATTATTTTATCGGAAATTGAAGTTATTCCATCAGCACGACCTGAAATAACATATTCCGTATCATTCATAGTTACATTCGTCTTTAGATATACTTCACTTTCATAATCCTTATCTTTAGAACGAGACTTTTGCAGACGACGATGGATTCGAGCACCATTTAGAGCTGTATTTTGACTATTCTTTGTTTCATTTAAATCACCGCTACGCAAAACAAACTCTACCAACTGGCGAATCCCAATTTTAGTCGTCATAAATTACCTCCATAAATTACTAAATAATATTGTAAAACATGTGTTCGTTTTTGTCTTTAACTAAACCACCCATAATAACTAAAATATATTTTCTCTTACTCTTGGAGACACCAGATTTAACTAACAAAACACATGCTATAATATAAAACATTGATTATTTTTTGAAGGGGAATTCATCTTTATGACAAATGATACAAAAAATATCTTGAAGGAATCTTTATGCGCGGTATTACATCACAAAAACATCGATAAAATCACTATCAAAGATGTCGTCAGTGAATGTCACCTAACGCGTCAAACTTTCTACAATCATTTTTCAGATATTTACGCCCTCGTTGAATATTCCTCTAGCCAAGTAGCTGACGATGTTTTGAAAAATGCCGACTATGATAATTGGCAAGAAGCTTTCTATCAAATTATGATATTGATTCAAAACAATCAAAAATTAGCTAAAAACGTCTACCTCTCTGTTTATCGAGATGTTATGCACAAGTATATTTACGAAGTTATTTACAAATACATTATCCAAATTGTCGAGGAGCAAGCTAACGGTCTCAATGTCGATCAAAGTCATAAAAACTTCATTGCACATTTTTACAGTTTGGCCTTCATTTCCATCATTTTTGAATGGGTTCGTAACGATATGAAAGAAGATCCTCGCAACATCGTTGATCAAATCAGCGTTTTAGTACAGGGTGATTTTAAAAAAGCCTTGCGCAAATATTCAATTTAAAATGGAACATAAGCAAAAGGCTAGATATTTTTCTGGATTTATACCCAGAAGAGATACCTAGCCTTTTTTATTTTCTATTCTATAACCAAAATTAAGAAAGAACCCAGTTTTTGATTACGAGTCTTCTTTATTATAGACGCTCAAACGTTGAACATCTTTGTCATACTCTTGCTAATTATTTAGTTGAACCACGTTTTACAATGCTGTATGGCAACTTAATTGTATTGTCATCAATTTGTTCTTGATTCATCATCTTTGTCAAAAGACGCATAGCAACAGCACCGATATCGTACAATGGTTCTTCGATCGAACTCATCTTAGGACGAGTTACTTCACAAAGAATTGTATCATTACTTGTAACCATTTCGAATTCATCGGGAATCTTCACTCCAGCTTTAACTGCGGAATTTAAAATTCCTGAAGCTAATAAGTCATCAGTTACATAAGCGGCTGTAGCACCACTACTGTGAACTGCATCCCAGATAGCTTCGCCGGCACGAACAGAATATTCAGCTTCAAAAACTAAGTTAGATGAAAAGTTCAAGTGAGCTTTTTTCAAAGCCTTCTTGTATCCATCTAATCTAAATTTACCGTCAATTGGATTTTCCAAACTGCCACCTACAAAGGCAATCTTCTTATGTCCATTTTGTGTTAATTGACCAACAACACTAGCAACAGCATCAGTAAAATCAATATTTACACTGGCACTTTCATTATTCTTATCAACCGAACCGGCCAAAACGATTGGTGTTTTTGAGTTTGCTAAGATACGTTTTAATTTCTTAGATAATTGCTTACCCATGTAAATCAAACCATCAACTTGCTTTGATAACAAATTATTCAAGATTTGTTCTTCATCGCCAACTGATTCTTGTAAACTAGTTAAGATAATATTGTACTTGTACATTGAGGCAACATCGTCAATACCCTTTGCCAATGATGCAAAATACAAATTAGTAATATCTGGTAAGATTACACCAATAGTTGTACTCTTCTTACTTGCCAATCCACGTGCAACCGCATTAGGACGATAATTTAAGCGATCAATTACTTCCAAAACACGTTTTCTGGTTTCTTCCTTTACATTGGCGT
>NZ_VDFP01000067.1 GCF_009600985.1 Companilactobacillus halodurans
GGGTCGATAATTAACTTGTAATGCTTTTTGCCATAAATCAATCCAATCATTTTGCGAAATATAATTTTCAGAACCTCTAAAATACTTACTTTCAACACACAACAAGACATGCATATGTTGATTATAACTACCATCATTTTTATTAACTGTAACTTCTGTTGAACGCATAAAACCAATTAAATTCTTACTAACTTTTTTATATTTAAATAATCTTCTAAAAGATTCAGTTAAATGTTTTAAACTTCGTTCTAAAGTATCCCCATCTATCGCATTTCGTGTTGATAGAGTAAGAAATAACCACCGAGCTTTAGGCTTTTCTTTTACTACTTCTTCAATCACTTTTTGAGCTTGATAACTATTTTTCATAGCACGCCTCCAATTACAAACTGGGCATAATTTTGACTTACAAAACCATGTCTTATGTAACTTCAAATAACCTTCATCAGTTGGCTTGAATTCTAAGACGTTACCACATTGTTTTACGTTAAAAGCCTTTTTAATTTTTAAGATTTCCAGTATATCTGCATAACTTACATTATCAATTTTCTTTTCTCTCCATGGGCGTTGTTTCCCACTTTTCGTAATATCTTTTAATGTTTCATTATCTTGATTTTCGTCTATATATTTTGTATGATTATCTTGCATATATAAAGACCTCCAGTATTAAGTTGATGAGTGGATGCTTCAATCTTATTACTGGAGTTTTTTTATGTCAAATTTTATTTTATACACTAAAAACTATTGAAAACACTGTCAAATCAACGTTAAAACGATATTTTGAAAAAGAACGTTATTTCTATATAGTATCAAGACAAGAAGAAACTCGTTTTCAACTCGTTTCAAAAAAAAAAAAAACGCGGTGATAATCTTTGGAAAACATTTTAGCAATAGCAACAATAATAGCTGGATTAGCTGGTATATTCACAATAATATATCCTTTTATTAAAATTTATTTTGACCATAAACGATATAAAGAATATTTAAATCAAAAAAGTAAATCATTTCATAAACGAATTATTAAAAAAGCAAATAATACATACCAAAATGAAGATCAATACAAAAGAGCTTCAAACCGTATGACTGATATAATCAGTGAATTTAATGAGTTTTTAAATTGTGAACTAGAACGAAAAGAAAATATTGGAAAAAGAAAAAATATTAGAAAAAAAATTAAAAAACAAAGAGCATTATTATATAAATTAATAAAGAAATATGAAGATGCAGAAAAAGGAATAATCCAATTAGAATATAGAATTATAAAAAGAGAAATCCCGAACTATTTCTTAAAGTTTTAAATCTAAAATGCTTTATTCCAATTCCTCTATTTGTCGACGATTCTGCGCTCCTTAATAATCCTAAAGCTGTCCATCGGTCGATTTAATAGCTGACGCTATTGACCGCTGGCGCTTTAAGTCTAATTAAGGGCTCTCATCGACAAATAGATTTTCTCGGCATAAATGCGTGTTCTTGTTATAATATAGACATCACATTTAGGGTGCTTATTAAAAGTAGTTTTTTATAATCTACTTCGCAAAAGCAAATAAAAAGCCAATCCATTTTATCTGGGTTGGCTTTTTATTTTTATATGCCTTTATTTGAATTTTAAGGGGGCATTTTAAAGATTCAGGGGTAAATCATATAGTTTTATACCTAAAAACGTATATAAGCTCTTAAAACGCAAATATGAGCCAAATAAATATATGCTAATTTCACAAACAAAAATTTGAGCAAAACCAGTGACTAATTTTTTAGACACTGCCCAGTTATATGCAAATTAAAAATTTAGCAAACTGGGCAGAAAAAAATAAACACTGCCCAGTTTTTATGCACAAAATTATTTTTTGCATAAAAACTGGGCAACCATGCTGGTTGAACACTATAGTTCCCGCAGGGGCAAAAATACATAAAAAAACGCTAGCTTTTAAGCTAACGTTTCAAATCTTTTAAGTAATAATTTTGTTTTTCAAAATTCCAAATTGCCGTAATTGAATGTGCTTTTTCTTCTTCGTCTGTTGTTTTATCTTCGTCACTTGTATTAATCAAATTGCCATCTTCAGCATCGTCTAAATTTAAAATTTTATGTTTTTGTTTAAGCAAACCACCATAACTCAACATACGTTTTCGGTATAAACCTTTTTCTAAATCATTTACGATTTCTTGATTTTTTTCGTCATCATCAGTTAAAAAATCAGATGACTTAACCGAGTATTTTGAAGTCTCTTTGATTGCTGCTTGAATATCTTTATCGCCTTTTTGATTTGGTTTGATCGCTTTGATATTTGCTACGGGTCGATAATTAACTTGTAATGCTTTTTGCCATAAATCAATCCAATCATTTTGCGAAATATAATTTTCAGAACCTCTAAAATACTTACTTTCAACACACAACAAGACATGCATATGTTGATTATAA
>NZ_VDFP01000068.1 GCF_009600985.1 Companilactobacillus halodurans
AAACACGAATCTTTATTAGCTGATCAAAATAATATTTATTTCTATTTAAATATGTCACCAGAGCATGGTTATGGATATTCTACTATCCAACCTTCAGGTTATGAGTTGACTGTTGGAGATAAGCAATTCTCTTTAACTGTTCAAAATCCGTATAACTTACAAGTAAATCAACCAAGAAAAGTTAACTTACAAATCTGGGAGCATGATAAAGCTGGTTACGGTAAGGTTAATAAAGTTACTACCAAAGCGGATGTCTATCTAAATAGAATTCCAATCAATGTTGATAAGGGTGTTGGACAAGGATATACCGAAGAAATGGAATTTAAACTTCCATTATCCGAACTAGGTATCACCGGGACGACATCTCAAGAAATAACTATGACAAACAGAAATCTAGGAGATCAAACTTTACACGTAATGGGTGGAAGTACTGGTCCAGTTGTCTTAGCTATTAGTGGCTTTGCAATTGCATTATTTGCAGTTATTAAAATGCCCAAGATAAACGAATTAAGGAAGTCGCTACATGAATAGTATTTTGCTATTCGGCATTATCATTTGGATATATATGCTGTCAGTTCTAAAAAGAGCGAAACTGACAGCATTTTCTTTTATCGTCGGTAGTGTCGGATTTTTCTCGAAAATTTCAATAACAAGTTAGCCACTTGGACAAAATAAATTGAATCCAAGTGATATCAGTATTTGAAGTTTATAAATATGTCTTTAAGCGCCACAGGAACTAGCAAAGAGTTCTTGTGGCGTTTTATAGTTCAATAACTTTCTAGGCATATTGTTGAGCTTAAATTCTATGTCTCTTATTACTTTTGGGCTGACTGTATCCAGTGACAGCCCTTTGGGCAAGTCACGACGTATCATTCGATTATGTACTTCATTTGTTCCACGTTCACAAGATGTATATGGGTGTGTGAAGTAAACATCCGCAACGCCAGCCATATCAGATGATAGATTAGAGAACTCAGGGCCATTGTCTGCAGTGATTGAATTGATAAGATCACCATAGTTCTTTATGATCTCTTTCATAGCATAATCTACAGAGTCGGCATCTCTACCGTCAATAAGTCTCATTATTTCAAAGCGTGTCTTACGCTCTATGAGCGTTAAGACGACACTCTCATGGCCATTTCTTTTGCCCACAATCGTGTCTATCTCAAAGTCCCCAAAGGATTCTCTGCTATCAACACTTTTAGGGCGTTTCTCAATACTACGACCAAGTAGACGCTTATGCTTTTTTGAAGTATGTTGCTTAGTCGGTCTAGTTGACTTTTCTACCAGATCAATATTCCGGATTTCAAGTCGTTGTTCATCAATATATTTGTAAAGTGTAGTAGTACAAACCATTTCATCTACTAAGAATAATTCTTCGTTCTTAGCTCGTCCAACGGCCGTATCAGGTGACCATCCATTATCTATGAACTGGCTTACAAAGAAGCCTAAAAAGGCTGTGACTTGGTCGAATTTAGAAGGACGATGGCAAAGCTTACGGTTCTTTACATACTTTTGATGTGCAGTGTCAGGAAAGTAGCAATTCAAGTGTTGAACTTTACCATTAACTTTCTTGATCTGCTCAACAGTACCTCTGTTAATTTCATTATTAATAGTCTGAGGTGAAACGCCGATAGCTTTAGCTATCTGGCGATTCGAGTAGCCAATTGAATGAAAGGAAGCAATCTTTCCACGTTCAATTTCAGTTAAATGATGTCCTTTAGGACGATTTATGATATTCTGTTCTAGCACCAAGACGAAAAACCTCTTTCATTGTTTGTGTGAGAACTCCAATGATACCTGATTTTTACGTCTTGGTGTTTTTATTTTGTCATTTTTCTAAAGTGGCTAACTTGATTATAAAATTCGCCGATTAATCTTTTTCAAAAGAGTTATGATAATCTAATGAACGATTTCGACTGTTAGGTGTATTAATGAGGAAATGCAGTTTTTGAAACTTTGTTGGGAGAAATAGATGAGGATACGATCGATTGATAACGTCATTTTTATAGGTATGGTTTTAATTCTGATCTACCAAAATACTTTATTGTATTTGAGTGTTGTAAGTGGATCATGGATTAATTTTTTAATAATATCATTGGTTTTTATTTTTGCAATATTTCTTGGTCGGTCAACATATTTGATTTTGAATAGTGTCATCTCGTTTGTTGCAATGTGTGCTGGTGGATTAATGTTACTTTTGCCATACACGCGGGCAATGTTTTTTTGGTCAGATATTGCTTTGCTGACAGTTTCGCCGTTGACAACTTATTGTATGTATTTGTTGTATCACCAGTTGTTGAAATTAAGAGCTTTATCACAGGAATTGGAACAGTTACAAGAAAACAAGCCAGATTTGGAAGTTGTCACGGGGG
>NZ_VDFP01000069.1 GCF_009600985.1 Companilactobacillus halodurans
GACTAAAATTAGAAATTTTGACAAAAAAATGAGATACATAACGATGTTATGTATCTCATTTTTTTACTGCTATTCGATCTGAAAATCCGTCACGAAAGTTCTCCATACCTAAATTTTTATCAACGATCATTCCCGTCAAATGGTATTTTGAAATGAATTCTGGAAATTTATTGGTGCCTGCAGAAATACCGGCTGAGGACCAAATATTAGCATCCAATGCATTATTGCTAACAACTGTCACCTGCTCTATATCGCTCTTTTCTTTACGCAAGCTTCGCATTTTATTAGAAGTTGAGATAGCTCCATTCTTCAAAAAGTAAGTTGCTAAAAGGATATCTAAATTCTTGGGATCTTTAACTGCAATACGCCATCTGAAGTCAATATTAGGACGACTAGCTAAACGGACATCATCACCAGATCTTAACGAAACTCCATCAATTCCATCATCATTTAATAATGATAAAAGATAACGATTAAATATCTTGTCGATCATCCAACCATTCAATAAACCAATCGGATCATATTTGCCATTAAAGTAAGAACTGAAATAGTGATGGGTCATCTGTTCTGCTGTGATAGTTTGCTCGTATACTTCTTCAAAATCTTTAGACTGCATCAAAACGGCTTCTTCTCCATCTTGAAACCTGGCTAAAGTTGAATCATTATTTTCTAACGAAAAAATATCATCATACTCCTTAAGATTTTCAGAAATTGCGGCTACTGTTTTATCCACTTTTAATTGATCAATTCTTTCAGAATCAGGTGTTGCTAGTTTGATTTCAAATGGTAGATCAAACTTATTGATAACAACACTTATATATTTATAGTCAGTCATATTTTTCACTCCTTTATCTAAAAAAATACGTATGCTTATCTAATTTATCGATAAGTATACGTACCAAATGTGATGAAAATATGACCAGGGTTTGAAAGTTTCTAGGCAGTCTTTTTATTAGAATTTAATAGTAAATTCAAAATGATTGCTGAGAAACTTCCAACTACTAATCCATTATTTAAAATAGTTTGTAAAGTAGAAGGCAAGAAGTGCAAGAGAGTTGGTTGAACTGTCACACCTAATCCCAAACTGATAGAAACTGCCATAATCATAATATTATTATTATTCATTTCTACTTTAGATAACATCTTAATTCCTTCAATTCCGACAGTACCGAACATAATCAACATGGCACCACCTAAAACTGCATTAGGGATCAATTCAGCAATTGCTCCAACCTTAGGAATCAATCCTAAGATAATCAAAAGAAACGCTGAGAAATAAACTGGTTTATTTTTCTTAATTCCTGACAATTGAACAACGGCAACATTTTGTGAGAAAGTTGAATATGGGAATGTATTGAAGATACCGCCTAAAATGGCAGCCAATCCTTCAGATGCATAACCTCTTTGTAAATCATTCTCATCTAGATCACGTTTAGTAAGTTCGGCTAATGCATAATAAACACCGGTTGATTCAATCATACAAGTCAAAGCAGCTAATAACATAACCAAAATTGATGACCATTCAAATTTTGGTGTCGCAAAGTAAAATGGTTGAGGAATTTGGAACCAGTGAGCTGAGCTAACGCTACTGAAACCGATTTGTCCCATACCAATACCTAATAAGTATCCAGCGACGATACCGATCAAGACAGCAATCTGTTGAATAAATCCACGGCCCCAAATACTTACGACAACAATTATTAATGCCGTAGCAAAGCCTAAAATTAAATTAGTCGGACTACCAAAACCTTTAGCAGCAACATTGCCACCACCGATATTTTGAAATGCGACTGGTATCAAAGTAAAGCCAATCAATGTAATTAATGAACCAGTAACAACTGGTGGAAAGAATCGCTTTAATTTAGCAAATATCTTTGAAATTAACATAATAAAGATACCCGCTACGATAATAGCACCATACATATAAGCAATCCCAAAATGATGCCCTATATTTTGTAACGGCGTTACATATTCGACGGCTGATCCTAAAACAACTGGCAAACCTATCCCAGTCAGGGGTGTTCGCTTAATCTGTAGGAGTGTAGCTACCCCACACATAAAAATATCTACTGAGATTAAGTAAGTCATTTCTTTAGCACTGAATCCAAGTGATGCTCCAATCAAAATTGGAATTAAGATATCACCAGAATACATGGCTAATAAATGTTGAAACCCTAAGAGCAGATTTTTCAGAAAAGAATCGCTCTGATTTTTTGTATCAAGATCCATATTGCCCCTCCTATTATTTAGAAAATTATAGCATTATTTTCAGAGGTTATTAAAGCAGAAGTTTTTTGTTTTTAGTTTGCTGCCGCTTTCAAGGGTAAGAAATTTAGGATGTAATCTC
>NZ_VDFP01000007.1 GCF_009600985.1 Companilactobacillus halodurans
GGGTCGAACATCTAAAGGGCATGAATGGTGTCCTTTTTTGGTGTTCTTAAATGGTTATTACTAATAAATGGTATACAAAAATAAAGTTGATGGCAAAATACCTATCAACTTTATTTATCGTACAGCCTAAAAATCATATCCTTAAAGGGTATGATTTTTTTTATTATCAAAAATAGTTGAACGAGCGTTCATATTGTTTCTAATATTTTAGAAAGCATAAAAGTTTATTTAAAAAAAATAATTTATTGGTATAGACGATTGTTAGACAAACCTAAGGAGCGTATAATGTTTGTAATGCAAGTAAATATTTGTTATAACAAATATGCATAGTGAGATTTATCGGAGGCAAATACATGAAAGTGACGCCCAAATATGTGATTGTGGCGAATCGTTTACGGCAGAAGATTTTAGAAAAAGAATATGAGATTAATGATCAATTGCCACAAGAGACAGCAATTGCTAAATCTTTAAATGTTAGTCGAATTACTGTAAGAAAAGCATTGGATATCTTAGTAAATGAGGGATTGATTTATCGAATTCAAGGTTCAGGAACCTTTGTGAAAGATAATCAACAAGGGAAAGATATTTCAAAGAAACAATCATTGGAGATTTTTGATTTTAATAAATATCAAGTGAAATTAATTAATTTTGGTGTGAGCAAGCCTGGTAAAACAGTAATGAATCAAATGAAAATTAATCAATTTGATTTAACATATGAAGTGGAGCGCTTGATTATGGACAGAGAAAAAATCATTGCTTTACAAAATATTTTCATGCCAGTCAAAGTAATACAAGGTATTCAAATGAAATCACTAATGGGTTCAATTTATGACTTTGTTGAAGATGAATTGGATTTGGTAGTGGATAGTGCAATAAGGACTATTTCATCAGAGATGTCAAACGATGAAACAAGTAGATTATTGGATTTGCCACAACCTGAACCATTACTGACTGTTGGTCAGCGTTCTTTTTTAGATAATGGTCAGATTTTTGAGTATACTTATACGTACATTCGTTCGTCGCAATTTTCATTACATGAAGCAATTTAAATAGATTATATATGATTCAAAAGGCAAAGACACCAAGATACGTAAATTTTGTAAATTGGTTATAACAAATTTATAAAAGGTATTGACTTGCTCACCTCATGAAATTATACTGAAAGCGTTAACAAATAAAGGGGGTTTCATTTATGGAAAAGTTAAAGGTTGCCATTTTTTGTAGCGGAGGTTTCTCTACTAGTTTAATTGGTTCCAAAATGCAAAAAGTTTATGATGCTGAAGGTAAGGATGTAAAAGTTGATGCTTATGATTTCGGTATGGTAGACGAAGTCGGAGATGATGTCGATGTAATTTTACTTGCTCCTCAAATTGGTTGGGCATTTGATCAAACTAAAAAAGCTCATCCAAATACGACAGTTATTCTACTAACAATGCAACAATTCGGTAGTATGGATGGACAAACTATTGTAGATGTCTTAAAAGAAAAGGGGATTGGCTAAAATGGGTAAAAAAGGAAGTTGGAAAGAAAACTTTCAAACAAATTTTACTAGGATAGCTGGTAAAATTGCTGCTAACAAACTTTTACTAACGCTCCGTGATTCATTTATTATTGTTGCTGCCACTTCAATGATTGCTGGGTTTGCGATAATGATTCAAAATGTTTTCGTTGATCCAACCAATGGGTTGGTTTTTGGTAAGCAAGGTCTGAGATTAGGACTTTTGATTAGTGGTTCTTGGTCTGCATGGAGTGCCTCAGGTTTGTTCAATGGTTTGACTACCGTTGGTAATTTGATTGGACTAATTTCAAATGGTTCATTGAATACCTTTGCAGTACTATTAGTCGTAATTTTTTCAAATACATTTTCACGCAAATATTTCCCAAAGAGTAAAGAGCACATGACTTCTGTACTATATGCTCTTGGAGCTTTTTTCATTTGTATGCCATGGAAGTTCCAATACACACCAACTGGATCTAAAAAGGCAATTAATGTTTTAAATTACATGGATACAACATTCTTTGGTACTAAAGGTGTTTTTGCTGCATTGCTAATTAGTGGTTTTGCAGTTTGGATTTACAATAAGATTCTTGAAAAGCACATTACTATTAAAATGCCAGATTCAGTTCCACCAGCTGTTGGTAGAAGCTTTGAATCATTGATTCCTGGCGTTATTACTATGGCTGTTTTCATTATTTTAACTGGTTTAAGTACAAGCTTTACTGGTGAGACAATGCCAGAACTATTGTTAACAGCTTTGCAAAAACCTGCTATGGCGATTTCTGGTACTGGATTATTCGCCTTTGTTTCACAGACTACTTGGAGTTTACTTCAATGGTTTGGTATTCATCCAACATCAATTTGGGGACCAATCTTTGGATTGACATGGAATATCAATGATACTCAAAATATGTTAGGTCAAGCACATCATATTTATTCAACACTTTTCATGAACTTTTCAACAGTCGCTGCTGGTTCATGTTCTGTTTCACCAGTTCTAGCTCTGATTTTATTTTCAAAAAGAGCTGCTGCTAAGAAAGTTTCTAAAATTTCACTGATGCCTGCTATCTTTAATATTTCAGAGCCTGTTACTTTCGGCCTTCCAATTATTTTGAATCCCTTATACTTTATTCCATGGTTGGTTGCTCAACCATTAGCATTCTATATTGGTTTGTTCTTTAATAAGATTGGATTTATTGGACCAATTGTTAATAATGTTCCTTGGACTGTACCGACATTACTTTCAGGTATGCTTTACACAGGTTCAATTGCTGGATTAATTGTTCAGGCCGTGATTGTTGTTGCAACTACAGCAATCTATTACCCATTTGTTAAGATGGACAATAAATTGAATCCAGATGTTGCAAAAGATGCTGCTTTAGATGAAGCACATAAAGAATCCGAAAAAGAATTAAAGACTAGTCAAGCATAGGAGATGTAGAATTTGGATGAAAAACAATTAAAACGTGCAATGGATTTAATCTCAGTTGCTGGAACGGCTAAATCAATGTGTATTAACGCAATGAGTCAAGCTGAAAACGGTGAGATTGAAAAAGCTAAAGCAACTTTGACCGATGATCAAAAAACTTTGCATAAGGCACATAACATCCAAACAAAGTGGATGACTGCTGAAATGAATGGTGAAAAGATTGAAAAGTCATTGATGCTAATTCATTCTCAAGATCACTTTATGTCAGCTGATATTATGATGACAGTTGCACAAAAAGTTATCAATTTACACGAAGAAATTGCTCAGTTAAAAACTAAGGAGCAAATCAATGAATAGTGTTTTGAAGTTAGATGACATTTATACTGATGGAATGGTTGTTCCAGAAAATAAGATTTTCAAGATCAGTGGTCATGCAATTCGTGATTCAAAAGTTGAAGTAAGAGCTCAGGATAAGATTTTTGATACTAAATCAGATTCCGATGGAAAATGGATTATTAAGATTGATCCTTTGAGAGATCACCTGACAACAGAAATAACAATTAATAATTTAGATGAAAGCATCACTTTGAAGAGTGTTCGAACAGGAAAAGTTATTCTTTTAACTGGTCAATCAAACATTGAATTTAAATTTCGAGATGATATTGAATATCAAAAACAAATTGAAAATTTAAATTTAAAAAATGTTTACTTTTATAATGTCCCCCAGCTAGAGTACCAAGATAAAATTTTAACTTTGCCAAAAGATTTAAAAAAGTCTTCCTGGCAAGTTGCTAATGAAAATAATCTTTGGGAAATGTCAGATATTGGTTTTTGGACAATAAAAAAATTACATCAAATTGATCCAGATGCAATTATTGGTATTATCGATTGCTATAAAGGTGGGACGTCTATCTCATCTTGGGTTCCTGAAGAAATATTACAATCTGATCAAGAGCTTAAAAATCAATTCATAAAACCTTTTGAAGAGGCAATTACAGGTAAGAGAAAAGCTGATTTTGATGAGGAATTTAACGAGTATAATGCTGCCGTTAAAAAACATAATACTGATTTAGCAAAATTCCAAAAAGAAAATCCTAAAGTATCCTTGAGTGATGCAAAAAATAAGGTTGGACATACTCCTTGGCCACCTCCAATGACACCAACGTCATACTTACGTCCAAATGGATTGTTTCATACAATGATTGAACAGATACAGAATTATTCGTTTAATCAATTAGTTTGGTATCAAGGGGAGAATGACGCGAATAATCCTGAGATTTATGGAAAAATGTTGAGAGGATTGATATTGAGCTGGCGTAAATTGTTTAATGATCAATCATTACCATTTTATGTTATTCAATTGCCAGGTTATTTTGATGAACCAGAGAATTCTTGGGCGGTAATACGGCAATATCAACTTGAGATTTGTCAAACGATTAATAATGTACATTTGATTTCTATCGCTGATACTGGTGAGAAACATAATATTCACCCGGCTCATAAACGAATAGCTGGAACTAGAATTGGCGAAATATTGTCCAATAAAAACTATAATTCTACGCCTTATATTTATCGTCATGAATTTCAAAATAATAAATTAATTTTATTTGCTGCCAGTGCAAATGTATTAGTTCAAAGAGGTAAAGCGGAATTTGAAATTTTAAAGGATGGTCATTGGTCGACACAGGAAGTAACAATAGTCGGTAAACTGATTATTATTCAGAATTCTAAAGAAATTAGAAAAGTTCGGTATGCTTTTGAAAATTATCCAAAATGTACATTGTTTAATGAATTTGGTGCACCTTTAGCACCATTTGAAATGGAGATCAAAAAAAATGAGTAATTTAGGTTTGATTGATATTGGTGGTACATCAATAAAATTTGCTGTGGAAAATAAAGACCAATTACAAAAGATTGATCCCATTAAGACACCCGATAATTTAGATGGCTTTTATCAAGGTCTGACTAAACGTGTTAATTTTATGAAAGAAAATTATCAAATTACTGGAGTCGGAATCAGTTCACCTGGTGCTGTTAATAAAAAAAAGGGTGTGATTGAAGGAGCTTCAGCCCTCCCTTATATTCACAATTTTAAAATTCAAAAAGAATTAGTAAGTCGTTTTGGATTGCCCGTAAGTATGGAAAATGACGCTAATTGTGCTGCTTTAGCAGAATTAGATTCTGGCGCTGGTAAAGATGTATCTAGTCTTTTGTTTCTAATTATTGGTACTGGTGTTGGTGGATCAGTAATTATTAATCATAAAATATGGCATGGTGCGCATTTATTCGGCGGTGAATTTGGATTTACTTTAGTTGATGATAAATATACTTTGAGTAATCTAGCAACTTCTGTTGGTGTTGCGCAAAGGTACAATAATAATTCAAATCCCCAAACTAACTATAGTGGTAAAGAAGTATTTGATTTAGCTCAACAAGGCAATACGCGTGCTAAAAAAGAAGTACAAGTAATGTATTATTCACTTGCTAAAGGAATATACAATCTACAATATAGTTTTGATCCAGAATTGATTGTTCTAGGTGGTGCTGTTTCTAATAATCCACATTTATTACCAGAAGTAGATAAGGAAATTGAAAAGATTCGTAGAATTGTTAAAATTGCATCAATTAAACCTAAAGTTGTCAATTGTAAATACACTGATGAAGCTAATTTACGTGGAGCTGCGGTTGATTTTTACCAAACATATTCAAAGGAGAATTCTCAAAAATGATAAAATTTCCAAATGATTTTGCTTGGGGCGCTGCTACCTCAGGGCCACAATCTGAGGGTAATTTTCATAAACCAAATCAAAATGTTTTTGACTATTGGTTTGAAAAGAAACCTGGAGATTTCTACGATGGTGTAGGTCCAGATGAAGCGTCTAACTTTTATAATGATTATCAAACTGATATTCCATTGATGGCAAAGGCAGGCATTAAGGCCCTAAGGACCTCAATTCAGTGGAGCCGTTTGATAAAAAACGTTGAAACTGGTGAAGTAGATGAAGATGGTGTCGAATTTTATAATAATGTAATCGATTGTATGATAAAAAATGGTATCGAACCCTATATTAATTTGTGCCATTTTGATTTGCCAGTTAAGTTATATCAAAAATTTAGTGGTTGGGAATCAAAACATGTTACTGATTTATTCGCTGATTATGCTAACAAGTGTTTCCAATTATTTGGTGGCCGTGTAAAGCATTGGTTTACATTTAATGAACCTAAAGTTATTTTAGATGGTGAATATCTATACAAATTTCACTATCCATTACGTGTTGATGGCCCTGCAGCTGTGCAAGTAGCTTATAATTTGAATTTGGCCTCTGCTAAAGCTGTAAAAAAGTTCAGAGCTTGGAAAAATGAAAATGAGTCTGATGCTACAATTGGAACAATTTTAAATTTGACACCAGCTTATCCAGCAACCAATGAACCAGAGGATATTAAAGCTGCAAAATTTGCTACTATGTGGGATGATAATCTTTTCTTAGACCCTGCCGTATTAGGTACTTTTCCTAAAGATCTCGTAAAAATTTTAGATGATGCAGGAGTTCTTTTTGAAAGTACTCCAGAAGAACTGGATTTAATTAAAGATAATACAGTTGATGTTTTAGGAGTAAATTTCTATCATCCTGAACGGGTCAAAAGGCCTAGTGTTTCACCAAAGAGTCTTCAAGATTGGATGCCAGATATTTATTTTGATAATTATGAAATGCCCGGTCGTGTTATGAATGTAGATAAAGGTTGGGAGATTTATCCAGAGACCCTTTATGATATTTCTATTAACATTCGAGATAATTATGGCAATATTCCTTGGTTTGTCTCTGAAAATGGTATGGGAGTTTCTAGAGAAGAGCGTTTTATGAAAAATGGAGTCATTCAAGATGATTATCGAATTAAATTTATCCATGATCATTTGATACAGTTGCATAAGGGAATCGAAGCCGGGTCTAATTGTCATGGTTATTTTGTTTGGACAGCCATTGATTGTTGGTCATGGAAAAATGCTTATCGTAATCGTTATGGTTTGATTCGAGACGATATTCATACTCAAACTAAAACGTTGAAAAAATCAGGCAATTGGTATGCAAAACTCAGTGCCAATAATGGTTTTGAAAAATAAATAGTTTCTTTAAATCACAAGATATTAAAATATAATTTTAAAACATCTCTCATGTGTGGGAGATGTTTTTTTGTTATGCTGTCTTTTAGAAAAGAGGATCTAAAATGATTAAGATTGAAGACTTATCCAAAAAATTTCAAGTAAAGAAATTAACGCCAAGTGATGCTAGTACGGTTTTGAATTTGGCTAATAGCAATTCATCTTACTATAACTTTTGTCCACCACGACCAACTCGTCATTCTATTTTAGAGGATATCAATGTTGTCCCAGCTGATAAGACACAAGACGATAAGTATTTTGTTGGATTTTATCAAGATAATAAACTAATCGCTATCTTAGATATGATTATGAAATATCCAGACGAGATAACTGCTTGGATCGGCTTTTTCATGGTCAATGCTGATAATCAAAAGAAGGGTGTCGGCAGTTTGATTATGGGTGAGTTGTTGCCAATTTTAAAACAATCTGGCCTAAAACAGGTTGAATTAGCTTATCCTAAAGGAAATAGTATCAGTGAGAAGTTTTTAAAGAAAAACAAGTTTGAAAAAACAGGTCAAGAAATCTCAGTTCCTGGCTATACCGTAGTGGTAATGAAGCAAAATC
Source organism: Companilactobacillus halodurans (assembly GCF_009600985.1). Taxonomy (GTDB): domain Bacteria; phylum Bacillota; class Bacilli; order Lactobacillales; family Lactobacillaceae; genus Companilactobacillus; species Companilactobacillus halodurans. The sequence continues at coordinate 7,651 of NZ_VDFP01000007.1, forward strand.
TTTAAAGATGCTATTCCTTTAATTTGGGTTTATAATACGCTAACTTGAATGAACGAAGATGATAACATGAAACGTCAAAAAGTTATTCCAATCATTTCTTTTTTAGTTATTTGGTTGCCATTGGTTTTTGAGCTCATTTTTTGGAAGAAATTGCCAGCCAAATTGCTGACTCATTTTAATGCTCAAATGGTAGCTGATTCTTATAGCTCTAAAACAATGGCCGTATTATTATTGCCAGGTATTTTGACGGTTGCACAAATTTTTATGCTGTACATTGTCTTTAAAGATTTACGAAAAAAGACTAATCCTATTTGGATGTTGAATCTAGTTAGCAGTATTTTTCCAATCGTTTCCGTGATGTTGAGCTTGATGACGTTATCCACAGCTTTTGGTATAAAATTGCAGAATTTCAGTAGTCTGTTGATAAATATTGCCATAGGGATTTTATTAGTAATCTTAGGTTTCATTCTAAGAGGAGTAAAACCTAATGGTGCAATTGGCATTAGATTAAAGTGGACGTTACAAAGCAAGAAGAATTGGCAATTGACGAATTACTTTGCTGCCAATTTGAGTTTGATTGTTGGAATATTGTTAATAATCTGTGGGCTACTTTCCGTTTCAGGGATGATTTGGTTCATTTTATTGACAGTTATGCTTCTGCCTTGTCTTTATTCATACACATTATATAAACGCGGTATATAAAAAAATCGAGATCCTTTTAAGGTCTCGATTTTTTATTTTGCCACGATATCGGTATAAATAGTAACTCCAACTAATAAGAGAATTATCAAAATAATTATTCCTATAACTATCATGTGACGTTTTTTATTCATTAAGAAAACAGCGACAAATTCACGAATCAAAGCGTTAGGTAAGAAGTAAAAGCGGGTGGGAGCACCGATTCCATTGGCATTTAGGTTAGCCATCTTGGCATACAATCCCGCGCGGAAGATGTGATAATTATTGCTGAAGAATTTAATTTTTGCAGCATTTGAATTAAAGTCTTTTTCGATAACAATTTTTGAATATTGCATATTTTGTAAAGTGTTACGCGACTTATCTTCCAATAAGGTCAATTTCTCATTCCAACCATGTGCAATCGCATATTGGGCCATGGCTTTAGCTTCCGATAATTTCTCATCTGGTCCTTGACCACCGGAAAAAACAATCTTAGGTGTCTTGCGCCCTTTTTGAGTTTGTTTATGGGCAAACTTGATGGCTGCGTCGATTCTATTGCCCAGTAATCGGGATACTTTATCGCCACCAATCAACCCTGCTCCTAAGACGATTAAATAGTCAGCTTTGTAGCGTTTCGGTAGAAATTGATATAAGAAAACGTTGATTAAGAAATTGTATGAGCAAATTATCAAGTAAAGTCCAATAGCTGGGAGTCCAGAAATCAAGGTGTTGAACCAGTTGGGCAAAAACTGTGAATGACCAGCGACGAAGCCATTGAATATCCACAGGGCAATTAAAACGATAGCTAGCAGTAAAGTCAGCATATTGGAAATCGTGTGAGTTTCTTTTTTCCAAACTACGAAGGCATTCCACAGTAAAAGTGCCCAAGTGAATAACAATATTATTGTTATTATTCCAACAATCAACAAGAAAATGGTTCCCATGATGACAACAAAAGTTAAATTAGCTGTACTGAAAATAAGGACTGCTAATTCCGCTAAGAAACTGACGAAAAAAATTGTAAAAGTGATTCCATTAATCAATCTGCGGGGTTCCTTCAACCAAAAGATTAGGAAAATCACTAACATCAAAATGGTTGCCAAACCCCAGTAAAGCGATACTTTTTGGAGATCGTTGATATATGGAACTAGTCCATTCATGAACTCACCTCGCTTTTTATAGATTTCTTATTAATTTTATCATAGCGGTGATTTTAATAGGTTTATTAAGCAATTAATTATGGCTTATACTTATTAATGCAGATTAATACTTAAAAATACATATAATATGTTATTATCTGGGTAGAGGTGATGGAGATGTTGCAGGAACAACGTTTAGAGGAAGTTTTGCAATTATTGAAGAATAAACAAGTTTTGACGTCTGAAGAAATGATTGAATATTTTCATGTTTCTCGAGATACCGTTCGACGTGATTTTGAAAAATTAGCTCAGGCCAATCAAGCCAAACGGGTTCACGGTGGCATTATGCGTTTAGAAAACAAACCTGTTGCATCTTTTAATGAGCGATTGCAGGATTTTAACGAAGCTAAAAATCGGATTGTTAAGTTAGCTTTGCAATTGATTGAAGTAAATGGCATTTATTTTTTTGATGTTTCGACTACTGTTTTGAAACTGGCGCAGCTTTTAGACACGAAGACAATCGTCTATACGCATTCATTAGATAATTCGATTATGTTAAGCGATAACTCATCAGTCGATTTGCATACTTTAGGTGGAAAATTCTTTTCCAGAAATCGCTTCTTTTATTCAATTAATGAGACTCAATTTTTAGAGGATATAAGTTTTGACGTGGCTTTTATTGGAGCCGCTGGATTGAAAAATAATCGAGTTACTTTTGCTGATCAAGAGGATGCTGCTGTTAAAAAGTTAGCATTAAAACATGCGAAGGTTAAAGTTTTGTTAGCTGAAAATACGAAGTTTTCAAAGGAATCTACTTATAGTATTGGCAATTTGTCAGACTTTGATTACTTGATAACAGATAAAGAACCTGCAGCAAAAATCAAATCACTTGTTAAGGTTAAATATTGAGGTGGGAAAATGGCTATTAAATTGATTTTAAGTGATATTGATGGAACGATTTTAGATGACAATAACAAAATTGATACAGGTTTAAGACTTGCTATCGCCAATTTAAAAAAACAGTCAGTGCCGTTTGTCTTGGCATCAGCCCGTTCTCCACAAGGGATGTTAAATATTGCTAAAGAATTAGACGTTTTGGATAATCCGATTGCTTGTTACAATGGGGCTCTAGTAGTCAAAGATTTGCAAAGCAACAACTATTCAACAATTTTGAGCCATCAATTAGAAAAGGCCGAAATTGAAAAAATGCTGACGATTATTCAACAAAATTTTCCAAAGGTAGCTATCAATTTATATTCGGGCTCCGATTGGTATGTGGAAAAAATTGATAAGTGGGTCAAAATTGAAGCAGACATCACCAAATTGACGCCGATTGTGACTGATTTACAGACATTGGTCGCTAAAAATAATTTGCCGGTGCATAAAATTTTATTGATCAGTGAACCAGAAGAAATCGCTCAAGTCCACCAAAGATTGCGTGATAGCAATTTAGCAAATAGCTCATTTTATCTTTCCAAACCTAATTATTTAGAGATTACCAATGCGCAAGTTTCAAAAGAGAAAGCTCTGCGGGAATTAGCGAAGACTTACAATTTGGAGTTATCCGAGACGATGTCTTTGGGCGATAACTTTAATGATGTGCCGATGTTAAAACTTGCCGGACTCGGTGTGGCCATGGATAATGCTCCAACTGAAGTTAAAAAAAGTGCTAATGTAGTTACAGGGACAAATAATCAAAATGGTGTCTCGAAAGCTATTGAGAAATATGTCCTTTAGGAAGTGATCTGCATGGAAAAAATTTCCATTATTAAAGGTGACATTGCTTATTTGCCATTTCATGTCGATGCAATCGTCAATGCGGCTAATAGTGCTTTAGTACCTGGCGGTGGGGTTGATGGTGCTATCAATAAAAAAGCTGGTCCTAATTTAGCCAAGGATATGTTATTGCTTGGTGGAACTAAAACTGGAACAGCTGTTTATACGAAAGCTTACGATTTAAACGCTGATTTTGTGATTCACGCCGTTGGTCCTAGATATAAAGATGGTGAACACGGTGAAAAAGAATTATTGGTCAGTGCCTATGAGTCAGTGATGAAATTAGCTCATAAATTGGAAGTCAATTCGTTGGCAATTCCATTTTTGAGCACTGGTGTCTATAGTTATCCTTTGGAAGAGGCCATTAGCATTGCTCTTGAAACTGTGAGAAAAGATAATTTGGATGCGAGAGTTTATTTTGTAGCATTTGATGAAACTACTGAAGAGATTGCTAAAAAGATTTTAGAAAAATAACTTTTAAGAAAAAAGAGCTTCAGAACAAATTGTTCTGAGGCTCTTTTGATCCAATCTAAAAATATTAATTAAAATCTAGGTCCGCGCCAAAAATCTTTATGGAAATCTGGACGATGACCATGCCCATGTTCCATTGGTTTTTCAGGATGTCTGCCGTCTTGCATGCAGGGTCCACCAAATGGTGCGTGATGCATTTTTCTCCTCATTTCGTGTCGCATATGTCTGACTTCTTCTGGTGTCATCGAATCTTGCATTTGCATCATTTGTTCGCGCATATTCCGCATTGCTTTGTAACGATCGGTGGGATCAATGAACTTTTCCGAATTCTTTTTGAAATCATCGTCCCAACCATCAGAAATCTTTTGAAGATAATCACTGAATTGACGCTTCTCATCATCGTTTAAACCTGCTAAGAAAGTTTCACTATAATCTTCATTTTTTAGTGAGGCATTCTTTTCCGCTTTGGTGCGACCAGCATCAGTTAAGAAGACCAGCTTGCTGCGTTTGTCATTTTCATCTTCTTTTCGAGTGATGTCGCCGTTATTTTCCATTTTCTTCATTAACTCTGCTAATGAACTAGGACGTAAATCCAAAACTTCAGCTAAATAGTTTTGAGTTAAGCCATCTTCTAGTTTCAAGATGGCAAGAACTCGTTGTTGTCCAGTTAACTTTTGTTTCTTTTGTCTCATATAAAAATTTGCAGCTTCACTGATAAATCTTAATTGTTTCATTAAATCATCTGTTATTTTACTCATATTAAATTCCTCATTTCGATTTTATTAATTTAATTCGGTACCGAACTTTATTACAAGAGATAGTATAGTTAGGCACCGAACAAATGTCAACTATTTAATTTGAGTAAATTAAAAATTGCGTGATATCAAGGCTGACAATAAGGAAATAAAACTTGAAACTAATTAATTGACAGTTGGCATCAAAATCCGTAAAATCTAAACAGTAAAATTTATCATTTAATTGTGAGGGTATTATTATGAGACAAAATATTATTTTAGAATGTGCCAAGACAAATGAACGTTTGTACCTGACATCAAAGAACAAGTAAAACAATCCCGACCGTTTGGAATTGTTGAAATATTCACCAAAGACAAGACAAAAAGAAATTTTTAAAGAGGTAAAGTAATGGCTAAAAAATCAAAAATCGTTAAGAATCAAAAACAACTCGAGTTAATTGAAAAATATGCTCAAGTTCGTAAGGAATTAAAGGCTAAGGGCGACTATATTGCCTTATCGAAATTGCCTAGAGATTCCAGTCCCGTTAGATTAAAGAATCGTGATTCATTAGATGGACGTCCTCATGCATATATGCGCAAATTTGGAATGTCTCGTTTAAACTTTAGACAACTAGCTCATGCCGGTCAGATTCCAGGCGTTAAAAAAGCTAGCTGGTAAAAAATAGGAGAGATTTTATTATGGAAAGAATGAATACAGCAACGGCTTATCGTAATCTAAAAAGCCCTAATATCAAAACTAGAAAACGCGCTTTGAGAGCTATCAAGGACAGCAAAAGAAAAGTCATCAAATATTAATGTAACCGCTAACTTTCCTGATATAATTGAATTGGTAATAATTTAATTATAGGAAAAAGAGGGGATACATTATGGCAAGTGCCAAAAAGAAAAAGCATAGCTTTCCATCCGCGTATACGGTAATCGTTATTGTTTTAATTTTGGTTCAAGCTTTAACATTCTTCATACCATCAGGTAAATATAGTACTTTGGAATATAATTCTGGACTAGATAAGTTCGTTATTACGAAGGCATCAGGTAAGACAATTAAAGAAGATGCCACGCAAAAAACGCTTGATAAATATAAGATAAAAATCAAGGTCTCTAAGTTCAAGGATGGGACAATTTATCGTCCAGCAGCGATTCCTAATACCTATCACCAAATTAAGAAACCTAAACGTGGGGTATTAGGAACCATCAATCAATTTTTGACTTCACAAGTTCAAGGTATCGTCGATAGTGTTGACATTATCGTCTTTATTTTGATTCTTGGTGGAGTCATCGGGGTAGTCAATGCCACTGGAGCAATGGATTCGGGGATGAAACGATTATCCGAAAAGCTTCAGGGCAAGCAAAAATGGCTGATTGTCATTGTGACTTCACTGATTGCTTTAGGAGGAACGACTTTTGGATTGGCTGAGGAAACAATTGCTTTTTATCCAATCCTAATTCCAATCTTTCTATTAGCAGGTTATGATACATTGACTGCAGTCGCGGCGGTCTATTTGGGGACAGCAATTGGTTCGATGAGTTCAACTATCAATCCGTTCTCAACTGTAATTGCATCAAATGCGGCCGGAATCAGTTTTACTGACGGCTTACCAATGAGAGCCTTGATGTGGTTTTGTGCCGTTGGTATTTCAATTGTTTATACGATTCACTATGCTGAAAAAGTCCGTAAAGACCCAGCCAAATCCTTAGTTGCTGATCAAGCAGATGAAGATAAGGAACGTTTCTTGGGTGATATGGATATGTCAGTTAAAAGTGAATTTACTTTGCGCCAAAAGCTCTCGTTGATTGTCTTTGCGATGGGCTTTGTAGTGATGATTTATGGTGTTCAGCAGTTAGGTTGGTATTTCACAGAAATTGCGGTGGTCTTCTTAGCTGTAACGTACATCTTGATTTTTACGGCTGGTTTAAAGGAAAGCAAATTCGTCGATAGCTTCGTGTCAGGTGCTGGCGACTTGCTAGGTGTAGCATTAACTGTTGGTCTAGCTAGATCAGTTGGTATCGTGATGGAGAAGAGTTTTGTCAGCGATACGATTATGCAGTACTTCAGTAATCAAATCAGCGGTATGAATAATGTCTTGTTCATCTGCGTTTTGTTCTTTGTTTATATTATCCTTGGTTTCTTTATTCAATCGTCTTCAGGATTGGCCGTTTTATCGATGCCTATCATGGCACCTTTGGCCGATGTCGTTGGAATCGATCGTTCATTGATTATCAATGCGTATAATTGGGGACAAGGTTTAATAGGTTTGATTGCACCAACCGGTTTAATTTTAGTATCACTCTCAATGGTGAAAGTTGGTTTTGATAAATGGATCAAGTTTGTGACGAAATTATTAATAATGATAGTTATTCTGATTCTGGTATTCCTAAGCATTGGAGTATTAATGGAATAGAATAACAGAAACAAAAAGAAGTCATGTATTGTCATGGCTTCTTTTTGTTTGGGTCGAAAAGTTATCTCCGTTATAATTAAAATAACTATTTATTTTGGAGGAAAATCATGTCGGATTATAGAATTGAAGAAGATACCTTGGGCGCAGTCAAGATTCCTATCGATGCTATGTGGGGTGCGCAAACGCAACGCAGTCTCAATAATTTTTCCACAGGTGAAAAGATGCCGCTAGAGATAATTAAAGCTTTATTGCAAATCAAAAAAGCGGCAGCTATTGCTAATAAAGAGGCTCAAGCAATAACTGGAACTAAGGCTGACTTGATTGTTCAAGCTATCGATGAATTGTTGAAATTAGATGATTCAGAATTAAGAAAAGATTTTCCTTTGGTAATCTATCAAACAGGTTCGGGGACGCAAACCAATATGAACGTCAATGAAGTTGTCAGTCATGTTGCCCAAAAGATTGATCCTGAAATTGAGATTTTACCAAATGACGATGTTAATCATGGACAAAGTTCAAATGATATTTTTCCAACAGCAATGAACATCACAGCTGCTATGAGTGTGGTCGAATTGGAAAAAGCAGTCAAACATTTGATTGAAGTACTTCGCAAAAAAGAAATTAAGTACTGGAAGGTTGTTAAGATTGGTCGGACTCATCTTCAAGATGCTACGCCATTAACTTTTGGTCAAGAGGTCAGTGGTTGGGTCAGCATGCTGGAACATGATTTAAACTTTTTAGAACAGCTTAATCAAACGCTGAGTGAATTAGCTATTGGCGGTACGGCTGTAGGAACTGGTTTGAATGCTGCCGACGGTTTTTCTGATAGGATTGCTGAAGAGATGACGCAAGTTTATCGACATGATTTTACTGCTGACACGAATAAATTCTACGGCTTAGCTGCTCATTCGGGATTAAATGTCGTTCACGGTGCTATCAAAACTCTGGCCAGCGATTTAATGAAAATTGCTAATGATGTCCGCTTTTTAGCTAGTGGTCCCAGGTCTGGTTATGGGGAATTGAACATTCCTGCTAATGAACCTGGTTCTTCAATCATGCCAGGCAAGGTCAATCCTACTCAAGCTGAAGCAATTACGATGGCAGCAACTAAAGTGATGGGTAACGATGTCACAATTAACGTTGCTTCTAGTCAAGGAAACTTTGAAATGAACGTCTATAAACCAGTTATTATCAGTTCGTTCTTAGAATCGAGCACCTTGCTGACGGGTACAATTATGGGCTTTGCCGATAAAATGATTGCTGGATTGACGGTCAATGAATCACGGATGCAAGAATTGGTCGATCAGTCGTTGATGACAGTCACTGCCTTATCGCCACACATTGGTTATCATCAAAGTGCCGAAATTGCCCAACAGGCACAACGTGATGGAATGACCTTAAAAGAATCAGCAGTAAAATCAGGCATGGTTACAGCGGAACAATTCGATCAATGGGTCGTGCCGATTGATATGACAAATATTAACAAGGGGAAATAAAATGGCAGGAAAATTTGTATTTGAGCCAACTAATTTTGAAGAACTGAAGAATCATTATGACGTAATTATTATTGGTTCTGGTGGAACGGGACTGACTAGTGCTATCCAAGCTTATGAACTGGGTCTTTCACCAGTTATTTTGGAAAAAATGGATAAAATTGGCGGCAATACGACCAGAGCATCTTCAGGGATGAATGCTGCGGAAACTTTTGTGCAATTGAATCACAAAATAGTTGATAGTTTTGAAGATTTTTATCAAGAAACTTTCATTGGTGGCGGCAAGAAGAATAATCCCGAATTATTGAAGTTCTTTACTGAACATGCTGCTTTATCAATTGATTGGTTAGCTCAACATGATATTAAATTGGATGATTTGACGATTACTGGCGGTATGAAAACGATGCGCACGCACCGCCCTAGTTCTTTAGCTCCGATTGGTGGCTATTTAGTTACAGAATTATTGAAGTATGTTGCTAAATATAAAATTCCGCTTTTTGATAAAATCACAGTAACTGATTTATTAATGAAAGATAAAAAAATTTCTGGTGTCAAAGCTTTTCGTGATGGTGAATTTGAAATCAAAAGTGACGCGGTTATTTTAGCTACCGGTGGATTTGGCGCCGGTAAAGATTTGTTAGCTCAATATCGTTCAGACCTTTTGAAATTGCGGACGACTAATCAACCCGGAGCAACTGGCGATGGTCTTAAATTGGCTCAAAAAGTTGGCGCTAAATTAGTCGATATGGATCAAGTCCAAGTTCATCCAACAGTTCAACAAGATACGCCTCATGCCTTTTTGATTGGTGAAGCTGTTCGTGGCGAGGGTGCTATTTTAGTTGATAATAACGGGAAGCGATTCGTTAACGAATTAGATACCAGAAAAAATGTGACGGCCGCAATTGATAATTTAGGTGGTACGGGAGCCTATTTAATTTTCGACCGCGATATTCGTTCTCGAGTGAAAGCTATTGAATTTTATGATCATGTTGGGTTAGTCAAGTCGGGTGAAAACTTAGATGAGTTAGCACAAGCTATCAATGTTGATGATCAAACTTTGCAACAGACGGTTTACGATTGGAATAGTGCTGTTGAGAGTCAAAATGATGTTAAATTTGGTCGGACTACTGGCATGGAACGAAATATTTCTGATGGTCCATTCTATGCGATTCACATTGCTCCGGCTGTTCACTATACAATGGGTGGAGTATCAATCAATCATAAAACACAGGTTTTAAATACTGATGATAAAGTTATTGCTGGATTATTTGCAGCCGGCGAAGTTAGTGGCGGTTTGCACGGTAATAATCGTATCGGCGGCAATTCAATTGCCGAAACGGTTATCTTTGGTAGACAAGCTGGTCAACAAGTTTTTAAGTATATTGAAGGATAATTTTTTTAAGGCAAACAAATAGACATGGCAGATTGCCATGTCTATTTGTTTTACAAGATTTTAACTAAGTCAGTTGGTCGTTTCAAAAAGTAATCGACCTTAGAAAACTCAGGTTTTTCTTTAGCTCCCCAGCTGGCTAAAGCAAATTCAACTTCGGCGTTTTTAGCACATTTGAAATCATAAATTGAATCGCCAATGTAAAGCGTGTTGATAGGATCAATTTTCAAAGTCTCGATAGCTTTTAAAATTGGTTCGGGATTTGGCTTATGCAATTTTGTTTTTGAAGCGGTGATAAAGACGTCAAAATATTTTTTGAGGTCGAAATTATCAAGGACGATTTGCATTTCTCGATCGGTTCTTGAAGTAACGATTCCTAATTGGACGCCTTTATTTTTTAATAGTTGCAGCATTTGTTCAATTCCAGCAAATAATTTAGTGTAATGAAACATCTGTTGGTCATTTTTAGCCCAGTCATCTAATAATTTTTTACTTTCTTTAGGGTCCTTAGTAAAACGTTCGATTGCCTTTGTTCCAGGGATACCAAGAATGTAAAATAAGTCTTTAGCTGCTGGCTTAACGCCAAGAGAATCATTGAGATTTTTTTGAAAAGATTTGATAATGGTTTTTTCTGTGTCGATTAAAGTACCGTCAACATCAAATAAAATTGTTTTATTCATAATTTTCTCCTTACATGTAAATCATTTGGGTTTTTGATTTAATTAGTTTTTTTTCTAGTTTTTGTGGCAATTCTCCATTCGTAATAATGTAATCAATCTGATTGAGATTAAGAACTTTGAAGTTGTGCTTTACATTGACTTTGCTGTGGTCGAGCAAAAGTACAACTTTTTTAGCTTGTTGACGAATCTTTTTTTTATAATCGATATCATCTTCATAAGCGTAATAAATTCCGGATTCGTCAATTCCCACGCTGCTGATAAAAGCATAGTCGAAATTATAATGTTCCATATCTAAACATGGCATAGTGCCAGTAACACAGCGTTTTTCAGGGTCTAGATTACCACCAAGGATTCTTGATTTACAAGGGGCGTGACGAATCAGTTGATCTGCAGTATCTAGGGAATTGGTAATTGCGAAGAGATTAGAATTGATAATATATCTAGGCATGAATTCCACCGTTGTTGAGACGTCTAAATAGACTTGTGAAGCATGGTTGGTGAAGATTGCTGCCTGTTTAGCTAATTCCTGTTTGTCATCGATATTGTCATCGCTACGTTTCAAATAATTGTCCAGCTTTTGGAAAGTATTTGGTAGACTGATACTGCCATAATTACGCTCGACCAAGTTATTTTCAGTTAATTTAACGATATCCCGTCTTGCGGTGTCTCTTGAAGTGCCGGTTAAATCGATAATGTCCTTTAAAGTCAAAGTGTTCTTTTCTTGAAGAGTCTTTAAGATTAAATCTAACCGTTCTTTTTGCATAATATGTCCCACCTAAAAATAAATAAGCTACTATAAGTATTTATCTTATAGTAACTTATTTTAGCTTATAAAGCAATAACGATTAAACTTCTTGATCAGATGAAACCATTTTGTCGCTATAGCCAAAGAGATATGTTAGAACGAAAACTGCAACAAAGGCTACTAAATGAGAAACTACATAAGCTGTGAAATTGCTATCGATTCCAGCTTTAGGGTTGATGAATGAAGGAAAACCAATCAAACTACCAGTGAAACCATAAATAACTAAATGCATCCCGCCAGCAACGGCTCCACCTAAAGCATTACCAATCATTGTCATATAGAAGACTTTTTTGTATTTCAAAAGGATTCCGTAAAGTGAAGGTTCAGAGATACCGCATAGAGCAGAAACCCCAGCTGAATATCCCAGAGCTTCAAATTTCTTCTTCTTAGTTTTGACGGCAACCGCTAAAACAGCTCCAGCGATTCCGACAGCTGTAATAGATGTTAAAGCACAGATTACACTTTGACCATTAACAGCTAAGTCGTTGATAACGATAGGAATAAGTGGCCAGTGTAAACCAAAGACTACTAAGATAGGGTAGAAGGCACCATAGATTGCACCGCCGATAATGCCATTGAAAGCTAACAATCCAGAAATTCCGTTTGCTAAACCTTTACTCAAAACAGTGATAATTGGTGCAACAACTAATAATAGTGCAAAAGAAAGAATAATTATTTCGATAATAGGTACGAAGATTCCTTGAATCATTTCAGGAATGGCTTTCTTCAAGTATTTCTCAACATATTTTCCTAACCAAGCGGCTACGATAATAGGAAAGACTGATCCAGAGTAGTTCATGATTTTGACAGCGAAGTCACCCCATAGTGAAACCTCTGGAACTTTATTAGCAGCTATGCCGATAATATTAGGGTGAATTAGAAAGGCTCCAATTACTGCTAAAGCGATTGGGTCCGACCCTAATTTTTTAGCAGCTGTGAATCCTAAGATAACTGGCAGGAAGTAAAAAATTGTATCAGCCATCGTATTGATTAGAAGATAAATACCTGATTTGTCACTCAAAAGATTAGCACTGACTAAACCAGCTAAGATACCTTTGGTAATACCTGAACCTGCCAAAACTCCGATAATAGGCATCATTGAGGCAGTTAAGACACCAATGAATTCGTCGTAGCCGTGTTTAAAGGTAGCAATAAATCCTTGAGGTTTTTCTTCAGCAGTTTCTGTCTTATTGGTTTCTTCTTTTGAGCCCTGGTCTTCAGCAGCTAGTCGTGGCAAAAGATCGATGATTGAATCATAGACGTCAGTGACTTTATTGCCGATAACGATTTGATATTGTCCTTGCGCTTTCATAACTTTGATAGTTACATCAAGTTTTTCAATTTCTGAAGTCTTGGCTTTAGATTCATCTTTCAAAGTAAAACGTAAGCGGGTCATACAGTGGATTAAAGTATTGATATTGTCATTTCCGCCGACTAAGGAAATGATTTGTTTAGCATCGTTTGTATATTTCATTTTTTTTCACTCCTTTAACATAATCTTTCTTCTGGTAGATATGAGATAGGCAACCACTCCAAGACATCTTCTAAAAACTTGTCCCAGTAATACCAATCATGCTTGCCGTTAGTGAATTTATCCGTAATAGGGATATTTCTTTGCTTAAGGAAATTGACAAAATCTAAATTGTCATCGTATAAGAAGTCTTGTTTTCCACACCAAGCATAGAAATTAGGAAATTGTTCATGCAAAGCCATTTTTTGTTCAACGAGGTGTTTGAGATTGTCAGGTGAATTTGCAAAGTCGTCTCGTTTGTTGATAACGCCGTTCCAGTATGCTTGTGATCGAAAACTATCAAGAATCTTATTGGTACCCCTGGGATTGAAAGCTCCTGAAAGAGAGGCTGCATAGCTGAAATTATTGGTTGAAAGGGCAATTTTGTAAGCTCCATATCCACCCATCGAGGTGCCAACTAAGAAATTCTTCTCTCTTTTAGTTGATATTTGTGGAAAGAATTGTTGGATTACTTTTGGCAATTCCACTGCAATATCGTCATAGTAATTCATTCCATAAGAAGTATCGGAATACCAACTTAAATCGGCATTAGGGAGAATAACCGCGACAGGCGTTGATTTAATCAATCGTTCCAAACGAGTTTTGCGTAGCCAGGCAGTATTGTCATCACTCATCCCGTGCATCAAATAAATTACGGGTAAGTCGTTTAAAACCTCCTTATTCCAATTTGGGGTATCTGACGTTTTTTGAGGAAGTAAGACATCCATTTGGCAATCTTTAAGCAATGCATTGGAAAAATAATTAACTTTTAAATGTGCCATTTTTTGCTCCTTTGTTTTATGCTGTATTTAAGATATTTATTGACAACACATATTGTATGCGCTTACAATTATTGATATAAGATAATATTTGTTCAATTGACTACCAATTTTTGTTTTATTACGAAAGGAGCCAAGAAAATGCCTACACCAATGGAATTGTTGGAGTTTGACTATATCAACCCAATCAAGTGTATTTATCACCGGCCAATTGGTAAGAAATATGTGGTACCGCATTGGCATGAAGCAATTGAGGTCACATATGTGGCTAAAGGCAACCCTGGTACGATGTTTATTGAAGATAAAAAGTACGAAATGCATCAGGGGGATGTCTTCGTTGTTAATTCACGTTTGATTCATAGTTTCGATAGTTATATAACAAAGAATCAACGAATCGTCACGCTTCTAATAAACTATGAATGGCTACATCATTGTTTGCCACAAACGATAGAGAATAAAACCTTTAACCTTATCAGAGCACCAAAAAAAGACAGTCAGATACCTGCCTTTAAAAGCTTAGTTAAGATTATTAATGAAATAAAGGATTTTGATAATGACTCGGGGGATGAATATAATCGGTTGCATCAATTGTCAATTGAAGTTGAATTGATTAGCTTGTTAGTCAAAAACTTTACTGATGATAAAAAAGTTGAGCCAGAAATACCTGAAGTCATTTCTGAGATGATTACTGATTTTCACGATAACTATCAAAATGAGATTCAATTATCGCAAATGGCCAAAAATTATAACTATAGTTACGCTTATTTTTCTAAATTCTTTAAACGTTATCTAGGTGTTTCACCTAAGAGGTACTTAACCCTGTTAAGGATTCAAAAAGCAGCAATGTTAATAGAGACAACCGATGATCATCTTGGGAAAATTGCAGCTGACGTTGGTTTTCCAGATGAAAAAAGCTTTTATGCATCGTTTAGAGATAAATATAAGCAAACGCCATTAGAGTATCGACGGAAAATTCGTTTAATAGATTAAAAAAACTCGTAGACCTTATTAGTCTACGAGTTTTTTTTGCGTTCAATTTTTTCATTTGAAATTATTTTGCATTGTTTTGATTGGTATAAGTCATTGATTTATCCAAGAAATCAGTGTCATCTGGATCAGCTCCAACACGTTGGTCTGAATCCAATTCAGCAATTTTATTCATATCTTCAGGCGTCAAATCAAAATGATAGTCAAAGATATCAATATTTTCCTTAATACGTTCCTCATGAGTTGACTTAGGGATAATTATTTCTCCACGTTGAATATGCCAACGAAGCACTATTTGTGCAGGACTCTTTTGATATTTATCGGCTAATTCTTTGATAACAGGGTTGTCGATAACTTTATTCAAGCCTGCTCCAAGTGGACTCCATGATTCATGAGCAATGTTTTTTGATTGGAGATATTCATGAAGATCAGTTTCTTGAAGATAAGGGTGAGTCTCAATTTGGTCGACCATTGGTGCAATCGTAGCATTTTTCATAAGTTGCTCAATATGATGAGCTTTGAAATTGGAAACGCCAATAGCACGAATCTTTCCGGCTTTATAGAGGTCTTCCATGGCACGCCAGTCTTCTTCAAATCCTTGAGCAGGCCAGTGAATTAGATAAAGATCTAAATAATCTAAGCCCAATTTTTCCAATGATTTATTGAATTGAGCAATTGTTTCATCGTATCCACGAATATTATTCCAAATCTTTGTAGTAACAAAAAGATATTTACGGTCAATTCCAGAGTCTTTTATTGCCCTGCCGACAGCTTCTTCGTTGTCATAAAAACTAGCCGTGTCGATATGTCTATATCCATTTTGGATAGCCCACTTGACGCTATTTTCAACTTCTTGGTCACTCATTCTAAAGACGCCTAACCCTACTTGGGGAACTAAAACACCGTTTGATAATTCAATATAAGGAATATTTGTAGCCATAAACTTACCTCCTATTTATTTTTACATATACATTATATCCCAAAGGACAATCACATAATTGTATAAAAAATGTATAAATTATGTAAAAGAAATAAACCATTAATTTACAGAAAATATATTATTTTTTTACATTGCTTTGTTAATCTAAGAATGTTCAAAAAAATTGACGAAGAAAGTTGGGAGTTATTTATGAAAAAAGGGCGATTATTAACCGCTTTTCTAGGGGTGTTTCTTCTACTAACAGGTGTGTTAGCAGGATGTTCATCAAAGAGTTCAGCATCAGAAAAGGCTGGTGGTGATAGTAGTAAGGAAATCACAATGGTGTTCTATCCAAATGAATCAGCAAAGAACTTTACTGCATCACGTAAAGCTTTGCAAGAAGAATTACACAAAGCAACGGGTAAGAAAATCAATATTCAAACAACAACTGATTATAACGTTGCTATTGAAGCAATTGCATCAGGTAAAGCACAATTGGCATTCATGGGTGCCGATGGTTATATTCAGGCACATGCGCAAAATCAAAAAGTTGAACCATTGCTTCTTCAATCAGGTCCAGAGGGTACAACAAAAGGCGCAAGTTACCGTTCATATTTGATGGTTCCAAAGGAAAAAGCTGACCAATATAAGAAAGATGGCAAGTATGACATCGACAAAATTAAAGGTCAAAAAGCATCATTTGTTTCAACTAGTTCAACATCAGGTTTCGCCGTTCCTACAGATGAAATTCAAAAGCACTTTAAATTAAAGAATAAAGATGAATTATCCGAAGGTGGAAAATTCTTTACTAAGGTACTTTACGGAACTACTCACCCAGGTTCAGCAATTAACTTGCTAAAGGGTGACGTTGACGTTGCTGCTTTTGATGATATTGATTTAACACCATTCTTGAAAGTTACTGATGGAAGCTACGACAAGGTTGGTTCAACATTCAAAGTTAAAGACGATGCTGATGCACCATTCGCAGAATTCAAAGGTAAAGAATTAGTTAATATTTCTGTATTACCAGTTCAAAATGGACCTTTCGTAGTTAATACAAAAGCTCTAGCTAAAAAAGATCAAGATGCAATTACAAAGCGCTTCACATCAAAAGAATTTACTAAGAATAAAGATTTATTCTCCGATGGAAAGAGCAAAACACCAACATTATGGCAAAAGAAGAGCGACAAGACAATTCTTCTAAAAGTTAATGATGATTGGTACAAACCTACTCATGAATTAGTTGGTAAATAAGCGAGGTAGCTATGTTAGAGGTTAAAGATTTACAAAAAAGTTATGAAAAAGATAAGCCAGCTTTAACGGACATTTCTTTCAAAATTAAGCCTGGAACATTTGTGGCTATTATTGGTCCTTCAGGTGCTGGTAAAACAACCATTCTTCGAAGCCTGAATCAACTTATTAAAGATGATGATGGTCAAATTCTTTTGGATGGCAACGATATTCGCACTGCTAATAAGAGCCAATTGAGAAAGTATCGCCGTCAAATCGGCATGGTTTTTCAAAACTATAACCTAGTAGAGCGTCTAACTGTAATTGAAAATGTATTACATGGTCGTCTAGGGTATAAATCAACTCTAGCAGGTGTTTTCGGAAGATATACCAAAGAAGAAAAAGAAGAAGCCATGTCCTTGCTCAAAAAGGTTGGCTTGGAAGACTTTGCTTTACAAAGATGTTCTGAATTAAGTGGTGGGCAAAAACAACGTGTGGGAATTGCAAGATCTTTAATTCAACACCCAAAGGTTATTTTGTGTGATGAACCAATCGCATCACTTGATCCTGCATCAGCACAAAACGTAATGGAATTATTAAAAAGTTTGACTGATGAATATAACTTAATCTGTATTGCAAACTTGCATCAAATTAATATGGCAAAAAAATATGCTGACCAAATTATTGGTATTCGCCATGGACATTTGGTTTTTGATGAGGATGCCGATTTATTGTCAGAGGATATTTTGAGGACACTTTATGATCAAGACATTACAAAGGAGCTTGAATAATGCAATCTCCAGTAAAGTATTTATCACACAAAGGATGGCATCAGACCGCAATTATCGCAATTATTGGCGGTATTTATGTATTCGGTAGTTGGGTGCTTAATTTCAATAATTTAAATGGAATTCTAGCTTTGCCAAAAGCCTTTGCTTGGTTGGGAGTCAACTTTAAGCCAACCCCTAATTCAGTACAATATTTGCCAAGAATTTGGCAAAAACTAATGCAAACAGTTCTCTTGGCTATTTCCTCAACTGTAGTAGCAGCGATTATTTCCATCTTTGTGGCTTTGTTGGGATCAAAGGTTACTGGAATCAATGCATTTGTTCAGACAATCGTTCGTGGAATTGCATCTTTCTTTAGAAATATTCCTTTAGTTGCATGGTCAATGATTCTTCTATTTTCATTCAAGCAAAGTGATTTTACCGGATTCTTGGCTTTGCTATTGATGTCAATAGGTTACTTGATTCGTGCTTTTATGGAAATTATTGAAGATGAAGCTAGTGAAACTATGTTGGCTTTAAAAGCTACTGGAGCGAGTTATTTCCAAGTTATTTTCCAAGCGGTTTTGCCACAGATTTTGCCAAGTATCTTAAGCTGGATTCTTTATATGATTGAAAATAATGTACGTGATGCCACGTTGGTGGGGATTCTTACGGGTACAGGTATTGGATTTATTTTTGATATTTACTATAAAAGTTTCCGTTTTGACGCTGCTGGAATGACAGTGTTGGCAATTATTATCGTTGTAATTGCTTTGGAGACTATCTCAAATCAAATCAGGAAGGTGATCTTATGATAGACAGTCAAGACGAAGTAATGCCAAAACAAAAGTCACCGAAGTCTCCTGAAATTAAGTTACATGCGAGAAGTCTTTCAAGAACGATGATTGTCGTTGTATTTGGATCCTTGTTATTGATTACAGGTTATACCCTGACTCATCTTGATGCGGCGGGAGTCAAAGTAAACGTTGCTTTTAAAGAATTAGCAACAACTTTAAATCAAATGTTTCTGCAACCAAATGCTGGTACAGATGGTTTGTGGCTTTTATTACAAGCTTTAGGAAGTAGTGTTGTGCTTTCTATTTTAACAACGATTATAGGTGCTGTGTTTGGATTTTTGTTTGCAGTTATGGCTTCAAAAAATTTAACCAATGCTTATTTAGGAGCAGGAATAAGAGTTGTCATGGCAGTGATTAGAGCTATACCAACTATTATTTGGGCTTTGATTTTCTCAATTGTCTGTGGTTTAGGCAGTACCGCAGCCATTCTGGGATTAAGTTTTCATAGTATTGCCTATCTAACCAAAGCTTATTCAGAAAGTATTGAGGGAATTGATAATTCAATTATTGAATCTCTAAAAGTTACAGGAGCTAAGTTCTGGGTGATTGTTTTTCAAGCTATTTGGCCAACAATCGTAGCTTCATTTGTATCATGGACGTTTATTCGTTTAGAGATTAATTTTGCTAATGCCATTGCTGTGGGTGCAGCAGCTGGTGCTGGAGGAATTGGATATCAATTATACGTTGCAAGTGGAATGAGTTTTGATTTCCATGAGACAGGTTTTATCGTTTACATGGTTGTTTTAGTAGCATTTGTACTTGAGTTCATTGCGGTTAAAATTAGACGCTATTATTTAAGCCGTTAATTTAGGGAGAAAAATTTATGATTGAAGCAGTTATATTTGATTGGGCTGGAACGACCGTTGATTATGGCAGTTTAGCTCCGGTTGTCGCATTTAAAAAAGCGTTTAAGGATGCTGGCATCGAGTTAAGCGATGATGATATTCGTCAAGATATGGGGATGGCTAAGTGGGACCACATTGGCAAGATTCTTGAACTTGAGGATGTTAAACGACAATGGGAACTGAAATATTCTGAATTACCAAATGATGAAGATCGAAAGAAAATTTATGAAGGATTTCAACAGTCGTTACTTCACTATCTCAGAGAATATACGGAGTTAAAATCTGGAGTATTAAAGACCTTTAATTATTTGAAGGAATATGGCATAAAGGTTGCAACAACCACAGGCTATACTGCAGAGATGATGAATATTGTTAAGGATAAAGCAGCTGAAGATGGATATACTCCAGATTTAGTTGTTACATCTGAGGATGTTGATGGGATGGGTCGTCCTTCTCCAGCAATGATTCAATTCATTATGAGGAAATTCAATATCAACGATCCTAAGAAAATCATTAAAGTTGGGGATACCTTAGTTGATATCGAAGAAGGTAGAAATGCTGGCGTTACAACAGTTGGGATAGTTGAAGGCAGCAGTTTGATGGGATTGTCACAAGTTGAATTTGATGAATTGGATAACGAAGAACAAATAACTAAGAGAAATGAAGTAAAACGTGAATATGAATCAGCCAATGCTGATTTTGTGGTCGACAGTATATTTGATTTAGTTCAAATTATTGAATACTTAAATGAATCGATGGATAAAAAATGGTAGAAAAATATTTGCTTCTAACACCAGGACCTTTAACAACAAGTGAAAAAGTAAAACAAGCAATGGATTTTGATTATTGTACTTGGGATGATGACTATAAGAAAATAACTCAATCCTTTAGACATTCTCTTTTAGAACTTGCCGAAGTCAAAGAAGATGAGTATACAGCCGTTCCCATACAAGGAAGCGGTACGTATGGAGTTGAATCAGTTATCAGTTCAACAATTTCAGATGATGATACATTATTAATTGCTATCAATGGTGCTTACGGTCAACGAATTAGTGAAATGGCTGATGTCTATGGAATCAACCATGTGGATCTTGTTGTTGATGAAAGAGAACCTATTACTTTAGAAGCTGTAACGGAATACTTAGATAAGTATCCTGATATAACTCACTTTGCAATGATTCATTGTGAAACAACTACAGGTATCTTGAATCCAATTGAGGATATTATTCCTTATGTAAAAGAGCATGGAATTGTGACAATTGTCGATGCTATGAGTAGTTTTGGTGGAATTCCAATCGATGTTAAAAATGATAAAATTGATTATCTTATCAGTAGTTCTAATAAATGTATTCAGGGAGTTCCTGGTTTTTCCTTTGTAATTGCTAGAAAGGAATCCTTGGAGTCAACTAAAGGAATGGCAAGAACGTTGTCATTGGATCTTTATAGTCAATATATTGAAATGGAACGAAATAATGGTAAGTGGCGTTTTACTTCTCCGACACATGTTGTTCATGCTTTTTATGAAGCATTGAAAGAACTGAACGAAGAAGGTGGAGTTAAGGCTCGTAATCAACGTTATCAAGCCAATCAAAAACATCTAGCAACGGGAATGGAAGAATTAGGTTTCAAAGTTTTAATTGATGAGAAGTGGCAATCACCAATTATCACATCATTTATTTATCCAACCGCAGATTTTGATTTCCATAAGTTCTATCAACAATTGAAGAGTGATGGATTTGTAATTTATCCTGGAAAAATTTCCCATGTTCCAACATTTAGAATTGGAAATATTGGTGAAGTTTATGATGAGGACATAACTAATTTATTACAAGCAATTAAAGAAATTATTCAATAAATAAAAATCAAAGAGGCTCAAATCCGTAATAGGATTTGGGCCTCTTTGTTATTCATCGTTTGATTTTAATTTTAGAAAATCATAAATTGATTCAGAATATCTTAAATAAAGTAGTTCCGAGAATTCCCACCAGGTACTGGCAAGTAGGATACTGCCAATGACATCACTGGGAAAGTGTCCTCTTAAATAAATTCGTGAAATTGAAACAACAATTAACCATAAAATCATTACTAAATTCAAAGTTGTTTTTAACGATTGATTTTTTATTTGTGGAAGTATAAAGACAATGATTGTTAAAACTAATATGGTAGTTCCAAAGGTGTGTCCACTTGGAAAACTGTAGCCCGAGGCGGGAATTATTTTTTGCAGTGGACGCTCTCGTTTCACGGAAATCTTTACTAAAAATGAAATGATATTACCACTGATCAATAAAAATCCAATCCACAAACTAGCAATTTTTTTGTCTTGTTTAAATAAAAATAAAATGATTACTATTAGATAAATCACGTCCATAATGGGACTGCCCAAAAAAGTAATTGTTGAAAACAATTCAGTGTTGAAAGGAGTAGTTATATCTCCAAAAAGATTTTGAATAGAATGGTCAAAACTCATTAAAAATGAATTGTTAGTAATAACCATTAGTTCTAATAAAAAGAAGGCTGTCAGATAAATTAATGTTAGCCATTTTCTATTTTTGTTTTGTTTAAATATCAAAATGTGACTCCTTAGATCCAAATGGATAATTAAGTTTGTTTGGTACCTTAAGCCCTGATTGTAATATTATTTTCATAAAACTTACAGTCCATTATGTAAAAAAATAAAAATATTTTAATTAAACAAAACTCGTATCTCCATTTGAGATTAATGATATAATCAATCTTACAAAAGGAGGCTTCAAATGCTCACATTAATGGCAACCAATGCTAGTAGTAGTGGAACGCCGCTATTAATAGCAATTGGCGTAGCGATACTCGTAATAATTTGGTTATTTATTAAGACGGGGATTGCATTATTACACCATCCAATAATCGGGATTGTTCTGATTTTACTGGGTGTTCTTGGACTTTGGAACTATCTCATAATTGGGATAGGTGTAATTGTTGGGGGAATAGTTTTCTTAGTAATATCTCAATTTTTTGATAATTAGTGAATTCAGGAATCAGGACAATTTGTCTTGATTCTTTTTTTTGTTGCGAGATTAATTATTTGATTTATTTTCCGGAATATTCGATGATAACGTTTGCAAACATAAAAAGAAAAAATAACTATTGCAGAAAAGAGAGTGTGTAGTATGACAAAAATGATTGCTGGACAAGCCTTAATTAAAGTTTTGGAAGATTGGGGCGTTGATCATATTTATGGCGTTCCAGGTGGTTCAATTAATCATACCGTTGAAGGATTATATCTTGAAAAAGATAAAGTTAAATATATTCAAGTTCGTCATGAAGAAGTTGGTGCATTAGCTGCTTCGGCTGATGCAAAATTCACTGGGAAAATTGGAGTTGCTTTTGGGTCTGCTGGTCCTGGTGCTACACATTTATTTAATGGACTTTATGATGCCAAGATGGATCATGTTCCCTTGTTAGCTTTAGTGGGCCAAGTACCTCAAGAAAATATGAATACTAATTATTTCCAAGAAATGGATGAGGGACCAATGTTTTCCAACGTTGCAGTTTATAATCGGACCGTGACGACAGCAGAACAAATTCCCTATGTTATCAATCAAGCTATTCGTGAAGCATACAAACAAAGTGGAGTTGCGGTTGTAATTTTGCCAGAAAATTTGACCACGGATGAAATTGATTATGTTCCAACTAAGACACCAAAAGTTGTGAAAAATAACTTTACGCAAACTATCAATCCAGAAGATGTAGAAAATTCTTTGAAGATGATAAAAGAAGCTAAGCATCCATTGATATATGCCGGCAGAGGTTTGTTGGGCGCAAAAGACGTTTTGACAAAATTTTCTGAACAATTCAATATTCCTGTTATGAATACCGTTCCCGCAACTGGTGTAATCAGTACTGACCATCCTAACTTTATTGGAACTTTTGGACGTTTGGGAAGCAAGTCTGGTTTTGAAGCATTGCAACATACTGATTTAATTCTTTTTCTAGGTTCGGAATTTCCATTTGCTGGATTATGGCCAAAAGACGTCAAAATAATTGATGTTAATATTAATCCTTACGACATTGGAAAAACTGTCGATGTTGATTATGCAGTTATTGCTGATGCGAAGAGTTATTTGCAAGCCTTGATTGATACCAATGAAACCTTGCCAGCAGGAGTTTGGTTGAAAGCTAACCAGAAAAATAAAGCTAACTGGGATCATTGGCTTGATCAACTTGCTAAAGATGACAGCGAAGGCTTAAATCCTGAAACAGTCACAAGTAAAATTGCTGAAATAGCTGGACCTAATGATACTTATGGTGTTGATACAGGAAATGTTTCTGAATGGGGAGTGCGTGGACTACCAATGAACCACAATCAACGCTTTGCCATTTCTGGTCTATTTGCCACAATGGGATTTGGCTTGCCATCAGGATTAGCAGGAGCTTTAAGCGTACCAGATAGTCAAGCTTGGTCGCTTTCAGGCGATGGCGGTTTCTCAATGGTTGCACCTGATATAATTACAGAAGTCAGATACGGATTGCCAGTTATCAACATTGTCTTTTCAAATGAAAGACTAGGGTTCATCTATTATGAGCAAGTTCAAACAAAACAACATCTCTATGGAGTAGATTTAACAAGTGCTGATTGGGCTAAAGTTACCGAAGGACTTGGTGGAATTGGATTCACAGTTAAATCTATCAAAGATGTTGATGAAGTATTTGCTAAAATTAAAGATTTACAAGCTTCCGGAAACAAGAAACCAATCGTAGTTAATGCTGTGATTAAACCAGATGATCCAATTGCAACAGGCTTTATGCCTTTAGATGCTAAGTTATATGGACAAGATGCCGTTGATGAATATTCTAAGAAATATCATATTGATCCTAAAGAGCAACCATCATTAGGTGAATTGCTAAGAGAACAAAGCGATAATGATTAGACCTATACAAAAATCCTTATAAACAGGTAAAATAAAAGACGAGAATAATCTCGTCTTTTTTATATCCAATATAATGGGGAAAATTAAATGACAATTGATAAAATTAATGACTTACAAACAGCCGTTTTAGGTGAACAAAGCGATTTTTTGGTCAAAGCAGAAGCCTTTGACTTTTGCGACCAAATTCTTCAATCTCAAGTTACTGGTAGTGGCAATGATTGGTCAATTACGGCTACAAATGGCTGGATGGCTATAATAACGGGCTTTAATCATAAAATACACCGTTTATTTATGAAACAAGAGAGAAAAGATAATGAAGATCTTCGACATCAAATTACGAAAAAATATATTATTCGAAAAACTGAATTGCCAGAACAATATAAATTAATTCTGCGAAAAAAATAATCCAAGATTCACAAACGTGAATGCTGGATTATTTTTTAACCAAAGTTTCCGGAAACGTAATCTTCAGTAGCTCTAATTTTTGGATGAGTAAATATTTTTGCAGTCTTATTATATTCAATGATATGACCTAGGTGAAGAAAAGCAGTGTAATCACTGATACGGGAAGCTTGCTGTAAATTATGAGTCACAATAATGATTGTGTAATCTTTACTGAGAACATGTAGCGTTTCTTCAATTTTTGAAGTTGAGATGGGATCCAAAGCACTAGCTGGCTCATCAAGCAATAGGATATCAGGACGCATTGCAATCGATCTAGCGATACAAAGTCTTTGTTGTTGACCACCAGATAAAGCTAAAGCACTTTTATTTAAATCATCTTTGACTTCATCCCAGAGTGCGGCGCCCTTTAAACTTTGTTCCAAACGTTCTTCTAAATCTGCCTTTTTTGTGATACCAGAATTTTTTAAGGCAAAAGTAATATTGTCTTTAATAGATTTTGCAAAGGGGTTAGGTCGTTGAAAGACCATCCCAATATGTTGTCTAACTTCGTAAACATTGATTTTAGGGGAATTGATGTCCAAATCCCGATAAAAGATTTGTCCATCAACGGTGGCAATCTTATCGTTCATTCGATTCAAGCAACGTAGATAAGTAGATTTGCCACAGCCTGAAGCTCCAATTAAAGCAGTTATTTTGTAACGCGGAAAAGCCATTGATGCGTTGAAAAGAGCATGGTTATTACCATAGTGAACCTGAACATCCTTTGTTGAAAGAGCTTTTTTTTCGGTTATGTCAATTATGTAATTATCATTTAAATCGTATTCTTTCATGATTAATTCCTCATTTCGTTGCAGTGATTTTTTTGTATAGTTTATTACCTAAGAAACGAGCTCCTAGGTTGAAAATCAGAATTACAATAATTAACACAGCAGATGAAGCGCTAGAAATCAAGTTGGCATCAGGAGTAACACTTTCAGTATTAACTTTCCAAATGTGAACGGCTAGGGTTTCAGCAGGACGCATTGGATTCAGGAAACTTGTTGGTGAAAAAATATTCCAGTTACTGTAATCAACTGTAGGTGCACTTTGACCAGCAGTATAAATTAAAGCAGCAGCTTCACCAAAGATTCTACCAGCACTTAAAATTAATCCTGTTAAGATACCGGGTAAAGCAGCTGGTAGGATTATTTTGGTAGTAGTTTTCCAGTTGGATAATCCAAGCGACATGCCAGCCTCTCTTTGAAGATCAGGGACTGCTTGAAGCGATTCTTCAATGTTTCTAGTCAATAGTGGAAGGTTAAAGAAGGTTAAGGCAATCGCACCAGAGAGGATAGAGAAGCCGAGGTTAAATTTAATTACGAAAAGTAAGTAACCAAATAAACCAACAACAACTGACGGAAGTGAACTTAAAACTTCAACACTAGTTCTGATTAAATCAGTGAACCAATTATTTGAAGCGTATTCAGAAAGATAAATACCAGCTCCTAAACCAATTGGTAAAGAAACGATGATTGTTAGAATCAACAAATAAATGGAGTTAAATAGTTGATCCCTGATACCACCACCAGCACTAAAAGACTGTGCTGCAGTAGTTAAGAATTTCCAAGAAATATCGGGAACACCGTTGAAGAGGATGTACCCCAAAATTGCAATTAAGATTATGATGACCGCTGCTACTAATGCATAAATGACTCCAGTAGCTAAGTGGTCCATTTTTTTTGCATTCATTTAGAAACGACCTCGCTTTCCAATGAATTTAACAAGTAGATTTAATACTAATGACATCAATAATAGGATTAAGGCTAATGACCAAAGCGCATTGTTAGGCAAAGTTCCCATGACCGTATTACCAATATCGGTAGTCAATTTACTAGTTAAGGTTGAGGCGGGTGAAATTAAATTCTTTGGCATTAAAGCTGCATTTCCGATTACCATTTGAACAGCTAAAGCTTCACCAAAAGCTCTAGCCATACCAAAGATAATAGCTGTTAAAATTCCTGGGATAGCAGCCCGCAAAATAACTTTGTAAATAGTTTGCCATCTAGTAGCGCCTAAGGCTAGTGAGGCTTGACGATAATATAATGGGACCGCCTTTAAACTATCAACTGATAAAGAGGTTATTGTTGGTAAAATCATAACGAAGAGTACTATCGTACCAGATAAAATACCAAAACCTGTTCCGCCAAAGATTCCTCTGATAAAAGGAACGACAACGGATAAACCGATGAAACCATAAACAACTGAAGGAATACCGACTAGTAATTCGATAACAGGCTGTAGTATCTTAGTACCATTTTTACTTGAAAATTCTGCCATAAAGATAGCTACCCCTAGAGCAAATGGAGTTGCCAAAATTGCTGCTAAAAGTGTCACGCTAAATGAAGTAACAATCATTGGCAAAGCACCAACGTCGGGATGTCCTTGAGCATCAGTTGCTCCGGGATTCCAATTTGTCTTAGTTAAGAAATCAATCACACGCACGTGGTCTTGAGTAAAAGTGGCTAGACCTTTTGAAGCAATGAAATAAAGAATACAAGTAACTAATAAAATGATTATACCAATGCATATATAACAAATTCCCTTACCCCAGTAATCCTGAAAGGTGGCTTTGGATTTCGTTTGTAATTTTTTTTGAATGTCATCCATAGGGAATCACTCCTGTATATGAAAAAAGAACCTCGACCAAGATTGGGCAAGGTTGAAGTTCTTCTTACACTATTTATTTTGAACTAACAGTTCCTTTAGAATCTTTTTGAACTTTCATATTGTGGATACTGATGTAACCCATGTCTTTAACTAATGATTTTTGAACTTCGTCAGAATTCATGTAGTCAAGGAACTTAGCAGTAGCGCCATCAGCCTTACCATTTGTATACATGTGTTCGTATGACCAGATCTTCCATTTGTCAGATTCAACGTTTTCGTCAGTAGGCTTTACGTTGTCAATTGAGATTGGTTGAACTTTGTCATTGATGTATGAGAAGGCTAAGTAACTTACTGCACCTGGTGTGCTTTCAACAATCTTTTGAACTGTTCCGTTTGAATCTTGTTCTTGAGATTTAACAGCTTGTGCACCTTTAAGTACGGCTGCTTCAAATGTTGCACGAGTACCACTACCTTTAGCACGGTTAACTACGGTAATTTTTTCATCTTTACCACCAACATCTTTCCAGTTAGTGATCTTGCCTGTGAAGATATCTTTTACTTGTTCCATTGAAAGGTTCTTAACATTAGCGTCTTTATTAACAACAGGTGCCATACCAACAACGGCAACTTTGTGGTCAGTCAATTTCTTTGAATCGATACCTTGTTTTTCTTCGGCAAAGATATCTGAGTTACCAATTGTAACTGACTTGTCTTGAACTTGGCTCAAGCCTGTACCTGAACCACCACCTTGAACAGTGATGTTAACTTTGCTGTTCTTCTTTTGGAAGTTAGTAGCTGCTTTTTCTACAAGTGGTTGTAAAGCAGTTGAACCAACAGCGGTGATTTTTCCTGAAGTAGTACTGCTGCTATCAGATTTTGTTGAAGCACTGCTGCTCTTGCTTCCACTATTGCCACATCCTGTTAGGACAAGTAATAGAGTTGCAAAACTAAGAACTAGTGTAATAATAGTTTTCTTTTTCATTTCTAAAACCCCTATTCAATATCGTATTGGATAAAACCATTTACCGAACACTTATAAAGATAACGGGAACGTGTATATAAAATGTTTATTTATTGTAAAGTTTTTGTAAAGTGTGGTAAAAATATACATCCATTTTGTAAACTTGTGAAATATAAGGAGAAGCCAAAAATAAGTTGATATAACGGCATTTGTATTTGGGTATATTGAATTACAATAGACAATTTGCCAATAGTCGATGACCTAGGATATTTACATTGTTATAATCAAAACGTGATATGACTGTCACCAGTTTTTAGCCGCTTTTTTGTAAAGATTTCTTTATTTTAATATTGTAAAGTTGCTATCCTCACAATATTAAATGACTGAAGGGAAGTATTAAAAATGCAACCGTTAGTTTTGCTAAGCAACAGACTGCCTCTTTTTATTGAAATCAATAGTCATTTTAATCGTCAGGGGTGGTTCATTCGAAATGTGACTGATCCAAAACAAGTCGAAGAAGTAGTTGAAGAAGAAAATATTGCAGGGTTGCTTTGGGATTTCTCTACAATGGATATAAAACGATCATTAAAAATACTAAAGACGCTGCGCAATAAAATTTCTGGTCCAATTATTGTTCTTGCACCTGCCAAAGAAAAAAAGAATCGTTCATTATTCTATAATATTAATATTGATAGTTTTCTAACTAATCCCATCGACTATACTGAATTAGTCGCCAAAATCAAACAATTGTTTTGGGTATATGGTAAATTTTCGATTCGGAAAGATTTACCCAAGGTTTCTAAAAAAGAATTCAAAAACAGACGAGTCAAATACAATGATGTTGTAATCGACTTTAAACATTATCGTGTTACTCACAATGGTTATGATTTGGGATTAACGCCCAAGGAATTCAGTCTGTTTTGGTATTTGATTCAGCATCGAGGCAAAGTGATGAGTCGAGAGCAGCTGCTAGAGGGCGTTTGGGGTTATGATGCCACAGGGTCAAGTCGAACAGTTGATATTCATATTAGTCACTTACGAGATAAACTGGCGGTAAGGTCTAAATCACAGGATTGTATTAAAACAGTACGTGGCTTTGGCTATGTTTTAGATAATAAATATCCTTTAGTTTCAGAAGCATAATTTATTCGATAGCAAAAAGAGGTTCTCAATTCAATTGAATTGGGAACCTCTTTTATTAATTATATTAGCTATTTAATCTCAAACGGATGATTTTATCTATTTCAGTTACTAATAGTACGATTGCTCCGGCAACGATTGCCAAGCCCCATTCTACTAGACCAATTGAACCAGTTGAGAAAATTCCTTGCATAAATGGAACGTACGTTAAGAATAGTTGCAAGAGAATCATCAATCCAACGAAAACGAAGACTTTGGAATTAGAGAACAGTTCTTTGGACAGAGCAAGCTTTGGTGTGCGGATATTAAATAGGTAGAAAATTTTACCAATTATCAAAGTATTGACCATTGTCGTACTTGAAATTACTTCACTGACACCATGACTGTTGAGATAGACATCAATAATCAAACTTACGGCAGCAATTAAAATTGCTACATAGGTCATTTGAAATACATCATGTCGATTCATTAATTTACTGCCAGTTTTACGTGGTGGACGATTCATAATTTCCTCTTCGGCTGGCTCAAAGATCAATGCAAACTGAATCGTGATTGCTGAAACCATGTTAATCCAAAGCAATTGTGTCGGTTGCAATGGAATTTCTTGTTTCGTCAAGATAGCGTAGGCGACGATTAAACCTTCAGAAAAAGAGATAGGTAAGAGGTAAAGAATACTTTTCTTTATATTATCGAAAATTCTTCGACCTTCTTTAATAGCAGAAGACATTGTTGCAAAATTATCATCTGTCAAAATCATATCAGCTGAATCTTTGGCCACGTCAGTACCCTTGATACCCATGGCAACACCGATATCGGAACGTTTCAAAGCTGGAGCATCATTGACGCCATCCCCAGTCATAGCTGTTACTTTGTTATTTTTTTGGAGAGCTTCGATGATTTCTAATTTATTACTTGGAGTCGTTCGGGCAAAAACTTGGTTTTCATCTGCAGCAGTTATCCGTTCTTCATCGGATAATTCATCCCACTGTGGACCAGTAATTGCGTGAATCTTTTCAGCAAGGCCCAACTTTTGTCCAATTGACTTGGCTGTAACGGCGTTATCACCAGTAATCATCTTAACTTCAACTCCAGCTGTACGCATAACCTTTAACGATTCGATTACTTCTTCGCGTGGTGGGTCGATGATTGCAGCTAAGCCTAAGAAATTCAAGCCGTCGACGATTATTTCGTGAGTTACTTCATCGGCAGTTTGTGGAGCTTTCTCAAAGCCAACAGCAATGACACGTTTACCTTCTTTTGAATATTGTTGAACCTTGTTAAACCAATAGTCATAGTCAAAATTACTATCCTGTTTTTGAGCCATATCCAGAAGTTTGTCAGGTGAGCCCTTTACAAATAGTAAACGTTGATCAGCACTATCCTTTACGATTTTACCGATATAACGATAATCGGAATCGAATGGCAAAATATCAACTTCCTGATACTTGTTAATTTGGTCATAAGGGAAGACCTTATGATAGAGCGTTAAAAAGGCTCCATCAGTTGGTTCACCAGAAATACTCCATTGACCATTTTCATGAAGCAAGGTCGTATCGTTAGCCTGATAACCAGCTTCTAAAAAAAGTTTGAGTTTCTCAGATATTTCTACTGGTTGACCATTTTTAGTGATTTGGCCAGTTGGCTTGTAACCAGTCCCAGTCACTTGGAGTTCTTGATCATCAATCAAAATATCTGTAACAGTCATTTCATTTTTAGTTAATGTACCAGTTTTGTCAGTTGCTACTACGTCGACAGAACCAAGCGTTTCAACAGCAGGTAAGGTTTTAACGATGGTATGTTGTTTTTTTGCCATGTCGCTAACACCTTTAGCTAAGATAACTGAAGTTGTGGCGGGCATACCTTCAGGAATAGCACCAACCATCATGGCAACGACAGCTAAAGCTAAGACAGGTAAGGAATAAGTATCAAAGATTAAGCCAACGATAAAAATAACGATCGATGCTAAGACGATGAAGTATGAAACTTTAGTTCCTAATCCATCGATAATTTGCATTAAAGGTGTTTTACGTTGTTTAACAGAACTTACTTCACTAGAAATTTTACCAATTTCAGTATTTTTAGCAGTTGCCACGACCAAGCCACTACCACTACCATTAGTAACTGCAGTTGAAGCAAAAGCCATATTTTTTTGATCTGCTAAAGCAATATTTTCTTTACTTAATTCTTCTGAAATTTTATTTACAGAATTAGATTCACCGGTTAAAGCAGATTCCTGAATCCTTAAATTATCAGAATCAATAATTCTTAAATCGGCCGGAACGTTATCGCCAGCTTCTAAAAAGACTGTATCACCTGTAACTAATTCTTCAGCAGGGATGTCCTTTCTTTTGCCATCGCGATAAACGGTAGCTTCAATTGATAACATCTGTTTAATTTTATCCAAGGCGTCTGAGGCATTAGATTCTTGATAGTATCCAATGATGGCATTGATAATAACTACTAAGAAAATAATGATCGAATCAGAATAATGACCCATCAATAAAGTTATAATCGTAGCTGCAATCAGCACGTAGATAACCATATTATTGAATTGTCGGAAAAATATCTTCCACTTTGGAGTTTTATGTGCTTCCAGTTTATTAGGACCATTTTCTTCCAAACGCTTTTGAGCTTCTTTGGTTGTTAGTCCAGTTTTAAAATCGTTTGTGTTATATGTTTCTTTCAAGTCTTGGAATCCTTGTTGATAAGGGTTCTTTTTCATTGACATCTCCTCATTATTTTAGGGTTTAAAAAAAGCGCATTGCGATTAGGTAATGTGCCACACTAGCATTGGATTCGATGCAAGAAATATATAAGATGCGTTTTCAGTTAATTTTCACTCCCTCAAATATCGTAAATATAAAGATATCAAGATTTTTATATTAAGTCAATATTAAAGTTTACATTAGTTTTCTTTAATGAAAAAGTAATATCGGAGTATACCAATGTTAAATCTATCTAGTCCAATTTATTTATGTAAACGTTTAACGTGCTTTCAAAATGGTAAAATCACTTTTTACTATTGATATACCAAATGTATACCAGTATTATTAGGTTTGTTAAAGATATTTATTTATTAAGGGAGGAAAATAGGAAAATGAAAACCTATCTTCAAAGAATGGGCCGATCCCTTCAGCTTCCAGTTGCAGTTTTGCCTGCAGCCGCTTTACTAGAAGGTATTGGTCACTGGCTTCCACAAAATTGGGGTTTCTCTCAATTTTTGCAAGTTGGTGGTAATGCTATTCTTAGCCAATTAGCATTATTGTTTGCAATTGGTCTATCAATCGGAATGGCAAAAGTAAAAGATGGTGCTGCTGCTATGGCTGGTGTCGTTGCTTATATCATTCCAACTTATGTTTTAGCTCCAAAGCAAGTTTCCATGCTTATGGGAATTGGAATAAAAAATGTTAATCCTGCTTTTAATGCGATTGCCGGAAATGTCTTCATTGGTATTATTGCTGGATTAATCGCCGCAGCTTTGTTTGATCGTTTTCACGAGACCAAATTGCCAATGGCTTTATCATTCTTTAGTGGAAAGAGATTGGTACCAATTCTTTCTACTTTAGTAATGCTAGTTATTTCAGTTATTTTACTATTCGTTTGGCCAGTGTTGTACGATGCCTTAATTAACTTTGGTAAATTCATCGTTAACTTAGGCTGGATTGGTTCAGGACTCTTTGGATTCTTCAACCGTCTATTGATTCCAACTGGTTTGCACCAAGCCTTGAATCAAGTCTTTGAATTTAATATTGCCGGTATCAATGATATTGGTAACTTCTGGGCTAACCATGGAACAAAGGGAGTTACTGGAATGTATCTAGCTGGTTTCTTCCCTGTTATGATGTTCGGTCTTCCTGCCGGAGCCTTAGCAATTTATAAAAATGCTCTTCCTGAAAGAAAGAAGACAACAGCCGGCTTGATGTTAGCTGGTGCCTTCGCATCATTCTTTACAGGTGTTACAGAACCACTTGAATTCTCATTCATGTTTGTGGCTTGGCCACTTTATGTTATTCACGCTATTTTTACTGGTTTATCAATGGCGTTTGCAGCTTTCATGCACTGGACAGCTGGTTTTACCTTCAGTGCAGGATTAGTTGATTATATTTTAAGTTTCCATATGCCTATTGCTAATAAGCCTTATATGCTGTTAGTTCAAGGTGTAGTAATGGCTGTAATTTATTACTTTGGTTTCGATTTTGCTATCAAGAAGTTTAATTTGATGACACCTGGTCGTGAACCTCTAGAAACAAATAATGATGCACCAGCACAAGAAGTTGCGGCTTCTAATACTGATGACAAATATATGATTATGGCTAAAAAAGTTTATGCAGGTATTGGTGGACACGATAATATCAGTGTCATCGATAATTGTACGACTCGTTTGCGTTTACAGTTAAAAGATACAAGTAAAGCTAATAAATCTCAGATTATGAGTGCCGGCGTTGCTGGTGTGAATGTTTTGGATAAGGTTAATATTCAAATCGTGGTCGGAACAGAAGTTCAATTCGTAGCTGATGCTTTGAAGAAACTATTTGATGAGAATGCTTCAATTGAAACATCTAAAGCTGCTTCAACTTCACAAAAACCTGCAGCTCCAGAAAAACCTAGCGATATTAAATCTGGAGAAACAGATATCTTCTATAGTGTTGCTAACGGACATTTGGAAGATATTGAAAAAGTATCCGATTCAACCTTTGCTCAAAAAATGTTGGGTGATGGCTATGCCGTAGTTCCAACCGATGGAAAAATTGTTGCTCCAGTTGATGGAACAATCACGACAATTTTCCCAACGAAGCATGCTCTAGGAATCAAGACTGCCAATGGACTTGAAGTTTTGGTCCACATGGGAATCGATACGGTTCAATTAAAGGGTGAACCATTTGATATCAAAGTTGAAGATGGTCAAGCTGTTAAGCATGGCGATCAACTTGCTCAAGTAGATTTGGATAAGATTACTTCAGCTGGTAAGAAGACTGATATGATGGTCATTGTTACTAATATGCCTGCTGTTTCTTATATGAAGTACAATGTTTTGGATAAAGATGTCTCGTTAGATAAAGAAGTTGTTAAAGTAACAACTAAATAATCACCCTTCATAATCCACTTAAAAAGCCCTCAAGAGTTATCTTGAAGGCTTTTTTTTTAAAACCAAATATTTAGTCCAATAGTTCAAATACTTCTTTTCTATTGTAGAGGCGTAACACTTTTTCCAATAAAAATTGGAGAGAAATTGCCACTGCACTAGGAATTAGTATCCAGCAAATTAGAAGTAAAAGGGGATTCAAACCACCTTCTAAAGCAGCTAAGGGTCCCACTAAGCCGATTAATCCAAAGCCCGCCGATTCAGGAGTTCCAGTGATATTCAATAAGGCGACTGGAAGTGCTGAAATTGTTGCGGTGATTAAGCAAGGGATTAAGATGATAGGCTTTCGGAATAAATTAGGCATCATCATTTTGATTGCTCCCATAGTGATTGCCAAAGTAACCCCCGAACGATTGACTTTCCAAGAATTGAGTATTAAAACGATTGTAGTTGCGGCAACGCCCATGGCAGCTGCGCCGGCAGAAATCCCATTTAATTGAATTGCCATTCCAATCGCGATAGTTGAAATCGGCGAAATAATCAAAGTTGCAAAAGCACAGGCGATTAGGACGCACATCAAAATCGGTTGTAATTCTGAGAAAAAATTGATTCCGTGACCTATTGCCTTAGTGATACCTGTTGTATAAGGGTACAAGTAAAATCCAATTGTTCCACTACCAACTCCGATTAAAAGTGGCGTTAAGACAATGGATAAAGAGCCGAGTCTTTTATGTAGTAAAAGAATTAAGCCAACAGTGATAGCGGCAGTCAACATAGTATTAATAATGTCGCCAGCACCGCTTCCAATAAAGGCTTGAGTTTTTTGATTGAATTTGACGACTCCAGAGCCGACAAAAGCACTTGCTCCCACTACCACCATCGGCATAGGCGGCAGTTTAAATTGCTGCGCAATCAAAATCCCTATGAGAAGTGGGGTAGTTAATTGAAAAATCAGAGCCATTTGTCCTAAGACTTCGGCGAAGGGATTGTCGAATAATTTGACGATAGCAGCTAAAATTGCATTGGGAACTAAGCCGATAATGATTCCCGTAGCTGTTCCAGATAAAATATTATTTAGAAAAGTTTTGGCTGTTAAATTTTGATTCAAAGCGATAGTCCTTTCGAGTTTTTAGCACTAGAAATTATGTCTTTTGAATTATACGTAATTTCAAGCTGAGAAAGCTACTTAAAAGGTCTGACCTTGACTAAAACGTTTTTAAATGTTAGATTATGTTTGAATTAAACAAAGACGAACATGGGGGAAAAGCATGAGTTCATTAGAAGAATTTCAAAAATTAAATCCAGATTATAAGATTCTTTCAATTGATGATCCTGATTTTAAAAAGTACGGTAAAGTTTATACAAATTATGATATTAGCGAAGTAACTGATTTTATGGATAAGAATGTAAAAATTTCGAGTCCAGCTAATTTTTATACTCCATCAAATAAAGGTTTAGAAGAAATTCCGGTCATTCAAGAAATGTGCCAAGATATTTATGCTAATATGCCAATTGAAGCAGGAGAATGTACCGGTCAATCAACTAATTTCTCAGCTATCGAATATCACCAAGGCAGCGAGACTAATATTATGTTGACTGATGTCATCATGGTTTTAGGCCAACGTTCAACTTTAGATACTAAAGGTTCATATAGTCCATCAGAAGATGGTCAAACATTCTTCGTGCCAGCAGGTACAGTTGTTGAATTTTACAGTTCAACTTTGCACTACGCTCCAATCAAAGTTCATGATTCAGGATTCTCAATTATTGTTATCTTGATTAAAGGCAGCAATGAAGAGTTACCAGCTGATTTTAAGAGCACCAACAAACGGATCGTTAAACAGAACAAGTTCCAATTGGTCGATCCAAGTCGTAAAGATAAGATTGCAATAGGCGTTCAAGTTGGTTTAACTGGTAAGATGATTGAAATGAAGCCACTATCTAAATAAAATTAATGATAATTAAAGAGGCAGTCAGTTAACTCTGACTGTATTTTTTTGTAATAAAATAAGGATTTATAATTTACTAAAAATGGCCTAGATGACTGATATCAAGGTGTTTCTGCAAATTACAGCTTAATTTAAAAAGACATACTCTGGCTGTTTTTTGATTGAAACTATATATATCATGTGTTTTGCACAAAAAACAGGTGAAAAAGTCAAATTTAAAATACAAACTTTTTGTAAATAAATTGAAATAAAAGCATTTCTTTAGATAAATCAGCGATAATCAGCGAAAATAAGTAAAATTGCTTATGCTTTCAAAGAGTTAAATAAGTTAAAATAAAAAAAATTTTAGTGGATTATTTTTTGATTATTTAATACCTATTTTTTGAATCTATTATCAGAGTAGTAGCGAATAAGGGACCAAAAATGCATTAAATAATTTAAAAATTTCTTACGAAAAGTTTAAATTTGTTTTTATTTGGGACTTTTTGTTAAAAAACCTGTTTTTTTTCTGAAAAAAATGATATTATGTAAGGATTCACATGAAGGGTGAGCCAGATTAAAGCAATTTATTTAAGAAATTATTTATTTTTTATATCGTTTGACCATACTAGGTGGTCAAAGTAAGCGCTTTAATCATATAAAAAATAAAGGAGGATTAAACATGGTTGGAATTGTTATTGCAAGCCATGGTGACTTCGCTGACGGCATCAAGATGTCAGGTTCAATGATTTTCGGTGAACAAAAAGATGTTCAATCCGTTACGTTACAACCTAACATGGGGCCTGATGACCTTAAAGCAAAGTTGGAGAAAGCGGTTTCTTCCTTAGAGGATCAAGAACAAGTATTGTTCCTAGTTGATCTTTGGGGAGGAACACCATTTAACCAAGTAAATGGTTTGTTCGAATCACATAAAGATAAGTGGGCCATCGTCGCTGGTCTCAACTTGCCTATGTTGATTGAAGCCTATGCTTCACGTATGTCAATGAATTCAGCACAAGAGATTGCTGCTCATATCATTGAAACAGCCAAAGATGGTGTTAAGGTTCGTCCAGAATCTCTACAACCAAAGGCAGCACCAAAAGCAGCTCCTAAGAAAGCTGTCAGTGGTGGTCAACCTGGATCAATGAAATACGTCTTAGCACGTGTTGATTCACGTTTGCTTCACGGACAAGTTGCTACTGGCTGGTCAAGATCAGTCAATCCTACACGTATCATTGTTGTTTCAGATAACGTTGCTAAAGATGATTTGCGTAAGAATTTGATTATGCAAGCCGCACCTGCTGGTATTAAGGCACACGTTATCCCAATCAAACAAATGATCAAGATTGCAAAGGATGACAAGCATTTCGGTGGCGAACGTGCATTACTATTGTTCGAAACACCACAAGATGTACTTAGAGCTATTGAGGGGGGAGTTCCATTGAAGACAATCAATGTCGGATCAATGGCTCACTCAGTTGGTAAAGTACAACCTAATAAAGTTTTGGCTTTCGACCAAGATGATATCGATACATACAAGAAGATGGAAAAGAAGGGCATCAAGT
The DNA here is from genome assembly GCF_009600985.1 of Companilactobacillus halodurans. Taxonomy (GTDB): domain Bacteria; phylum Bacillota; class Bacilli; order Lactobacillales; family Lactobacillaceae; genus Companilactobacillus; species Companilactobacillus halodurans. The sequence continues at coordinate 45,766 of NZ_VDFP01000007.1, forward strand.
TTGATGTTCGTAAAGTTCCAACTGACTCAGAAGATAATCTTGACAATATCATGAAGAAAGCTCAAGCCGAATTAGATAAGAATAAGTAATTTTATATTTATATCAGAAATAAAACGGAGGATTAATAATCATGCAATTAAATGCTATTCAGATTATTTTAGTCGTTATCGTGTCGTTCTTAGCTGGTATGGAAGGTATCTTGGATGAATTCCATTTTCACCAACCAGTTATCGCATGTACATTGATCGGCTTAGTTACAGGTAACTTGTTACCTTGCCTTATCCTTGGTGGTTCACTACAAATGATCGCCTTAGGTTGGGCTAATATCGGTGCTGCCGTAGCACCTGATGCTGCTTTGGCAGCTGTTGCTTCAGCTATTATTTTGGTTCTTGGTGGTAAAGGACAAAAGGGTGTTGGTTCAGCCATTGCTATTGCTGTTCCTCTAGCCGTTGCCGGATTGCTACTAACTATCCTATGTCGTACGTTGGCAACTGGTATTGTTCACATCATGGATAAAGCTGCTGAAGAAGGTAGTTTTAGAAAGATTGATTTCTGGCAATATGTTGCTATCTGTATGCAAGGTCTACGTATCGCTATCCCTGCAGCATTGATTCTTGCTATTGGTGCTGGTCCTGTTAAGGCCTTACTTGATGCTATGCCTACTTGGTTGACAGATGGTTTGTCACTTGGTGGTGGTATGGTTGTTGCCGTTGGTTATGCAATGGTTATCAACATGATGGCTACTAAAGAAGTATGGCCATTCTTCGCAATTGGTTTCGTACTTGCTACAGTTACAGACTTAACACTAATTGGTCTTGGTGCTATCGGTATTTCTATGGCGCTCATCTACTTGAAATTATCTAAATCAGGTGGTAATGGCGGTTCAAACGATGGTGGAGGAAGTTCTTCCTCTAACACCGGTGATCCAGTCGGCGACATCATAGATAACTACTAAGAGGGAGGAACTCATAAAAATGGCAGATCAAGTTAAAATTTCTAAAAGAGATAGAATCGCTGTTTGGTGGCGTTCAACATTCCTTCAAGGTTCATGGAATTACGAACGTATGCAAAATGGTGGCTGGACTTATTCTTTAATTCCAGTATTGAAAAAATTATATAAAACAAAAGAAGATCGTGCCGCTGCTTTAAAGCGTCACATGGAATTCTTTAATTGTCACCCTTACTTGGCTTCACCTATTTTAGGTGTAACAATGGCCTTGGAAGAAGAACGTGCCAATGGTGCACCTATTGATGATGTTGCTATCCAAGGTGTTAAAGTTGGTATGATGGGTCCTTTGGCTGGTATTGGTGATCCTGTGTTCTGGTTCACTGTTAAGCCTATTATCGGTGCTTTGGCTGCTTCACTAGCTATGACTGGTAACATTATTGGACCAATCATTTACTTCGTAGCATGGAATGCTATTCGTATGGCCTTCATGTGGTACACACAAGAACTTGGTTATAAAGCCGGTTCTAAGATTACAGATGACGTTTCAGGTGGTACTCTTCAAGATATTACTAAGGGTGCTTCAATTCTAGGTATGTTTATCCTAGGTGCTTTGATCAACCGTTGGGTTGTTGTTAAGTTCACGCCTACGGTTTCAACTGTAAAACTAGATAAAGGTGCTTACATTGATTGGTCGCACTTGCCATCTGGCGCTGCAGGTATCAAGGAAGCCTTGATTCAACAAAAGGCTGGACTTTCATTGACAGCTCACAAGGTAACAACATTGCAAGATAACTTGGATCAATTGATTCCTGGTTTAGCAGCTCTACTACTAACATTGTTCTGTATGTGGCTACTAAAGAAGAAAGTTTCACCAATCGTTATTATTCTTGGTTTGTTCGTTGTTGGTGTTGTCCTACACGTACTTCACGTTATGTAATAATTTGAAACTTTCAACTCTTAAAGAAAAATGTAATGTTTAATTTTTGAGTATTAAACAATTAGGCATGGCAATCGTCTTGTGATTGCCATGCCTATTAGTTTTCAGCTTGATAAGCGTTTCATAATTAAGTCTTTAACTCTTTTTTGATAATAAGGAATTTCAGACGTATAATCGATTCAGTAAGGTAAAGGAGTAGATTGGATTAAATGGTTGAGTCAATAAATACTAAGGCGGATTTGATTGAAAAAGCTACTTCCCATTTAGGGATGACAGACTATGGAAAAATAATGGTCGGCGATAAAGGATTTGAATTCTATGATGACCGTGATGTTAATAACTATATTCAAATTCCTTGGACTGAAGTGGATTTAGTGGTCGTTTCGATAATGTTCGGTGGGAAATGGATTCCACGGTTTGCTTTGCAGACAAAGAAAAATGGAACTTTTTCCTTTTCGTCTCGAGATCCTAAAAAGGTTTTGCGAGCCATCAGAGTCTACATAAAACCGGATCGAATCGTTCGTTCGCTGAGTTTTTTCCAAGTTGTAGGGCGTGCTTTTAAAAGAAATCCTAATAAAAAGAGAAATAAGCGTAATAAGAGAAATAAGGCAAAGTAAAGTCTTTAGATGTTACGTTAAATAGAGTCTGGAAAATAATTTTATAAGCTAAGGTAATCGAAATCGGTTACCTTGGCTTTTTTACTTCAAAGCTGGTCACGTTAGGTCACACTCTTGTTTCCTAAGGACGAATTGGCAAATCTGAAGACATTTTTTTGGAAAAATCCTTGAACTTGGATTATTTTATTTGTAGTCATAGACAATCAAGGTGATTGAAATGGAAAACAAATTGAGTTTTGAAAGAAAAATCAGTTTTGAACCATTGTTGATCAGTATTTTTCTGGGGATAACAATAGCAGCCATTGCCTATTCGATTTTTTCAAAGTATCCACTAATTTGGATTATTTGTGGTCTGATTGCTTTTGGTATTGAGAGCATGCTGATTTATCCAAAGTATCTGCTTAACTCCTACGGTTATTGGCGAATTGAAGATAAAGGTATCTATTACTATGACTATGGAACTTGGAATAAAAAAATCCAAGCAATTTTTTTCCCATCACGTGAAAAGCCAGTAGAATTATTATTTGGAAATATCAACGGCTTTTCAATCATCGATGGCAAGTCCATCATGAATACCCAATATCCATTAGGAGGCACATTACGAGCTCCTCTTGCAAGGCGAATTCACTATTTGGTTTTAGAAACTAATCAAGGACAAATAAAGTTAAATTGTGCTTGGAAAGCTAATGGAATTCCAACCACCCAAGACGATATCAGAGAAATCGTTGAATTGATGAATTTAAGGATTTCTCAATAATTACTTATAATTAGAAAAAAGTCTGAGAATATGCTCAGGCTTTTTTTAACAAATAAACGATTTTGAAATACATTTGAAGGGTGAGCCCAAAAGAAATTGGTCAAGTGGTCTCGTATCTCAACAAAAAAATAATACTTTATCGAACGCGTTTCATGTCAAGTTTATTTTCGATATAATTTGTACGAAGGAAATATTAAGGAGTACAAATGAAAATTTTAAAAAATAATATTATCAAAATAGTTTTGTTGAGCATCATTTTTCCAGTGGTATTAGTTGTGATGGGAAATTTTATCCATGTAAAATCTGTTGGTAGTTTGATGCAGGGAATGGGTGACTTAGTTGTCTTCCTAGTAGCTTATTTCTTAAATCAAAGATACTTTAGACAAAAGATTGCTTGGTTTAACTCTCATCAAGTAGCTGCTCAACTTTACACAGCATTACCAGCAATTATCATTGTGGCATTTTTGGATTCGCCGGTACTGATGGCAGCTGATTTTCAAATTAAATGGCAAGTCATTATTGTTTGTCTGTTAGTTGGTTTAGCAGAAGAATTTATTTTTCGTGGAATTTTAGTGAAATTATTTTTAAAAGTTCTAAATGGCGATGCTCTTGGCAGTGTTGTGGGTTCAGGAATAATTTTTGGATTGATCCATTTTATGAACCTTAGAAGTTTGCCATTCGGATATGTCTCTGCACAAGTTATCTTTGCGGCCGCAATAGGAATAATCTTTGGAGCCATTTATATCAAAACGAATAACCTTTTAATTGTGATTTTATTGCATGCGTTACGAGATATGTTTCCAATGTTTTCTAGTAAAATGATGGCACAAGCTGCTACAACAAGCTTTTCAATGGCAACTTTATATGTAATGATAATCTTTTTGTTTATTGCTGTAACGATAGCGTATACTCAATTACGTGATTTTACAGTCAAAAAAGACGAGATCTAAGAAGACCTCGTCTTTTTTATTTCTAAGATAACTTCAATGGTTGCGTGCTATCTAGCCATTCATTAGTTTTAATATTTTTAAAGTACATTGTGACATCTGATGTTGTGTTATTTACTTTTACCAACAAAGCTCCATCAAAGTTTTTGCCTGGAAGAACTTGTCCATTATTGCTGGAATTGATAATGGAAGCATTATCGCCAGTAGCTGTTGTTGGATTCAATTGTTGTCCATCTTGTTTTAACATGATGGCATTTTTTTGAACCTGTTCAGGGACTTGATTAGATTTCGTTTTGTTCAGGTAATTGTATTTTATTAATAAAGCAGCATCCCCATTAGAATCTTTAATCAATTTTACCTCATCAGAAATTTTAAAAGTATACCAATCAGAATCATAAGTTAAATTATCATAAGTACCAGCATTTTGAATCGTATCAGCTGGGGTTTGCTTTTGTTGAGCTTGCTGATTGTTTTGGTTGGTTTGAGTATTATTATTGTCTTCTTCTTTGGTTACTTTTTGAGGCTTATTGACCTTAGGCTTATCCTTAGATTTATCAGATTTTTTGGACTTCTTAGACTTCTTTTTAGAAGTTTTCTTGTGTGATTTAACTTTTTCGATTTTATGAGACGGTTGTGCAGAATTATTATCATTAGTTGAACTGATTCCCCAGAAAACCAGTAAACCAATGATAATTATGAGGATAATGATTGAAATAATAAACGGCGTTTTTTTGTAAAATGGTCGTTTGCTACGCCGAAATTCTTCACGAGTCATGTGAGTTCCATTGTTCTTATTTTTCCTTTTCATAGCACGTACTCCCCTACAAGTAATTCGTTAAGTTCATAGTATCATAATTACTTATTCTGAATTAATTAACTAGAAAATGCTTACTTATTCTTAAAAAAAAGAAATTTAATTTAGAGTGTTGAACTGCTATTTGAAAAGTGGTATAAATATCTGGTCGAAGTTAATGAGATAGTTATTTTTGTAAAAGGGGGTCACTAAGATGTTGTTTTTTGGTAATCATGGCGATTATGAGGTAACATGTAATTTCTTTAGCAAAGAAGGCCAAAATATTGCTAAGAAGCGCATTTGTCACAATGTTTCTAAAAAAGAAGCTCGTGACGGTATGAGAGACTATATAACAAATAGGTTCTCTGATATTATTGATGTAGCTCATCCCATTAAAGTTGTTGCAAAGTTAACAACTAAATAGAAGGATATATATGGATTTTTAGATGGAGCCGATGGGGTCCATCTTTTTTTATACATTTTTCTTTAGAATAGGTATGATAGACACGAGGAGGCTATGCTTATGGATCACGAAAAAGTAACCGGTACACGCTTCTTTTATGTCACAGTTTTAAATATCTTAATTACTATTACCGAGTTTGTCGGCGGCGTCATTTCCGGCAGTCTAGGTTTGATTTCAGATGCATTTCATAATTTGGAAGATTCTCTTTCAATCGTTATTTCATATGCTGCAAACGTGATTGGACGAAGAAAGAATAATTCCCAAAAAACTTTTGGCTATAAGAGGGCTGAAATATTAGCAGCATTCGTCAATTCAATCGTCTTAGTCGTAATTACTTTGATGATGGTTTTCGAATCTTTTAAACGGTTGTCGCAACCGCAAGAAATCAATGGTAAATTGATGATGATTGTATCCTTGATTGGTTTAGCTGCCAATTTCATTTCCATGTTGATGCTGTTGTCAGGATCTAAACATAATTTGAATATCAAAGCGACTTTTTTACACATGTTGACTGACACATTGTCATCCATTGGCGTTTTTATTGCATCGATTTTTGTTATCTTGTTCAATTGGACTTGGGTCGATCCAGTGATAACCATTCTGATTGCTGCTTGGCTTTTAAAAGAAGCTTATACGGTCGTTTATGAGACAATCAATATCTTAATGGAAGCCAGTCCTAAGATTGATTTGGATGCCGTTCAAGCTGCTATTTTAACCGTTCCAGAGATTGTTAAGGTACATCACGTTCATGTTTGGATGATTGATGAAAATCACATCATGCTAGATGCGCATATCAATGTTGTAAAAAATTGCAATATGATGGAACTAGATGGACTCTATGATCGAGTCGATAAATTGTTGAAAGACGAATTCAATATCACTCACGTTACTCTACAGGCTGAGTGTGCTAGAGGATTAGACAACTCCTTGATAGAGATTAATAAGAAAGTGTAATTGTGCTAAGATTAGAGGGTAATTCTATATGAAAGTTGGGAATGTCGTAATATGGTAAAACTCGTCATGGTCAGACATGGAGAAAGCACAGCTAATGCCTTAAATCAGTATACTGGTTGGAACAATGTTGGTTTGACGCAAGAGGGCATAGTTCAGGCGCATGTGGCCGCTAAGAAACTTAAGGGGTTTGAATTTGAGCATGTTCACACATCAGTTTTGAAACGTGCAATTATGACAGCCTATATTATTCAAGACGAATTGAATCTTAATTATGTGCCGATTACTAAAACCTGGCGCTTAAATGAACGTCACTATGGTGCCTTACGAGGTCAGAATAAAGATGCCACCAGAAGAGAATTTGGAGTCGATCAAGTACATCTGTGGCGAAGAAGTTTTTATTCAATACCACCACAATTAAAGAGACCAGATCCAAATAATGGCCCATATAAATATTTTGATAGTAACATGATGCCAACTTCAGAAAGCTTGTATCAAGCTTATCAACGTATCGTTCCATATTACGTTGATCACGTATCTAATCGGCTTTTAGATGGTAAAAATCAGTTAATTGTTGCCCATGGAAGTACGATTAGAGCTTTGATCAAATATATTGAACGAATTAGTGATAGCGATATTGATGGAGTCGAAGTTGCGAATGGTAAGCCTCTTATTTATGAGTTTGATAATAAACTTAATATAATCAACAGCAATCGCACTAATACTAAATAAATTATTCTGATATAAAGTAGATAAATTAATAAATAGATTAAAAGAGTTCATGATCCTAATGGGATTATGAACTTTTTTTATGTATAAAAGATTATTATTCGTAGTTGTGAAAATGCCACAAAAAAAATGGTAACGCACACAAATTTATAAAAGTGTAAGAGAAAGTGCTTTCTTTTTTGAAAAATTGATGTAGAATATTTAAATGGTCTAGATGAATGGCAAAAAGCAGAAGTTTTATGCCAAGTGGACTTATTCAGATAAATTTATTGTAATAATGTTAATTTTCAAATTGAGTAATTATAAATATATGATAAGAAAAACGTAGTTTTTTGTGTATGTAGGATTTATCTTTTTTTAAAGAATTATTACTAATATTTGTCAAATCGAGAAGGGGTTTCATATGAATATTTTAATTGCGTTAATACCAGCGCTTGGATGGGGCTTTATGCCAATCATCACTGGTAAAATTGGTGGTTCACCAGCTAACCAAATGTTTGGTATTGGAGCTGGAGCCACAATCGTTGGTTTGGTAACTTATTTAATCACGCAGCCAACCGTTAGTACAGTAGCCTTTTGGTTCTCATTATTGTGTGGAGCTTTATGGACAATTGGTCAAATTGGACAATTTATTTCTTTTACACGTATTGGAGTTTCAGGTACTGTACCATTATCAACTGTTTTTCAATTAGTCGGTAATTCAATCATTGGGATGTTGATTTTTGGCGACTGGGCAGGTGCTCAATCAAAAATTATCGGAATCATTGCTTTAGCAATCGTTGTCGTTGGTGCTTTATTGACATCAGTTAACGATAGTTCTGAGGGAAATAAACTTGAATTAAAAGATGCCATGTTCTTACTTTGTACAACTGTTGGATTTTGGATTTATTCATCTTTCCCAAATATTTCGATTGTTAAGCATGAAAGCGGTACAGGTATCTTCTTGCCTGAAATGCTAGGAATCTTAATTGGTGCGATTATCTTCGCTCTTTTCACTGATCGTGAATCATTCAAACAAAAAGAACAATATCAAAATATCCTTGGTGGAGTTGCTTGGGGAATCGCTGCTTTTGCTTATATCTTCTCTGCTAAAGCTAACGGAAATACTTCAGCCTTCATTTGGACGCAATTAAACGTGGTAATTGGTACCTTTGGTGGTATTTTGATTCTACATGAGCGTAAGAGTAAACGTGAATTGAAATTTACGATTTTAGGAATTGTTTTAATTGTTGTTGGTAGTGTTGCAACATCATTTGCATAGAAATAAAAAAATACAACTCAATTTGGGATGTATTTTTATTATAATTAGAATGTAATCGTAAACATGAATTTATTATTTGGAGGAAAAACCACATGATTAAGCATATATTTTCAGATATGGATGGTACTTTATTACAAAGCAATGGCAAGATAAGTGCTAATAATATCGAAATAATTAAAAAAAGCAAGATACCCTTCACTCTAGTTTCAGCACGGTCACCTAAAGAGATGTTCGAAGTAATCGATTTATTGGCATTGAGTGAACCTCAAATTGCCTTTAACGGTGGTTTAATTTTCCAATTACAGGATGGAAAGGTGAAGGCCTTAAAAGAAGATACGATTGTTAATGACTCAGTTGCAAGAATCGTTGAACTATGCAAAAAAGAATTTCCTAGCGTGAGCTGCAGTTTTTATGGTCAAGATACTTGGTACATTGATCGAATGGATTCGGGTATTGAGATGGAAAAGAGAATCGGCGGTCAAACTCCCAAAATGGTTGATTTTGTTACTTTATTAAAACAAGCGGCTACTAAAATCTACAAAATCATGTTTATTACAATGGACTTGCAGAAAATGAAGCCATTGATTGCAAGACTAAAAGAATTGGGCGAGAACGTCAGCATCAATCAATCAGGACAAAGATATTTAGAAATCACTAGTCAAAATGCTGAAAAATCTGAAGGTATTGGCTATATCAAGAAACTTGAGAACTTGGACAAAGAAGAAATGGCTGCTTTTGGAGATGGATTCAATGACGTATCGATGTTGAAGTCAGTTGGAGTTCCAATCGTGATGGATAATGCTTTGGAAGGCGTTCACAACTATGGTAAATATATTACTAAAGATAATGATCACGATGGAGTAGGTCATGGGATTCAAAAATATTTAATTTAAAAAAGGCGGAATAAACATTTTTATTTGAAATGATGTTTTGTTCCGCCTTTGATTTATATATCTTTGATTAGAAACTAACAGTATGTTGATAAGCATTGACAGCTCTTAAAAAATGGTCTTTAAAATATTGTGTTTCACCATAACCAGTGTTTAGGAAGACAAATTGTTTAGAATCGTAGATGAAGCTAATTTTGTCTTCTCCATAGAATATACCAACGTTGATGTCAGTGATTTTACTGATAGGGATGATGATTCGCTTGATTTTTCGCATCCCTCTGACTAGAGTTATCGATAGTTTATCTTTAGAGATTGAGTAATCAACATATCCTTTGTAAGCGTCAGTTGATTGACCGATTATTTGGATATAGCTAAACATTGTCATCACATTCTTTCTAAGTGAGAATTTGAAACAGCTAGTGGTTTTGATACTGCTGATCATCAGTGATTATAAATAGAAATTAGTTTGAGCCATAATGATAATGATTAGTTTTTACAAGACGTACAAGGTAGAGCATTATCTTTGCAAAATTCCATTGCACCGTTTATTTTTAATATAAATTTATTAGATTATTAATAATTATTTGAATTTAAAGCAGGTGTTAAAGATGGAAAAGAGATTTGCGAGAAAATTAAGTTTCAAGCCGCTGTTCAATAGTTTCGTTCTTGGGATGGCCGTTGGAATTTTTATGTACGCTATTTTTGGTCGATCTCTTGTAGCGGGTCTTATTTTCGGCCTAATAGCGTTTTTAATATTAAGTGTCATCGTCTATCCCCGTAGTTTGCCATCGCTGTATGGCTATTGGAGAGTAACTGACGGCAATGTCTATTATTATGATTACAGTACTTGGACTAAAAGAATTCTGGCTATTTTTTTGCCACTGACTAAAAAGCAAGAAAAGGTTTCTTTTGAAGATATTGAATCTTATTCTTTGATCGTTAATAAAAATGCCAATAAATATGTGCCCCATTATATTGTTTTAAAAGTTGATGATGGTCATGATATTGCCTTAGATGTATCGTGGAATTTATTGAAATCAGGTGATCCCGAAAAAGACGTTGAATGGGTCGTTGATTTCATTACCAACAAATTGAATCAAAAAACTGTTAAAATTTTACAAGCATAAGCAAATAAAAAGGACCCAAGGAGATAAAAATCTCTTTGGGTCCTTTTTTGAATTTAGATTATTTAATCATCGTCGTCGTCATCATCGATTTCGCTGTCAATCTTAATATCTTTAAGAGCAGCACGGTCTTTTCTAACTAGACGTAGACGGTTAAGTGAAACTTTTCCTAGAACTAGAGGCACACGCTCTTCAACAACATCACTGTATGAAAGACCAAACCAAGTGGCTGGTGAAATGAATTTTTGAAGCATGAGACGTGTGTGGATAATACTCTTTTTAATTCCACTGATCTTTGTATCTGGTGAGAGAACTTCTTTAATGATAACAAAGGAGAAGTCCCCAACATCACGATCAGGAATGGTTGTATATTTCTGTGGTTGCGACTTGATTTCACCATTTGACATCAAATCGTTAACCACTTGACGAAGATAGACATTGACCTTTTGATCAACTCTAAATCCTAAGTACAGCTGAACGCTGACCATGTAATCAGTATCGAAGGTTTCGACGCTGTATGCGGCCGTGTAAGGTTCGTCAGTAACGTTGACAGTTACGAACCAGTAAACCTGAGCTCGTTTTGGCCGTTTATCAAGAATTGAATAAAGGATATTCTTCTTAATGCGATAGCCATCGTGGACTTTAGTTAAGTAAACGAGGTTAGTCGTGTAAAGAGGATAACTTGGATCTTTTCTTAAATCGTTCAACTGACGTTTAAAGGCTAATAGGGAAGCAAAGTGACTCCGATAAGTGTTGTCATCCTTGAGTCTTTCGCCGTATCTCCAAATGAACATGATAGCAATCAGTAATGCGGCAATGAACATCGTGATGTAGGCACCATGGATGAACTTGCTACTGTTAGTTACGAAGAAGATACATTCAATGATAAAGAAGAAACTGATAATAATCGTTGAGAAGAAGCGATTGGCTCGTTTCATCAATAGCCATTGATGCAGCAGGATCGTTGTCATTAGCATGGTAATAGTAATTTCTAGTCCGTAAGCATTCGACATGTTTTCAGAAGTTTTGAAATAGAAAACAATGAATAAACAAACGACCCAAATAATCGAGTTAACTGTTGGGATATAAAGCTGTCCCTTAAAGTTAGTTGGATAATAAGTTTTTAATCTTGGGAAAATCTTTAATTTAGTTGCTTCAGATACCAAAGTATATGAACCTGAAATCAAGGCTTGAGAAGCAATGATCGCAGCTAGAGCCGACAAGAAGATTCCAAAGAGTCTAAAGTCAGATGGAATGGATTGATAAAATGGATTCATAGCAGAACCCATTTGTTGTAACTGATGATTATCTCTAACGCTAATAATCCAAGCAGCTTGTCCTAAGTAGCTCAAAAGTAAACAAACTTTTACAAATGGCCAACTGGTATAAATATTAGGACGACCAACGTGACCCATGTCAGAATAAAGTGCTTCAGCACCAGTTGTGGCTAGGAAGATGCTTCCTAAAATGAAGACGCCACGGATGTTGACTGGACTACGAAGCAATTCAAAAGCATAGTAAGGATTCAAAGCTCGAATAATCGTCCAGTCAGAGGACATATTCACGATTCCGATGATTCCTAAAAATGAGAACCAAACGAGCATGATAGGTCCAAAAGCCCGACCTATCAATTGTGTACCAAATCTTTGGATAAAGAAGAGCGTTGATAAAATAATAAGCGTCACAATGATTACTTGATTTTGCGTACTGATCAAAATCGTATTGTGAATTGCAATGCCCTTAAGTCCTTCAATAGCAGCTGTTACAGTAACAGCTGGAGTCATCATCCCATCAGCTAAGAAGGTTGCTCCACCAATCATAGCAGGGATAATGAGCCATTTAGCACGCTTTCTAACCAAGGTGTATAGAGCAAAGATTCCACCTTCACCACGGTTATCTGCTCGTAAAGCAATTAAGACATACTTAATTGTCGTTACTAAAGTCAATGTCCAAAAAATTAATGAAACACTACCTAAAATAAAATCGGTGGACATTTTATCAAGTCCACCATTGCCGACCATCAAAGAGTGCATAACATATAGAGGAGAGGTACCAATGTCCCCATAAACGATTCCTAAAGCAATAAGAAATCCCGCTATGCTCATTTTTGAATGGGGGTTATTTCTTAATGAATTCAGTTGTGTCTTTTCCATATAATAATCTCCAAAATAAACAGTTCATCAGCAATTGTAACATTAGAATTGAGAGTATGAAACCACTTAATTTTGGTCCAGTCAGACTTCTCATATACCAAGGCATTTAGCAATTATTGGTCTTAATTCTGATGTATTGGAACAGTCATGAAAGACTGATCTGTCGATACTGTATATTTAATATCTTGATTGCCACGTACAGTCATACCAAAGTCTGTTGCATAGATAATCAAGCCTAGTTGATGTCCTTTTAAGAGCCGATAAAAAGTAGGCTGTAATTCGACACCAACATTATAAAAGATATCAGGCTTTAATTCATCAACTTTGTAGCTATTATGACGATTTTGTAAATTTATATGACCCTTGCTGATCATCTTACAATCAGTCGATTTATTGTAAGTAAATTCCCTTAAATCATCTTCACGCCAGTCATAAGTTTGTGCCAGACTATTTTTTGAAAGTAACGTCGGAGAAACATTTAAACGCTTTGCGACTCCATAGTCAACCAATTGGAAACTTAACATTCCTAAATCTTTATTAGAACTTACTTTGAGATTCAAATTAACTTTGCCGTCAATCGTTAACTCATCGGTTAAAGCAGCTGTTTTAAAAATTAGTTGATTGGCCGAAATCTTTTTATCTCCAGCTAATAAATCTTTTTCCCAGACATCGTTATGACGACTATAAAACTTAAAATCAGTTTCGCTTAATTGGTCTTTAAAACTTCTCTCATCATGAGTATTAGTTTCAGTAGTTTTTGTGGTTAATTTATCATCTGATAAGTTATACTTGATTGTTTCATTCTTATCACTAGCCCAATCTTGATAACTGTTCCAAGTTTCAGGCTTTGTATTGTCTTGAATGATAACGTTAGGGATGATTTCTTTAGCTTGATTATCGACGCCCAGTAATTCATTGGTCAGCCAAAGATTGATGATATCGTTATAGTCGATTGAACGAAAAGCATTGATGTAAATATGTTGTCCTTGATGCAAAATCAGCTTTTGCGTAACGCCGTTATCCTTGATACCGTTCCACAAACGTTCAACATTTCGAGGCTTAACATTCCAGTCATTGAGACCATGAACCATAAAGACGTCAGCTCTGATATTAGAAAAATCCTTATGGTAATTTCTGGCATCCCAAAAACGATTATAGTTGCCAGTTTCACGGTCTTGATCTTTAGCAATAGTTTGAATCTGTTTGTTCCACTTATTTTTGATATTGTGAAAATCGCCAGGTTGCAAACGCCGACTGAAAGTTTCTTCTGCCAAAACATCAGCATCCTCACCAGGGAATCCTCCTGGAGCAATAACTAAACCGCCATCACGGTAGTAGTCGTACCAGCTAGAAATTGCGGCTTCACTGATGACAGTCTTTAAGCCACTGATACCGGTAGAAGCTGCAGCGGTTGCCAGTGTTCCTAGATAAGAGCGACCAGTCATAGCAATTTTTTGATTGGACCACCAAGCTTTGATTTCAATATTGTCAGTTCGGTTGGTAAAAGCAGGAAGTTGACCAGTTAACCACTTGATAATCGAAACGGTTGAAGTTGTTTCTTCCGGGTCGCCAGTTGTTCTTAGACCGTCGGAATCTTTGGTACCAATACCTGCCATATAAACGACCGCAAATCCACGGGCCAAGAAGTAATCATTTAAAGTATAAGAGCTTTCCCTAGCAAACGTCTCTTCGGCGCGCTTAGTCTGGCCATTGATAGTTCTTGGTGCAGGGATTTTTTTACTAGCATTTTCGTGATAAGCAATATCCTCGTAGTGCAAATCATTAGGCTCTTTACGCTTCAAGGGAACATTGACATCATGAGTAAGTTTTTCACCAGTTTCATCATTGGTACCTTGGTTATAAGGACTAGCAGTGTAAAGGGTGGGAACTTTAAGACCATTTTCAGTTTCATAAGGTCGTAATATTTCAGCCTTTAATAAATCACGATGTCCGTCATGGTCGCTATCTTGAGGAGATTCAACATAAACGACTTCACGAATCAATTTATGAGGATTAAAAACTGGTAAAGTCTTTCCATTAAAAAGGAGTGGTTGACTTACTTTTCCATAGAATGGAGTAAAATATCCTTTTGAAGCAAGGCTATCAAGATAAGTTTGACCATTTTTGTTATGAGTAGCTAAAAGCCAGTACCAAGCAGATTTTAATTCGTTAATGGTAAAAGAATTGCTATTGTGGTCAGCAATAATCAATTGAATTTTTTTCATAGCTTTTAATGGATCTGAGAACGAAAAATCAACATCAGGATTGAATTTTAATAATTGCAAAGCAACGTTATAAAAAGCCGTAACGGTAACTTTAGTTGCTGTATCAAGATATTCACTCAAATTTTGACTTTCTGTTGCCATATAAGTTTTAAGCTTTTCTTCAAAAGAAGATGAAGTCTTGGCTTCTAAAAAGCTTTTGCTCAGGAAACTTTTCCACAAGATGATGGGATTAGTTTCTGATTCATTATCTTTATCTAAAAATTTAATAGCGCGTAATTCGTCTAACTGATTGGAAAACTTAGTAGGGCGAAAGGCAAATTGATTATTTTTCATTAACTGACAACTCCTTTTATATATTAATTTCATTATAAAGCAATCCTTGTTGCTTTTGATATGAATTCCGACTTAATTAAGCGAAGATAAAATAAATAGACGTAACAATCTAATGATTGTCGCGTCTATAATTAAGGCTTGATTAATTAAGCTAAAGCACCCATTGGATCCCATGGTGCAAGAACTTTTGGATCTTTTGATTCAGTTTCAAAAGTATTCTTCAAGTCATCTGACAAGTATTTCTTGTTGATAACTAGTTGATAAACATATTCATCGAACCATGAGTCGCTCATAACAAAGTATCCTTTGCTACCAACTTTTTCACCCCATGAATTTTCGACCTTCCATTTGAGTGGATTGCCATTTTCATCAAGGTCGACACCTGTAATAACCATAGCATGTGTCATCATACTTTCAATGTAGTCAAGACGTTGTGCCTTAGTCATCTTGAGATCAGTGTCAAGTAATCCTTCAAGGTCGTAGATGTTTGTGTCCATAATACCGATCTTACGGTCAGAGCTTTGGCCAACATCGCTACCGAACCAAACAGTTTCGCCTGCTTTTAATTGTTTGATTTCCAATTTCTTGAAATCATCAATCTTAAGGTTCAAGTGACGTACTTGACGACCACCGACAACGTTACCTAACATTTCAACTGTGTAAACGTGATTGTATGGCTTATCGGCAGTTGGAGCATTGATAGTTGAGATATAGCTGTCAAAATCCCAGCCAACATATTTCTTGAAAAATTCTTGTGGTGTGATTCCAGTTTCACGATGGAAGTTCTTGTCATCGTCACGGTAAGCCCAGTCAAATTTTTCTGGAGGAACGCCAACAGTGTAAACTAAAATCTTGTAGATTTCACTGAGCAATTCGTCTTTTTTACGTTCGATATCTTCTTCAGATTTGTTGTCATTTACTAAGTCACGCAAGATGATAGCATCTTTACGTAATTTCTTGTTGAGAACATTATTTAATTCAGAAGAATTTGTACGACTGAAAGTGTCTGGCATAACGGCCTTTGGAACGACACCATATTTTTGAACTAGGGCCATGACCATATCCCATTGACCACCATCTTGTTGAGGAGTCGTCATGAGAAAGTCGACTTTACGGTCACCAACTGGTAAAGCGGCTGTGTTGATAACATTTTCGAAGAAGTAGTTAGATTTTTCCAATTTATCCCAGAAAAGCATATATCCTTGAGATAATTCAAAGCCTTTGATTTTAAAATTGTCTTGAAGTGGGTGTCTCATCGTATTTAAAGCGGCGAAAACCCAGCAAAGTCCAGATTGCTTTTGGTCTGAAACCTTACCAGTGTCGATTTCAATAGAAAAAGTTGGATCCATTGCTACTTTTGAAGCAAGCGTTTCACTGGATTTGAATAATCCATTATTAGCAACGGCATTCTTAATGGCACTTGAGCCCGGGGTTTTGTCGAATGCAGTTTGAAATTTTTCTAATTCTGATGATGTAATTTCTTTAGTCATGCAATATTCTCCTCTATTTGATATTATCTGATATTATCGATTACTTTTGGTCCATCCTCATAACCGACGATAATAGTATTAACTATATCAAGAAATAGTCCGTGTGCAACTATTCCAACTTGGTGATCGAGCCAATCAGCTAATAGGTGAGGGTGATTGATCGTTCCCATTTTAAGATCGATTACGTAATTTTTATTGTGAGTCAAAACACGTTTGCCATTTTCATCTAAACGAAATTCTGGCTTCAAATTTTCTTTTTTAAGGTCTTCGAAAGTCTTTTCACAACCGAAAGGAATAACTTCTAGTGGTAATGGGAAACTTCCTAGTTGGTCAGCCATTTTTGATTGATCAACAATCCAAATATTTTTAGTTGAGTTAGTTGCAACCATTTTTTCGAGCAAGTGGGCAGCACCACCACCCTTGATGCCTTGGTAGTTCTTGTCAATTTGGTCAGCACCATCGATAGTGACATCAATGTGATCAACTTCGTTGAGGTCTTTAGTTGGAATGCCTAAAGATTTGGCTTGCTTTTCAGAACGTGATGAAGTCGTTACAGCGACGATGTTTTTAATATCGCCAGCTTGGTATCGGCGACCAAGTTCTTCAATCATATAATAAACCGTTGAACCAGTTCCTAAACCAACGACCGAGTCGCTTTTAAAATAATCGACAGACTTAACGCCGACAGCTTTTTTTAATTCATTTTGATTCAATTAATTTTCCCCCTTCAAGAGCTTTTGGTAATTTTCGGTTAACAAAAATCTGATTTCAGGCTTTTGTTTGAAAGCAGCCTTTGCGTATTCGCAAACGGGAATGATTTTTAGACTCTTTAAGTCCGCAAAATCTAGTACAGCGTTCAATAATTTTCCAGCCAAACCTTGTCCACGATAATTTTCATTAACGAAAGTATGGTCAAGTGAAATCACGCCATCTTTAACAGTAGAATAAGTCAATTCGCCAATCATTTCGCCGTTATCTTCAAAGAAAAAGCGACCGTCCTCATGTTTCATTTCCATAAAACTACCTCCTGCATATTTAATTAATTTTATATTACTCTATTATAAGAAGAAAGTCAGTCGATTGAATAGTTTTATAAAGGCTAAAATGCTATTATTTTAGATATCTAATGCTAAAGGAGTTTTCAATTTGACAAAAAAACGTGGATTTGAAATTGTAAAGAAATATGAAGGTGAAGGCCTTAATTTACCAGTCCGCCAAACTAAAAATGCTGCTGGATATGATATTGAAAGTGCACAAGATTTCGTTGTTCCATCAATTTGGAAATTTGGTGTGCTTAATGTTTTGAAATTTGTGCTCAATAAAGGGAAAATAGATGATAGTAAAATTGCTGAAGTACAGAAATCTATCAAACCAGTATTAGTACCTACTGGTATCAAAGCCTTTATGCAAGACGATGAAGTTTTAATTATTGCTAGTCGTTCGAGCAATCCTTTGAAACGCGGTTTGTCGATTCCCAATGGTATTGGCGTTGTTGATGCAGATTACTATAATAATGATAGTAATGAGGGAGAATTATTTGTTCAATTAATTAACTTTTTCCCAATTGACTATAAAATAAAGAAGGGCGAACGTTTAGCTCAAGGAATCTTCATTAAATATTTAACGACTGATGACGATGAAGGCGGATTAACGAAACGTCATGGAGGATTTGGTTCTTCAGGAATATAATAAGAAAGGAACTATTTTATTGGCTAAAGCTAAAACAAAATTTGTATGTCAAAACTGTGGATATATTTCACCACGATACTTGGGACGCTGTCCTAATTGTGGCGTCTGGAATCAAATGGTCGAAGAAGTTGACCAGCCAGCTTCAACCAAAGCTAAAGCTACTCCCAGTCGTCGAGTTAGCGATTTGGAATCTAAACCAATTAGTATCAATAATGTCTCTTTTGAGAAAGAACCTCGTGTTAAAACTGAATTAGGCGAGTTGAATCGTGTCCTCGGTGGCGGCATCGTACCGGGTTCGTTGATTTTGATTGGTGGAGATCCTGGTATTGGTAAGTCAACTCTTTTGACCCAAGTTTCAGGTCAACTTCAAAAGCTAGGCGGAAAAGTTTTATATGTGTCTGGTGAAGAGAGTGCGTCACAAATCAAGATGCGTGCTGACCGTTTGGGCATCACCGGCGACAATCTCTATGTTTATCCACAAACTGATATGAGTTACATTCGTCAAACTATTAGCGAAATGCATCCCGACTATTTGATAATCGATTCGGTTCAAACAATGGATGAGCCAGAAATAACTTCAGCAGTCGGCAGTATTTCGCAAATTCGTGAAGTAACTGCTGAATTGATGAATATTGCTAAACAACAAAATATCACGGTCTTTGTTGTTGGTCATGTTACTAAAGGTGGAGCAATTGCTGGACCTAAGATTTTGGAACACATGGTGGATACAGTTTTATACTTTGAAGGCGATACTCATCACAGTTACCGTATCTTACGCTCAGTTAAAAATCGCTTTGGTTCGACAAATGAGATTGGTATCTTTGAAATGCAGACGAAAGGTTTAGTGGAAGTTGCCAATCCTTCAGAGATTTTCTTAGAGGAACGTTTGGCTAATGCTAATGGTTCTGCAGTTGTTGTTTCAATGGAAGGAACCAGACCAATCCTTGTTGAGATTCAATCATTGATTACACCAACGATTTTTGGTAATGCCAAGAGAACATCAACAGGTATAGATCATAATCGTGTTTCGGTTATTATGGCGGTTTTAGAAAAACGTGGTAATTTAATGCTGCAAAATCAGGATGCTTATCTTAAGTCGACTGGTGGCGTTAAATTAGACGAGCCAGCGATTGATTTAGCCTTGGCCATGTCAATTGCTTCTAGTTACAAAAATACTGGTATTCCAGGAACAGATTGCTTTGTCGGTGAAGTTGGTTTGACAGGTGAGATTAGACGAGTTAACCGAATCGATCAACGAGTCAATGAGGCTGAAAAATTGGGCTTCAAGCGTATTTTCGTTCCAAAGAACAACATTGGCGATTGGTCAAAAGATAATAAGATTCAAATCATTGGTGTCAGTACCGTGACAGATGCAATGAATAAAATTTTTTAAAATAGGAGGTTTTCATGCGAAAAATTGTAATAAATATAATTTTTGCCCTACTAGGTATCGCGGTTGGAATCACTGTCTTACCGATTTTGTGGGAAGTTACCGGTTTAGCAGGAGTTCTCTTTATCAATAACGGCTATTTTGACGGACTTATTGGATGTATCATATTTTATTTCTTGTCGTTCTTGTTTGTTAAACCAATTTTAAATATCAACTTAGAAATCGAAAAATATCTTAATTCGAGATCACCGGGATGGATTATCTATGGTGCCGGATTCTTAATTGGCGGTTTGGTTTTAGCCAACATCATTTCCATTCCTTTTTATATGATGCACAATATGTTTTCCAACGTTATCCCAGTTATCTTGATGATTGTTTTTGGTTGGATTGGTTTTCGAATGGGAACAAGTCGTCGAAATGATTGGAGCAACTTCTCAATTACGAAACGTAATACCAAAGCTGATAATAAAGAAAATTTAAAAGCAGAAGGCGAAGTTACACGTCGTTCAGCTAAAAAGGATTACTATCCTTATAAGATTCTTGATACTTCAGTGGTAATCGATGGTAGAATCCATCAATTGGCACACACTGGTTTTTTGGAAGGAAAATTGATGATTCCTGATTTTGTGGTTCATGAGTTACAATTGATTTCTGATTCCAGCGATAATCAAAAACGCGAACGTGGTCGTCGTGGTCTAGATATTCTCAACGAGATGAAGATGGATAAAGGTATAAATTATGAAACAACCACGCGTGATTATGATAATATTCCAGAAGTGGATATGAAATTACTTAAATTAGCTAAAGAAATCGGTGGTGCTGTCATCACAAATGATTATAATTTAAGTAAGGTAAGTGAATTTCAAAATGTTCAAGTGCTCAATATTAACGAACTAGCCAAAGTTTTGAAACCTATGGTTTTGCCAGGAGAAACAATGACTGTTAAAGTTATAAAAGAGGGTACTGAAAGAGAGCAAGGTGTCGCATACCTAGAAGACGGAACGATGGTCGTTGTTGAAGAAGGTAAATACTTCATCAATAAAGAAGTCGATGTCGTCGTAACTAGTGCATTGCAAACTGATGCTGGTAAAATGATATTTGCAAAGCCTAAGCATTCAATGCATGGTATCCAGGAAAAGAGCAATTCCAAAGAGAATAATAATAATAACCATAATAATGGTGGCAATAACCGAAAGAACAACAGTAACAATAACAACAACGGCAATAACCACAACAATAATGGCAATCATAATTCAAATCGGAAAAACTCGAGAAATAAAAGGGGAGAACACAGAAATGGCAAAAAAGTCAGATAATAAAATTCGTGTAAGATATGCACCAAGTCCAACAGGTCACTTACACATCGGGAATGCGAGAACAGCTATCTTTAACTATCTATTTGCACGTAGTCACAAAGGTACATTCATAATTCGTATCGAAGATACAGATACAAAGAGAAACGTTAAAGGTGGAACAAAGAGTCAACTAGATAACCTCAAATGGCTCGGTGTTGATTGGGATGAAGGTCCAGATGTCGGAGGAGACTATGGTCCTTATCGTCAATCAGAAAGAAAAGAAATTTATCAAAAATATATCGATGAATTGCTTGAAAAGGGCTTGGCTTACAAATCATATCTGACTGAAGAACAACTAACAAAAATGCGTGAAGACCAAGAAGCTCATGGTCAAATGCCACATTACGAATACGAATTTGAAGGTATGAGTGATGAAGAAAAGGCAGCTAAAATCAAAGAAGCAGAAGACAAAGGCCTACAACCTGTTGTTCGTTTCCACGTACCAGTTGGTAAGAACTACGAATGGGACGATATCGTAAAGGGTAAAGTTTCAATCGGTTCTGACACTATCGGTGGCGATTGGGTCATTCAAAAACGTGATGGTATGCCAACATACAATTTTGCGGTTGTTATTGATGACCATTTGATGGAAATCAGTCATGTTCTTCGTGGTGACGATCACGTTGCCAATACTCCAAAGCAATTGATGATTTATGATGCATTGGGCTGGGAAGCTCCTAAGTTTGGTCACATGACTTTGATTATCAATACTGAAACTGGTAAAAAGTTGAGTAAGCGTGACGAATCAATTCTTCAATTCATTGAACAATATCGTGAATTGGGTTACTTGCCAGAAGCTATGTTTAACTTCATTACGCTTCTTGGTTGGTCACCAGTTGGAGAAGACGAACTATTTACTCGCAAACAATTTATCAAGATTTTTGATGAACATCGTTTGAGCAAGTCTCCTGCTAAGTTCGATCAAAAGAAACTTGAATGGGTCAATAATCAATACGTTAAACATGCTGATGTCAGTGAAATTACTGACTTAGTAATTGCTAACTTGATTGAAGCAAAACGTATGGATGAAAATCCATCAACTGACGAAATTCAATGGGCAAGACATTTAACAGAACTCTACATGCCACAAATGTCATATACGCAACAAATCGTTGACTTGGCAGATGTCTTCTTTAACCAACCAGAACACCTAACAGATGATGAACAAAAAGAATTAGCTGATGATGATGCTAAGACTGCTATTGAAGACTTGAAGGGCAAGTTAGAAAAATTGCCACGCTTCACAGCTTCACAAATCATGGCTGCTATTCAATCAGTTAGAGCTGACACAGGCGTTAAGGGTAGAAAACTCTATATGCCAGCTAGAATTGCTGCTACTAGAACAATGCATGGTCCAGCAATTGCTGAAACTATTGAATTATTTGGTAGAGATCAAGCTTTATCAAATATCAATAAGACACTTGATGAAATGAAATAGTATTTGCGTCAAAATAAAAAGAAAACGAAAAAGAGGTTGAAGGAAAACTTAGTTTTGCCTCCAATCTCTTTTTTATATAGGTGAAGATTATGTTGAAAATTTTCAATACATTGACACGTGAAAAAGAAGAATTTAAACCATTAACACCTAATGAAGTAAAAATGTATGTCTGTGGACCCACAGTGTATAACTATATTCACATTGGAAATGCTCGTTCAATCGTAGCTTTTGACACGGTACGACGTTATTTAGAATTTTTAGGTTATAAGGTTAAATTTGTTTCTAACTTCACTGATGTCGATGACAAAATGATAAAAGAAGCTAATCGCGAAAAGATTACCGTTCCAGAAGTAGCTGATCGTTTTATCAAAGCATTCTATGAAGATATTGCAGCCATCAATGTTCAAAAAGCAACGATTAATCCTAGAGCCACTGATAATATTCAAGAAATTATTGATTTTGTAAAGGTATTGATAGAAAAAGGCTATGCCTATGAATCTGACGGAGATGTCTTTTATCGAGCTCGTAAGTTCAAACATTATGGTGAATTATCTGATCAAAATATCGACCAATTAGTCGAAGGTGCTAGTGAACATATCGGCGAAGCCGAGTTTGATAAGAAACAAGATCCGATTGACTTCGTGCTTTGGAAAAAAGCTAAACCAGGTGAAATCAAATGGGATTCTCCTTGGGGAGCAGGTCGACCAGGTTGGCACATTGAATGTTCAGTGATGTCAACTAAATACTTAGGCGATACCTTTGACATTCACGGTGGCGGTCAAGATTTGGAATTCCCTCACCACGAAAATGAAATTGCTCAAAGTGAAGCTAAAACTGGTCAAAAGTTTGTCAATTACTGGATGCACAATGGCTTCGTGACGGTTGAAAATAACGAAAAAATGAGTAAATCTTTAGGCAATTTCGTCACAGTTCATGATTTAGTCAAGCAGACTAATCCTCAAGTTTTGAGATTCTTCTTGTCATCCACTCATTACCGTCGACCATTAGAATATTCACAAGCTAATTTACAAAAAGCAGCTGACAACTTAGATAAAATCAAAACGGCATATAACAATCTGAAGTTTAGATTGTCTGACGCGACTGATGGCGACGATACAACAGTTGCAACTCAAGTTGAAAAAATTATTGAGGACTTCAAAACAGCCATGAATGATGACTTTAACGTCCAAAATGGTTTGACTGAAATCTTTAATCTGGTCAGTTTCGCAAATAATTACAGTTCGAAGACACAAGTTGCTAAAAATGCTGTAAATGTTATCCTAAAAGCTATGGTCGATTTGACAAGTATCTTAGGAATCAAGTTAGATAGTCAACAAGATTTGTCTGCTGAGATTCAAAAGATGGTCGATGAACGTGATGAAGCACGTGCAAATAAAGATTTTGCCACTAGCGATAAATTACGTGATCAATTAAAAGATATGGGTGTAATCCTCGAAGATACACCTCAGGGAACACGGTGGCATATTAATGACTGATGTTAAGAAATTTAATGGAGTGACCTTAGCGTATTTGGGAGATGCGGTTTACGAAGTTTTTGTTCGTGAGCACTTACTTTCTAAAAATATTACTAAGGTAAATGAATTACAGCACCAAGCGAAACATTATGTTTCAGCTAAAGCACAAGCATCTTTAATAACTTTAATGATAGATAAGGGCGTTTTGTCAGAGCATGAAGTCAGAATTTACAAAAATGGACGCAATGCTAAGAAACAAACAAAAGCCAAGAATACGAGTGTCGTCACATATCATATGTCCACTGGTTTTGAAGCAGTCTTTGGTTATTTAGATATTACTGGAGATAAGAAACGTGTTAAAGAATTAGCACAATGGTGCATAAATGAAGTAGAGATAGGTGAAACAGATGGCAGGAAATTCGAATAATAATACAGAAGAAAAAGAGTTAGTTTACGGAGTTCATTCAGTGATCGAACTATTGAAGTCCGCAACCGCTGATCAAAGAGTCAACAAAGTTTTGGTTCAAAAAGGTTTATCCAGCGAGCATATTGCTGAAGCAGTCAAATTGGCCAAACGTGACCGCTTGATTGTTCAAGAAGTTCCAAAGAATAAACTTGATGACATCAGTGACAATGGTAATCACCAAGGGATGGCAGCTTATATCGCACCCTATCAGTACGCTGAAATGGACGATATCTTCAAGAGTGCCGAAAAAAAAGGAACTGATCCCTTTATTTTGATTCTTGATAAAATTGAAGACCCCCATAACTTGGGCTCAATCATGAGAACAGCTGATGCTGTTGGTGTTGACGGTATTATCGTACCTAAGCATCGTTCGACTGGTCTAACTTCAACCGTTGCCAAGACTTCAACTGGTGCAATCGAACACGTGCCAGTAGTTCGAGTAACTAACTTAGTTAATACGATTAAAGACTTGAAGAAGCGTAATGTTTGGGTCTTTGGAACAGCTATGGAAGGCGACAACTACCGTAACTGGAATGCTAAAGGTGCAATTGCCTTAATTATCGGTAATGAAGGTAAAGGCATTTCACCATTAGTTTTGAAGCAAGCTGACCAAACTTTGAATATCCCAATGGTAGGACACGTGCAAAGTTTGAATGCCAGTGTTGCAACTGGTATTTTGTTATACCAAGCATTTGCATCGCGTAACGCTTAATTTTCGAATGAAATATGATTGAATTGATTATATTTCATTCGATTTTTTTGTAAACAGGTGTTCTCTTATAATCGGTAAAATGACATGCTATTTTATAGTTATATAAAATAAAACGCTGTAAATATACTTAATGTCTACTGATATGGAAAAACTCTGGATTGATTGCGTTAAAGAGACTGACGACTCAATTGCTCTAGGTAATTTAGTGAGAAGATATCAACCAATGATTAATAATATGAAGTTGCAATATTTTATTACCGGTTACGATATTAATGATTGGTATCAAGATGCTATGTTGATTTGCTATCAAACTTGCAAGATTTTTGATGGCAATGGTGGTTCTAAATTTGGTAGTTTTTTTAAATTGAAGTTGAGAAATCATGTAATCGATAAAATTAGACATGAGAATGCTTATAAGAGAAGAGCAAATATTCATACTAAGCCGCTTAGTTTTGTCGATTTAGATGATGATCAAGATTTGACAGCAATTGAAAATTGTAATTGGCTAGAAGTTAAGGACCAAATTCAAGACATTATTAAAGATTTGAGTAAAATGGAACTTTTATCATTTCAGTATATCCTTGGGAAAATTTCTAAAGAAGAGGCTTGTCAATTAGCTAAGTGTGATCTTAGACAGATTGAACGGGCGATTAAAAGATGCGAAGTCAAAATTAGAAAAAGAAAATTGCAAGCACGATTGTCATGAGATTGCAATGGACAAAAGTTTGCGAAGAGTTTACAATTAATAGGATTAAGATATAAGTTGGATTTTGGAGAATAAAATGGGATTAAGAAAAGTCGCCCTTGCTTGTACTGTTTGTGGATCACGTAACTATACGATTACAGAAAACCCAAATAGAACAGAACGTCTAGAAGTTAAAAAGTTCTGTAAGCACTGTGGCAAACATACATTACATAAAGAAACAAGATAATCTGGAGGAACAAATGAAACTATTTAAATTTTTTGGTAGTGTCAACAAAGAAATGAAATTAGTTGTTTGGCCTACATTTAAAGAGAACCGTCGCGATACATGGACAGTTATCGCTACATCATTAATGTATGCAATCTTCTTTGCCTTAGTCGATTGGGGCTTAATTACATTATTGCAACACTTTGTAATGGGTAAATAGATTGTAAGTACTTAAAAAATTTGCTATGATGAAACTAACGAGGAAACTTCGACTGTGGTTCGGAGTTTTTTTATTTTGATTTTTTTGGAGGAAAATATGGCTGAAGCTGGCGCAAAACAATGGTATGTTTTACATACTTATTCAGGATATGAAAATAAAGTTAAGGAAAATCTGAAATCACGTGCTCAATCAATGGGTATGGAAGATTACATTTTCCGTGCAGTTGTTCCTGAAGAAGAAGAAACAAAAATGAAAAACGGTAAAGAAAAGAAAGAAATGGAAAAAACTTTCCCTGGCTACGTTTTAGTAGAAATGGTTATGTCTGATGAATCATGGTTTATCGTTCGTAATACACCAGGCGTTACCGGATTTGTCGGCAGTCATGGTTCTGGTAGTAAGCCAGCACCATTGTTACCTGAAGAAATTGATAACATCTTGAGTCAATTTGGAATGGATTCACAAAAACCATCTGACTTCGAAATTGGCGAAACAGTTAAAATTACTGATGGTGCTTTTTCCGATACAACAGGTAAGATTACTGAAATTGACGATGAACATAGAAAACTTAAAGTTGATGTTGACATGTTTGGACGCATGACAAGTGCTGAAGTTGATTTTGAATCTGTTGAAAAGCAAAAATAATTATTGCTAAGAAGAGTAGGCCGTGCTACTATATAACGGTATGTTTTTGACACATACATGTGGGAGAGAAAATATTAATTCTCATCATGACCACATCACGGAACAAGGAGGTATGCACCGTGGCTAAAAAAGTTGCTAACGTAGTAAAATTACAAATCCCTGCTGGACAGGCTACTCCAGCTCCCCCAGTTGGTCCTGCTTTAGGACAAGCTGGTATTAACATTGTTGCCTTTACAAAGGATTTCAATGCGCGTACACAAGATCAAAAGGGTATGATTATCCCTGTTGTTATCTCAGTATATGAAGACCGTTCATTCGATTTCGTTACTAAGACACCACCAGCTGCTGTTCTATTGAAGAAAGCTGCTGGCGTTGAAAAGGGCTCTGGCGAACCTAATACAAACAAGGTTGCCACAGTTTCTGAAGACCAAGTTCGCGAAATTGCTGAAACCAAGATGAAAGACCTAAACGCTGCTAGTGTTGAAGCTGCAATGCGTATGGTTGCTGGTACTGCAAGAAGTATGGGCTTTGAAGTAAAGTAAAAGACTAGATCAAGCAGTTTACAGGGATGTGAAAACATTCTTAACAAGTGGGAGGAGAAAATATAATTCTCCGTAAAGACCACAAAGCAAGGAGGAACTTAGCATGGCTAAGCATGGAAAAAAATATACAGAAGCACTAAAACAAGTAGATAAAAACAAACGCTACACCGCTGAAGAAGCCGTTGAGTTATTGAAGAAGGTTGACTATGCCAAATTTGACGCAACTGTTGAAGTTGCCGTTAACTTGGATGTTGATCCTAAACAAGCTGACCAACAAATTCGTGGTGCTATCGTACTACCAAATGGTACAGGTAAAACACAAAAGGTTATTGTCTTTGCTGAAGGACAACAAGCTAAGGATGCAGAAGCAGCCGGCGCTGATGTTGTAGGTTCAGATGATCTTGTTGACAAGATCCAAGACGGTTGGCTAGACTTTGACGTTGCTGTTGCAACACCACCAATGATGGCTAAAGTTGGACGTTTAGGTCGTATTCTTGGACCTAAAGGTTTGATGCCTAACCCTAAGACAGGTACTGTTACTATGGACGTTACAAAGGCTGTTAATGATATTAAAGCCGGACAAGTTACATACCGTGTCGACTCAAATGGTCTTATCCACGCACCTATTGGTAAGATTTCATTCGATACAAAGAAAATTACAGAAAACTTTGATGCATTCTACGGTGCTATCGTAAAAGCTCGTCCTGCATCACTTAAAGGTAATTATGTAACAAGTGTTAATATGACATCCACATTCGGACCTGGTCTAAAAATTAACGCTTAATGTTGACTAATAACCAAAATAATGATAAATTATTATAGTTGATTTCTACCGAAGACTCAGGTGATGAAAGTCTTAATATCCTGCCGAGGCCAGAAGATTATTTCACTTAATCTCTGTGTCCTGAGGGCACAGAGATTTTATTATTTTTAAGCCGTTGTAGATAATTAACTAAAAAATTGTGGAGGTGAAACGTAATAATGAAGCAAGATGTACTAGCACAAAAACAAGCACAAGTTGATGCAGTTGCTAAACAATTAACAGGCGCAAAGTCAGTTATCGTTGTTGACTACTTAGGTCTAACTGTTGAACAAGCAACAGAAATGCGTGCTGAATTACGTGAACAAAATGCTACAATGCAAGTTATCAAGAATACAATCTTGAGACGTGCAGCTGAAAAAGCTGGTGTTGAAGGTCTAGAGAAATTCTTCGTTGGACCAACAGCTATTGCTTATTCAGAAGAAGATCCTGTTGGACCTGCTAAAGTAGCTGCTAAGTTTGCCAAAGATGTTGAATCCGTTGAAATCAAGGGTGGAATCATCGAAGGTAAAGCAGCTTCACTTGATGAAATTCAAGAACTTGCAACATTACCAGACAGAGATGGCATGCTATCAATGTTGGTATCTGTATTACAAGCTCCTGTTCGCGACTTTGCTATGGTTGTTAAGGCCGTTGCAGATAAAGAAGACGATGGACAAGAAGCTACTAACTAATTAAAAAAACTCATAATATTTGGAGGACATTAAAATGGCTTTAGATACACAAAAGATTATCGATGATTTAAAAGATGCTTCAATTCTAGAACTTAACGACCTTGTTAAGGCTATTGAAGAAGAATTTGACGTTAAGGCTGCTGCTCCAGTTGCTGCTGCCGGTGCTGCTGGTGGAGACGCTGCTGCAGAAAAAGATTCATTCGACGTTGAACTTACAGAAGCAGGACAAGAAAAGGTTAAGGTTATCAAGGAAGTTCGTGGTATCACAGGACTTGGCTTGAAGGACTCAAAGGACCTTGTTGATGGCGCTCCTAAGGTTATCAAGGAAGGCGTTGCTAAGGCTGACGCTGACGACATGAAGGCTAAACTTGAAGCTGTTGGTGCAACAGTTACATTGAAGTAATACACTTTATGTTAAAATTAATCCTCGTAAGAGGATTTTTTTTTACCCTCAAATAGTAGTGAGGAAGGAAAAATTATGGCAAATCAATATTTTGAAAATACACCTGGTTTAGAGCATGAAGTAAAGAATTTTAATTTTACCTTACGAAAGCACAACTTGGATTTTATGTCAGATAGTGGCGTTTTCTCAAGACAGACCATTGACTATGGCTCTCGTGTTTTGATTGAGGCGATTGATTTCCAAAATATCCCTAATGGCAATATTTTGGATGTTGGTTGTGGCTATGGTCCAATTGGTTTAGCACTTGCTAAAGAACAGGATAAGAGAACAGTAACAATGGTCGATGTTAATTTGCGGGCCTTAGATTTAGCTAAGCAAAATGCTTCTAACAATCAGATTAAAAATGTAGAAATTTTTGAATCTGACGTTTATAAAGAAGTTAAAGATAAGTATGCTTTGATAGTTTCTAATCCTCCTGTAAGAGCAGGCAAGAGCGTTGTTACAGCAATTCTTGCCGAATCTAAGGATTATTTGGAACCAAATGGTGAATTATGGATAGTTCTACAAAAGAAGCAAGGTGCACCCTCGGCTAAAAAATTAATGGATAAAACTTTTGGCAATGTGGAAATTGTCACTCGTGAAAAAGGATATTATATTCTCAAAAGTAAAATGATTTAAAAAATCTAGCAATATGGTATATTCATATTGGAGGCGTTTACTTATGAAGAAAAAAATATTAATCGGTATTTTATTATCTTGTGTTTCAACGGGAACTTATTTTGCAGTGCGCGCAGTGAAGCACTCTATGAAAGAAAATGCTGCTAAAAAAGATCGAGAAAAATTGGAATCCTTTGTTGAAAAATATCTTCACGGTAACGATAAATTGATGGATTTTGTCAGGACTCTTTCAGATGATCAAGTTAAAGAATTGATTAGTATTTTAGAGTCGCTCCAAAAGCAAAAAGATCAATTGAAGATTAAAGCTCCAATTTTACCAAAATATTTGGAGAAGAAAGTAACTAACTTAATTAACTAATATGATATTTTCAGAAGAACAGATAAATGGATATATGGAACAAGCTTTAACACAAGCTAAAGAAGCTGAAACTAGAGGAGAAGTTCCAATCGGCTGCATTATCGTCGATAACTTAACTGGCGAAGTGATTGCTAAGGGTTCGAATGAACGAGAAGAAACTCAAGATGCTATCAAGCATGCAGAGATTATTGCGATAGAAGCAGCTTGTAAAAAAATTGGCAGCTGGCGTCTAGAGCACACTAGTTTATTCGTGACCTTAGAACCATGTCCGATGTGTGCCGGGGCAATTATTAATAGTCGTGTGGAAGAAGTTATTTTTGGAGCTAGCGACCCTAAAGCTGGGTTAGTAGGATCAATCAATAACTTATTGACTGAAACGCGCTACAATCACCAACCAGAAGTATTGAGCAATATTAAGGCTGATGAATCAGCTCAGCTTTTAAGAAATTTTTTCCGAAAAATTCGCTCTAAGAAGTAGAAAAGTTTAGTGATTTATAGTATGATAGTTATTGCCGCAAGGCCTTAGGGCAATGATGCTCTTACAAATCGTGTCAGATCCGGAAGGAAGCAGCACTAAGTAAGGTGTGTCATGTGCCTTTTGTTATGCATATAAGCCTCCTAATCTGTTAAAGATTAGGAGTTTTTTTGTGGTAAAATTTACATATCAGATTTTTTAAGGAGAAAAAATGGCATATCAAGCACTATATCGAGTTTGGCGTCCCCAAACTTTTTCTGATGTAATCGGTCAAGATGTTATCACTCAGACCCTGCGTAATGCAGTCGCTAGTCAAATGACCAGCCATGCTTATTTGTTCAGTGGTCCCAGAGGAACAGGTAAGACATCTTGTGCTAAAATTTTAGCCAAAGCGGTCAACTGCCTTAATCCCCAAGATGGCGAACCTTGCAATAAATGCGAGATTTGTTTGGCAGCAAACGAGAACCGTTTGAACGATGTGATTGAAATTGATGCTGCTTCAAATAATGGTGTTGAAGAAATTCGTGATATCCGCGATAAAGTTAAGTACGCACCAACTGAAGCTAAGTTCAAAGTATATATCATCGATGAAGTTCACATGCTTTCCCAAGGTGCTTTTAATGCCTTATTGAAGACACTAGAAGAACCACCTGAAAATGTCATGTTTATTTTAGCCACAACGGAACCACAAAAGATTCCGGCCACGATTATTTCTAGAACTCAAAGTTTTAATTTTCGAAGAATTTCCCGCCAAGATATTTTGAAGCGGATGGAATTCATTTTAAATGATAAAAATATTGAATATGACGATGAAGCATTGAATATCATTGCTGCCTCAGCAGAAGGTGGAATGCGTGATGCTTTAAGTATTTTGGATCAAGCGTTATCCTATGGCGATGATTCGTTGACTTTAAAGAATGCCCAAGAAGTAACCGGTGCATTAAGCAATGAACAGATTGTTTCTTATATGACAGCGATCGCTGATAATAAACCGGCACAGGCTCTGACTAGTTTGTATCAAATCTTAGCTAGCGGTCGTTCAGCTTTGAGATTTACTGAAATGATTATCCGAGTTTGTCGTAATTTAATCTTGTATAATTCTAATTCAGATTTATCTAAGCAAATGGATAGCTCGGTCATGACTCAAGAATTGCTCGACATCGCTAACAAGTTCGACAATGCACGCTTGTTTTATATTGTCGACCAAGTCAGCGCTACGCAAAATAATTTAAAGAATTCTAACCAAACTGATATTTATATGGAAATCTTAACCGTCAAAATTAGCGAACCTCAAGTGGAGCAAGTAGCGTCGCAACAAAATCCTACGGAAGTTCCAGTGAGTGACAACGATAATGGCAATCTTGAACTAGATAAATTGCGCGATGAAGTGTCACACTTGCAAAATGAAGTTAAGACTTTATCAAACGGTACGACCAAGCCTGCTGCTACACAGCCAACTAAAAAGGCTCACCATCGAAATAATAATAACCGTCTCAATAAGACTGCTATTTATAAAGTTTTGAGCAATGCTACTAAAAATGATTTGGTAGCAGCTCGAGATATTTGGCCCGATTTAATGAGTATGCTTTCAATAACACAACGTGCTATGATGAAAGTCGCAGAGCCAGTTGCAGCTTCTTCTGATGGAATCGTGGTAGCTTTTGACTATGCAATGTGGTTTGAGCAAGTTCAAGACGATACTGGTTTCTTACAAGAATTGAGCGACAACACTAGCAAGTTGATGAAAAAAGATTGCCAAATCGTTCTAGTACCAAAGGTCGATTGGCCTAAAATTAGAAAAGAATATATCGACAATAATATTGATTTAAGCAATAAAGACAATGTAAAATCTAAGAAAGAAACTAAAAAAACTGATCCCACCGTTGATGAAGCATTAAAATTATTTGGTGACGATATAGTTGATGTTAAAGATGACTAGGAGGAATTTTTTATGAGTAAAGGAATGCCAAATATGGGTGGAATGGGTGGCAATATGGCCAACATTATGCGCCAAGCTCAAAAGATGCAAAAAGAAGTTCAATCAACTACTGAAGAACTCAACAAAACTGAATACACTGGTAAATCAGTTGACGATTTTGTGGTTGTGAAAGTTACTGGCGATAAAAAAATCGCTGATATGACAATCAGCGACAAGATTATTGATCCAGATGATCCTGATACTTTGCAAGATATGTTGATTGATGCTTTGAACAATGCTTTTGATGCTGTTGATAAAGATAAGCAAGAAAAATTAGGTAAATACACAAACGGGTTGATGTAATGAAATATCCAGAACCAATATCTAAATTAATTGATAGTTATATGATGTTACCAGGAATTGGTCGTAAAACCGCAACAAGGATGGCTTTTTTCACACTTGGTATGGATAAAGATCAGGTTAAGGAATTTGCTGATAATTTAATTTCCGCAAAAACTGACCTGAAATCTTGTAAAATCTGCGGCAATATTACTACAGAAGAGATTTGTCCTATTTGTAGCGATAAAAATCGCGACCAATCAACAATTTTAGTGGTTGAACAAGCCAAAGATATTATGTCACTAGACGATATGAACGGATATAACGGATTGTATCACGTGCTAGGAGGGGTTCTCTCACCAGTTGATGGGATTGGACCTGAAGACTTAAATATTAAGCTCTTACTAAATCGCTTGAAGGAGAACTCGCAGGTTAAAGAGTTGATCATCGCTACTAATGCCACTCCCGAGGGTGAAGCTACTGCCCAATACATAGCCAAATTAGTTAAGCCAGCAGGAATAAAAGTAACTAGATTAGCACATGGTTTAGCTGTCGGATCTGATATCGAATATGCAGATGAAATGACTCTAAAGAGTGCGGTTCTAGGTCGCAGGGAGATTTAACATGTTTGGTAGAAAAAAAGTAAGCGTCCAAAAAATGGAAGATGACCGTCTGTTAGATAATATTCATATTATCCAAACTAGAATTAGCAATAGAAAACGGATGATCAATAATTCAGTAGACGTTGATGAAACAACTCGAATCAAAATGAAATTAGATCAGTTGAAATATCAATACTTGTATTTAGAGGCAAGACGTCGAAAAGCTAAGGCTAAAGCAACTACGAATATTATCTTTGGTGATGAAGATACATTCTTGAAACAGCCTAGTCGCGCTGAAAAGCACTGGTAAAACAGAATTTTAAACTAAAGGACTATGGCGAGATAATTATCAGTCATAGTCCTTTTTTGAAACAGTGATTGCTTTAGAAAGTTTCATTTATTCTTGATTTCAAGTAAAATAGTAGTAACCATTAGGAGAATTAATTATATGTCAGGAATATTTATATCATTTGAAGGACCAGATGGAGCCGGTAAAACAACAGCTCTCAAGAAATTAATGCCACTTTTACAAGAAAAGACGAACAAAGAAATCGTACTTTCACGAGAACCAGGTGGCAGTTCCATTTCCGAAAAGATTCGTAAAATAATTTTGGATATTCATGATGAAGAAATGGATCCAAGAACAGAAGCACTTTTGTATGCAGCGTCTAGACGTCAGCATTTAATCGATGTTATTTTGCCAACCCTTGAAGCCGGTAAAATCATGCTCAGCGACCGTTTTGTCGATAGCTCGATTGCCTATCAAGGCGGTGGTCGTGAGATTGGT
The DNA here is from genome assembly GCF_009600985.1 of Companilactobacillus halodurans. Taxonomy (GTDB): domain Bacteria; phylum Bacillota; class Bacilli; order Lactobacillales; family Lactobacillaceae; genus Companilactobacillus; species Companilactobacillus halodurans. Next base: position 80,279 of record NZ_VDFP01000007.1, read on the forward strand.
ACTGAAGCTGTTTCTAAAATCAACGATTTTGCCATCGACGGACATTTGCCAGACTTGACGATTTACTTTGATATTTCGCCGGAAGTGGGATTATCAAGAATTAGAAAAGACCATGAGGGTCAGATGGATCGTTTGGAAAAGGAAAAACTGGATTTTCACAAGCGAGTTCACGCGTCTTATTTGGAAATAGTCAAAAATAATCCAGAACGAATCGTTACGATCGATGCTGACCAGGTACCAGAAAAAGTGGTAGCTGACGCATTAGAAGCTATTTTAAAGAGATTTCCAGAGATATTTAACGAAGGAGAATAACCATGAAATTAATTGTAGCCATAATTCAAGATAAGGACAGTCAACAATTACAAACCCAGCTTGTTAAAGATGGATTTAGAGCTACGCAGCTACCTTCAACTGGTGGTTTTCTTAAGGCCGGTAACTGTACTTTCTTGATTGGTGTCGATGATGAAAAAGTCGATGATGCCTTAGAAATCATCAAGAAAACTTGTCACACAAGATCACAATACGTTACGCCAACATTTCTTATGCCGGAAGCAGCTTCTAGCATGGGTGAACCAATTGAGGTTCAGGTTGGTGGAGCAACTTGTTTCATCGTACCTGTGGATAAATTTGTGAGATTTTAAAAATGGAGAATTTATTAGAAGAGCAGCCCAAAGTCGTGACTGAGTTTAAAAAAATAATTTCTTCAAAGATGTTATCGCATGCTTATTTGTTTGATAGTGCTTCATCAAAAATAAGACAGCAGATGGCTATTTGGCTTGCTCAAAGTCAATTTTGCGATAATTTGGTCGATGGAGCACCTGATCAAACTTGTCAAAAATGTCAGACGATTGCTTTGGGCGATAATCCCGATGTTTTAGAGGTCCAAACTGAAAAACAGAGCATTGGTGTCGACGATATTAAGTTTTTTAAAAAAGAAGCTAGTATGACAGCGACTCAAGGAAAACGCAGAATCCTAATCATCGATGAAGCTCAAAAGATGACTAATGCTGCCAGCAATAATCTGTTAAAGACGATTGAAGAACCTGAAGGCAATTTGATGATTATCCTCTTAGCCAGTTCAGCTAAACAATTGTTGCCGACGATTCAATCGCGTGTGCAAATTTTTCATTTGTCCAGTCAAAGCAATGAAGATGAAATCAACAGTTTGGTTGCGCAAGGGTTTAAAAAAGAGCAGGCACAAAAAGCTCTAAAAGTGACTGATATCAAATATTTGGAAAATTTTTCGAGTGAAAAATACCAAAGTTTGGTGACAGCTATCTCAAATTGGTTAGGTGAAGCTAACAAACAAAAAATAAATTGCTTTATTGATGTACAGACTGATATCATGCCTTTAATCGAGAATAAGGATCACCAACATTTAGTATTCGATATGTTGAATCAAATTTTTAGTGATATATTATCAATTAGGTACAATTTGAAAAAATCAACATTGACGTCGGTGGATATCTTGTCAAATAAGAGTATCAAACGGCTGGTAAAAATGTCCGATGAGTTATTCACAGCCGAACAAATGTGGAAAAGTAATGTATCGTTTCAAGCTATTTTAGAAGATTTGTCATTAAAATTTGTGGATTAGTAGGTGAAATTATGGCAGAGAAGGATTTATATGATGAATTTGAAACACTCACAAGTCAACTAAATGATATTAGTAAGAAAGTTTCTTTGCTTAAAGAAGAGTTATCCAGAAGTTTGGAAGAAAAAGAAGAGTTAAAGATGGAGAATCATAATCTTCGTAAGCATTTAGAAAAAATTGGTTATGAGGATAAAGATTTTAAAGGCAACACGCTTTCGGATTCACGTTTGAATCTTGAGAATTTGTATCGCAAAGGATTTCACGTTTGCCAACAATTCTATGGTACTCATAGAAAGAATAAAGAAGAATGCATCTTTTGTATGAATGTATTATATGGAAGCAACGGCAAAGGTAAGAGAAAAAAAGCTATTAGATAAGGGGAGCTATTTGAATGAAGGAACAAAGGAGTTTTGTTGATAATTCGAAGGGCTGCCTTTTTTTAGTGCCAACGCCAATTGGCAATTTAGAAGACATGACTTTTCGAGCTGTCGACACGTTAAAAGCAGTGGATTTAGTTGCTGCTGAAGACACCCGTAATACTAAGAATTTATTGAATCATTTTGAAATACCAACAGAATTAATAAGTTTTCATGAACATAATACTGCACAGCGTATTCCAGAATTAATTGAAAAAATGAATGATGGTGTAAAAATTGCCCAGGTCAGCGATGCAGGCGCACCTTCGATCAGTGACCCAGGTAAGGAATTGGTCAAAGCTGCTATTAAAGAAGATATTCCAGTAGTCCCATTACCAGGAGCCACTGCATCAGTCACAGCTTTAATTGCCTCAGGAATTGCACCGCAGCCATTTTATTTCTATGGATTTTTACCACGTAAGGGTAAGGAAAGAACTGAAGCTCTCTATGATTTGGCTAAGAGAAAAGAAACAACGATTGTTTATGAATCGCCTTATCGAGTTAAAAAAACAGTTCAGGATTTAATCGATAATTTTGGAGAAAATCGTCAGATTACTTTAGCTCGAGAATTGACGAAAATTCATGAAGCTTTCTTACGTGGAAGTCTGAAACAGGTTGCACAGTATTATCAAGAAAATGATCCCAAAGGCGAATATGTTTTGATAATTGCTGGTAAACCAGAAGAAGTTGCCACAAAAGTTCAATCAAACGATGAATTGATTACAGCAGTGGATAAATTAGTTGACCAAGGAAAAAAGCCCAATAAGGCCATTAAAGAAGTCGCCAATCACAACGGCTTAAAGAAACAAGATGTTTATAACCTTTATCACGGAATTGGAGAAGAAGAATAGTGGCAGAAAGAGAAACATTTTCATTAGAACAAGAAGTACCTTATTATTTTGCCAATTTAACTGGTGACATTCGGATGTCAGCCTTGATTGACTTATTGCTTTTGACCTCAGAAAAACAACTGCACCAAGCTGATGCTGACAGTACCGAAATGGTGCAAAATAATGGCTTAGGCTGGGTTGTTGTCCAATACCATATGGACATTAAGCAAATGCCAAAGTTAGGTCAGAAGTTAAAAATCACTACGCAAGCAACGACTTATAATAAGTACTTTTTCTATCGTGATTTTTGGGTTGAAGATGAAGCTGGCAATAAGATAGTTACTGCTAACAGTGCTTTTGTTTTGATTGATCTCAAAGAGCGTAAGATTGTCAGTGCCACCGATAGATTGGATAATAAATTTGGTGCAGAAGAAGTCAACAAAATTCAACGTTTTGCTCGTTTGAGAGAACCTAAGGATTATGACTTCGAGCAAGCTCAACACATCGGTTATTACAATATTGATGTTAATAAACATGTTAATAATTCATATTATTTTGATTGGATGATTGACACCTTAAATCTTGATTTCATTGCTACTCATCATATCAAGACGATGGATATTAAATATGAAAAAGAATTGAATATCAATAGTAAGCCAGTCGCATTTGCTAAAGTAGATAATACGAACAATAAATCTATTCATTGGATTAAGAGTGGTGAAGTACTGAACGTTATAGCTGAATTCACATGGGAAAATAAATAATTTACAGCAAAACTACTTGTTTACTGAAAGAAAAGTGATACTATATACAGGTACTAAAAAATATTTGGGGTAGGATTCAAGGCGTCAAGTGCCGATGGAACGGAATGTGAACGTCGGACAAAGAGTTTTCTCGCGATCTTGTTTCCGCATTCGCCACTTTATATATGTCTCTTTTTGCCTATATCTGGTGGCAGCTCCGTTTAGGAGATGTCGATTATGAACAGTAGTAGAAGTACCGTAATTAGCGTTCAAGAAATCACTTGGATGGCGTTGTTGATAGCATTACAAATGGTGTTATCGAAATTATCAATAGGTAGCAATACCCTCAAGGTAGGTTTCAGCTTTATCGCTATTGGATTGTTAGGTTATTATTTTGGACCATTTAAGGCAGCTATTGCCAACGTATTGGCTGATATCATCAGTAATACAGTTTTGCCATCAGCTGGCGGATTTTTCTGGGGATTCACATTCTCAGCTTTAGTTGCCGGAGTTATCTATGGATTCATGTTATACAACCATAAAGTTACGCTTTGGAGAGCTTTTGTAACAGTTTTCCTGATTACTTTAATTGTTAATACGGGTTTAAATACCTTGTGGATTCACATGATGACTAATGTACCGTACATAGCTTTGTTGGTTCCAAGACTTGTAAAAGAGGCTTTCAGCTTGATTTATCAAACTGGTCTTTTATACATCGTGCTCAAATGGATTGATAATTCGAAATTTAAGAAAATCGGCTTGTAGGTCGATTTTTTTTTTGACTAAAATTTCTGTGTTAGAATAGGTTTTATTAAGAATGAGGGATAAATATGAAAATATTAGCTTTTGATACATCTAACAAGCCGCTATCCGTTGCTGTTGTAGTGGATGGTAAGACCTTGGCACATATTGAGTCGACTGAAAAAAAGACTCATAGTATTACAATTTTGCCAGATATTAAAAAAACTTTACAAGAATCTAATTTAACGATAAAAGATATTGATTTGATTGCTGTTGCTAAAGGACCTGGTTCTTATACTGGCGTCAGATTGGCTGTGACAGTGGCTAAGACTTTAGCTGATACTTTGGATAAGCCTTTAGTAGGAGTTTCTAGTTTAGAAGTTCTGGCTGCTAATGGGGAAGAAAGCCATATTCTCGTACCATTGATGGATGCTAGAAATGACAATGCCTTTGCTGGCGTTTACCAAGTAAAGAATCAAAAATTAGAAAATATCAGTGAGGATCGTCACACATCAATGGCTGACCTGTTGGATTCCTTGCAAAAATATAATCAATCAGACTTAGAATTTATTAACGCTACACCTAGGTTACAAGAATTAATTCAAGATCAATTTCCTAATGCCAAAATTTTAAAGAGTGAAAATTCATTGCCAGATGCCGCTAAATTAGCTAAGTTAGCCCAAACAACTAAACCAGTTGAAAATGTGGATGACTTTATACCAACTTACTTACGTTTAACGCAAGCCGAACACGATTGGTATGCTAAAGGGCATAAGGACGATGGCAATGTTTCTTATGTTGAAGAAGTTTAGGAGCTTCTTTTCCAGCAAAACTCCGAAATTTGATTTTGAAGAGCAAGTAGTTACAGTAGAAGACCAAAAATTTGATTTAAGAAAAGCCCTTCCTAAAGACGCTATCGAGTATATGAAGATTCAAGAAACAATCTATCCGATACCAGTACCATGGCCAATGGATATCGTCGAAATGGAAATTGGCAATAAAAAAGCCTTATACCTATCACTCGTTGATGGGGAGGATGTCATTGCTTTTATTGGCATTGCCCTCAGTGACAAAGTTGAGTCGCATGTAACCAATTTAGCTGTGCACGTCGATTATCAAAAAATGGGAATCGGCCATTTATTGATGAATCAAGCCTTTAAATATTGTCGAGACCGTAAATTTAAAAAAATGTCTCTAGAAGTTGATGTGACCAACAAGCCGGCACTTGCGTTGTATGAAGCTTTTGGATTTAAAGTAAAAACAGTACATAAAAAGTATTATTTCAGAAATCATCACGACGCATTAGAAATGATGGTTGATTTGTAAGGAGAAAATTGTGAAAAAGGATACACTAATAATGTCATTTGAAAGTAGCTGCGATGAAACATCAGTAGCTATTATTAAAAATGGCAATGAAATATTATCTAACATCATTGCTACACAAATAAAGAGTCACCAACGATTTGGCGGCGTCGTACCCGAAGTTGCCAGTCGTCACCACGTTGAAGAAATCACAAAATGTATCAATTTAGCTTTAGACGAAGCTAAAGTTACGTATGCAGACCTTGATGCTGTAGCAGTAACTTACGGTCCTGGCTTAGTTGGTTCATTATTGATTGGCATCATGGCTGCAAAGACAATTGCTTTTGCTCATGATTTGCCTTTGATTAAAGTTAACCATTTAGCTGGACACATTTATTCAGCTAATTTTGTGGCCGATTTACAATATCCATTCATGTCGTTGTTGGTTTCAGGTGGACACACTGAGTTAGTCTTAGTAACAGCACCTGGAGAATTCCGTACGCTTGGCGATACACGTGATGACGCTGTTGGAGAAGCTTATGACAAAATCGGTCGCGTGTTGGGAATCAATTATCCAGCTGGAAAACAAGTTGACCAAATGGCTGCAGTTGGTAAGGATACATTTAACTTCCCAAGAGCAATGGTGCAAGAAGATAACCTCGACTTCAGTTTCAGTGGTTTGAAGAGTGCCTTCATTAATACTGTTCACCATGCTGATCAAGTGCATGAAGAGTTGGATAAAAATGATTTAGCTGCTAGTTTTCAAGGCGCAGTACTCGATATCTTGAGTAACAAGACCTTTAGAGCTTTGAAACAACATCCAGTTAAGCAGTTAGTTGTTGGCGGGGGCGTTTCAGCTAACCAAGGATTGCGCAAACGTTTGGCTGCAGAAATCAAGAAACGCAATTTGGATTTGGAATTGATTTTCCCACCATTAAGACTTTGTGGCGATAACGCGGCGATGATCGGTGCAATGGCGCAAATCCAATATGACAAACAAGATTTTGCTGATTTAGACTTGAATGCTGATCCTAGTTTAGATTTTGATATGGAATAAGAATAATTATACGAAGAGATTATGAGATAATTCTTAATCTCTTTTTAATTTGCCTTGTTTGAGATTAAAACTTCGTTTATGATTATTACAAACTTTATGAAAACGAGGGATCACTATGAAGGCAATTCTGACAGTATTAGGTCATGACCATGTAGGTATCGTAGCGAAGGTTTCTAATAAATTAGCAGAACTTAATGTTAATATTATTGATATTTCGCAAACTTTAATGCATGAGAATTTTACCATGATGATGATGGTGACATTAGATGATGCCACTAACTTTGATACGGTTCAAAGTAATTTAAAAGATTTAAGCAAAGAAACTGGTTTGGATATTCGTATTCAACGCCAAGAAATTTTTGATGCAATTCAAAAACTTTAGGAGGGTCCCATGGAAACTAATTCGATTTTAGAAACAATTGATATGATTTCTAAAGAAAAACTAGATATTAGGACAATTACAATGGGGATTTCCTTATTTGATTGTATCGATAGCGATGGTAAAAAGGCTCGTCAAAAAATTTATGATAAATTGACGACTAAGGCAAAAGACTTAGTTAAGGTAGCTAATAAGATTGAAACTGAATACGGTATTCCCATCGTCAATAAACGAATTTCAGTGACGCCAATTTCAATGATTGCGGCGGCTTCAGATGATAAAGATTATGTCGCTTATGCTAAGACGATGGATAAGGCAGCTCAAGATATTGGAGTTGACTTGATTGGTGGCTTTTCAGCATTAGTTCAAAAGGGCTATCAAACTGGCGACACTAAATTGATTGCATCTATTCCAGAAGCTTTAGCTCAAACCAGTAGAGTCTGTAGTTCGGTCAACGTTGGTTCAACTCGCTCAGGGATAAATCTTGATGCGGTTAAACAAATGGGAACAGTTATCAAAGATTTGGCCAAAGATGATCCGGTTAATTGTATGAGCTTAGTTGTTTTCGCCAATGCGGTTGAGGACAATCCCTTTATGGCGGGGGCGTTTCATGGCGTTGGAGAGGCCGACTGCGTAATTAACGTTGGTATCAGTGGCCCTGGCGTGGTCAAAACAGCTTTGGAACATGTCAAAGGACAACCAATCGATGTTGTTTCTGAAACTATCAAGAAGACGACTTTTAAGGTAACTAGAATGGGTCAATTCGTTGGAAACATTGCTTCAAAAGCTCTCGGCGTTCCTTTTGGCATTGTTGACTTGTCGCTAGCGCCTACTCCTAACGAAGGGGACTCTGTTGCTGAAATCTTGGAAGAGATTGGCTTAGAAAGCGTTGGTGCTCCAGGAACTACTGCTGCTTTGGCATTATTGAACGATGCTGTTAAAAAGGGTGGCGTCATGGCTTGTGAACACGTTGGTGGTTTATCAGGTGCCTTTATTCCTATTTCAGAAGATAATGAAATGATCCGTGCTGTCAGTGCTGGTAATTTGAATATTGAAAAACTTGAAGCAATGACTGCTGTTTGTTCAGTTGGTTTAGATATGATTGCCATTCCTGGCGATACGACTGCGGAAACAATCAGTGGGATGATTGCTGATGAAGCTTCAATTGGTGTCATCAATAATAAGACGACTGCTGTTAGAATCATTCCCGCTACTGGCAAGAGCGTTGGGGATGAAGTTGAATTTGGAGGACTCTTTGGAAAAGCTCCCGTTATGGCAGTTAATACTAATAGTCCAGCTGATTTTATTCACCGTGGTGGAAGAATTCCTTCACCTATTCACTCGTTTAAAAACTAGAATAAATTAGAAAAGCCTCAAGAATCAGTTTTGAAACTGGTTTTTGAGGTTTTTATTTGGCTGGAAAAATATTGAATTAAGTACAAAATGTCTATAAAAAGGCTCCGAATTAGAAATCAATATGATATATTTTAGTTAGTGATTTATTTAATTTGTATTGATATTGAAGCGGGGATATAAAAATGACAGATAGAATTAGTTTAGGATTAGATATTGGTGTTGCATCGGTCGGATTTAGTGTTTTGGATATCGATAAGGGGAAAGTACTTGAATTAGGCTCAAGACTGTTCAATTCTAAAATTGCTGAAGAGAATCAAACACGTCGTGACATGCGAGGTTCGAGAAGACTTTTGAATCGGAATAAGCAACGTCGTGAAGATACAGCTAAGTTATTTGAACGATTTGGTTTAATGCCTAATTTTAACAAAAATGATTATTTTGAAGAATTTAATGATAATTTAAATCCTTATGAATTAAGAGTTAAGGGCTTAATGCAACAGTTAACTAAAAAAGAGTTAGCGCAAAGTCTGTATCATCTAGTTAAACGTCGAGGAATCAGTTATGACTTGAAAGATGCTGACGTTGAAGGCGATAGTTCAGGAACTGATTATTCAGCCAGTTTAAGAATAAATAATCAAGAATTGAAGTCTCAAACTCCTGCACAAATTCAATTGGATAGATTGAATAAATTGGGTGCCGTTCGTGGTAAAGTCGTTGTTGGCAATGACGTGGAGCAACAAAAGGTGTTATTGAATGTTTTTCCCAACAAAGCTTACGAAAAAGAAGCCAAACAGATTATTCAAAAACAGCGTGAATTTTATCCAGAAATTTTGACTGATCAATTTGAAAAAGATTATTGTGAAATTTTAACTAGAAAAAGAGATTATTTTGTCGGTCCGGGAAGTCCCAAAGCAAGAACCGATTATGGAATTTACAAAAAAGATGGCAGAACGCTAAATAATTTATTTGAAGAACTAATTGGACACGATAAAATTTATCCAGAAGAATTGAGAGCTTCAGCTGCTTCATACACCGCTCAATTATTTAATGTTTTAAATGACTTAAATAATTTAAGAATCTTGAATTATGAAGATGAAAAATTAACCAAAGAAGATAAAGAAAAAATAATTTCTGAGTTGAAGACTAGCGTTAAAACTGTCAGCATGATTCCTTTGATTAAAAAAATAACTGGTTGCGAAAAGGAAGATATTAAGGGATTTAGAACTGATTCCAAAGATAAGCCAGAAATCAGCTCGATGAAAATCTACCGAAAAGTGCATAAAGATTTCTTGAACCAAGGGATTGATATTAGTGATTGGCCAGTCGATTTTCTTAATCGATTAAGTTTTATCTTGACATTAAATACCGAAAACGGTGAAATCAGAAAGCAACTCAATAATCAATTAGCTCCTGATTTTGATTTCTTAGATGCTGATTTGATTCAGACAATAATCAATCATAAAGATAGTTTTGAAATCAAAACGAATAATAAGTGGCATCGTTTTTCTGTTAAGACAATGAATCGTTTGATTCCAGAGATGATAGAACGTCCAATTGAACAAATGACATTGTTGAATGAACTAGGGCTAGTCAAAAAAGATACCAAACGATTTAAAGATGACAAATATTTGCCATATAGAGAAATAATGCAAGATATTTTTAATCCGGTTGCTGCCAAGTCAGTTCGTGAAGCCTTGAAAATTGTTAATGCTGTTTTGAAAAAGTATGGTCATATCGACTATTTAGTTGTAGAAATGCCTCGAGATAAAAATCTTAAAGAAGAAAAAGATAACATCGAAGCCTTTCAAAAAGAAAATAAGAATAAAAAAGATCAAGCCTATCAAGAATTCGTTGCTTCAATTGGTAATGAAAAGACTGTTAAAATTGCTTTGAGTAAGAGTCGAAAATTACAAACAGAAATTAGACTCTGGTATCAACAAGATAAAATTGATCCATATAATAACCAACCGATTCATGCAATCGATTTGATTGAAAATCCTGATAAGTTTGAAATTGACCATATTATTCCACAATCGATTTCATTTGATGATAGTTTGAACAATAAGACGCTTTGTTTTGCATCCATGAATCAAATTAAGGCACAAAAAACGCCATTTGAATTTATGAATGAGGGTCATGGATTAAACTTTGACACTTTCAAAACCATTATTTTGAAAAATAAAAAATTCGGTAAAAATAAACGTCAAAACTATTTGTTCTCTGAAAATGTCAGCGATATTGAAACCAGAAAGAGATTTATTTCGAGAAACTTAGTTGATACTAGATATTCATCTCGAGTAGTTTTGAATAGCTTACAAGAATTTTTCAAAGAAAAAGATGGAGATACCAAAGTCACAGTTATTCGTGGAAAATTCACATCTAATATGAGAAAACACTGGCATATTGATAAAACTAGAGATACCTTCCATCATCATGCAATTGATGCTTCAATCATCGCTTCAACGCCATTCTTAAATATTTGGAAAAAATCAGGCAGTATTTTCCCAGTTAAGGTCAATGAAGAGTCCATTGATATTGAAACTGGAGAAATTTTAGACGATAAGGAATTTGATAAGAATCTGTATGAGCAACCATACAATGGTTTTGTTTCTGAAATAATGAATGCAGATGATCGAATTAAATTCTCACATCAAGTTGATAAGAAGACGAACCGTAAAGTTAGTGATGCCACAATTTACTCCACACGTTCAGGCCAACTTGCAAAGGATAAAAAGCCATCAGAATATATTGTGGCAAAAGTAAAGGATATTTATTCGACCGATGGCTACAAAGCCTTTGATAAAGTTTATAAAAAAGACAAAACTAAATTCTTATTAGCTAAATATGACCCTAGAAGTTTTGAACGTCTTGAAAAGATATTGGAACAATATCCTGATAAAATCGATCAAGTTCAAAATAATGGGAAAGTTAAGTCAGTTGCAATCAGTCCGTTTGAACTTTATCGTCGTGATCACGGGATGGTTCAAAAGTACTCCAAGAAAGGCAATGGTCCTGTAATTAAACAACTCAAGTATTTGGATAAGAAATTGGGTTCTCATATTGATATCACGCCTAAGAATGCTAATAACAAACATGTAATTTTACAGTCTTTAAAACCTTGGAGAACTGATGTTTATCTCAACCATGAAACTGGTGAATATGAAATCATGGGTATTAAATATTCAGATTTGAAATTCAATAGTCAAGAAGGATATGGCATAAAGAAGGGGAAGTACTTAGAAATAAAGCAAAGAGAAAAAGTTGCTGATGATTCAGAGTTTATGTTTAGTTTGTACAGAAAAGATAGGATTAAAGTTCAAAATACGGAAACTGATGAGTCAGTGGAATTATTGTTCTGGTCCCGTACAATGGATTCACAGAAAGGATATGTGGAATTAAAACCTATAAGTAGATTTGATAATGGAGAAACGATTTATCCAATATATGGTCATACTAAAGGACGACTATTAAAAAGGTTAGTTCCCAAAAATTGTAAAATATGGAAAGCAAACACTGATATATTAGGCAATCCATTCTATATAAAAAAAGAGACAGATAGTCCTAAAAATATACTTGATTAATGTTTCACATGTGATATTATTCTATATGTAAGGGACGCCTTATATGTTTGAACGTTCATTCGCTTAAAGTTTTAGTTTTATCGTTTCTAAATCTTTAAGGATCTACAAAAATAAGGATTTATTCCGAATTTACCACCTATTTTAAATAGGTGGTTTTTTTTTCGAAAATTGGAGGTGAATTAATGGCATGGCGAATAGTTCATATTAAAGAAGGAGATATCTTAAGGTTGCGCCTGGACAATTTAGAAGTCAGAAAAAAAGAAGACAAAGTTTATATCCCTCTGTCTGATATTACAATGGTTGTTTTGGAAGGAAATCGCACAACGATTACAACTAAATTACTATCAAGTTTAAGCCAAAATAATATTGGATTAGTAATTTGTGATGATAAGTATTTACCCGTTGGTATCTATCTACCCTATGGCCAATATCATCACTATTCAAAAAGAGTTATCAAACAAGCATCTTGGAGTGATGAACAAAAAGGAGAGCTTTGGAAAGAAGTTGTTGGCCAAAAGATTACTAATCAAATTGCTTATGCCAGATATTATGGTGTTTCTGAAGAACGTCTAGATTTAATGGAATCTCTAGTAAATGAATTAAAAAGCGGAGATTCAACTAATCGAGAAGGACATGTGGCCAAAGTCTATTTTGATTCGCTTTATGGTAATGATTTCACTCGTGGCGACGATAATGTTATAAACTCAGCAATGAATTTTGGATATGCCATAGTCAGATCTTGTATGGCTAGAATAGTAGTTGGTAATGGATTAGTGACGATGTTAGGTATTTTTCATCGTAATGAGTTCAATAGTTTTAATCTAGTTGATGATTTGATGGAACCGTATCGTCCTTTGATGGATTATTGGGTTAATAAGTATGTTCTTAATGATAAGGACTATTTAGATTATGAATCGAGATTAAAAATAATTGAATTCATGAATCAAGAAATAACTCTAAACAATAGAAAAACGACTATTGCAAACTCAATGGAGGAATATGTAGCTAGTTTCATATTAGCGATGGAAGAACACAGCCCTGAATTACTTTTAAAAATAAAATTGAAAAATTTTGTAGGTGAAGAAAGTTGAAGTATCAAAATATGAGAATGATGTGTATGTTTGACTTGCCTGTTGATACTGTCAATGAAAAACGACAATATCGAATTTTTAGAAAAGAATTGATTAGAAATGGTTTCACAATGTTACAGTATTCCGTTTATGCCCGTGCCATTCAAAATCGTAGTGCTGGGAAAAAGTACGAAAAAGCTATCAAACGTTTTTTGCCTGTGCATGGAGAAGTTAGATTGATTGCTGTCAGTGAGAAACAATATAACGATATGAAGATTTTAGTGGGTAGTCGCAGTAAGCAAGAAGAATTGGTTGGTAATAAAGAGCTGGTCATTATATGACATTAAAAATCGAAATAGAAAATCAAAAATTTTTGGAAATAGATTTTGAAGATGCTGCATATATAACGGGCCCGAATAGGAAACAAATCTGGGAAATATATCGCAGTTTATATTATTATTTTCATAAAAATCCCCAACTAACAACGAATATTTATGGCGAAGATGAAATTGAAATATTATATAATGACGATAAATTATCAGTAAGGAATAATAATGTCTATTTTATAAACAGTCGAAACGATATTTATACGCAGATGACTTACAAAAAGGGTACATTATTGTTTGAGTTATTGAATAGCTTGTCTGATGATAATGAGATTGATCACGAAATAGAGCAATTGAATAATGAGACTTTAAAATTAGAAATCATTGTTCAGAAACTATTAAAGACTTACTCAAATAATTTAAGAGCCGAATTTGAAGATACATCATATCTTGAATTATTGAAAAACCGTTTGATAGTAGGATATGAATCAGATGGAATCAATTACCCTTTAGAATTTTTAGATACCGGAGTTTTATTGGATGAGTTTGTTAACTTTTTAGAATTTCAGTTGAAGAGTTTAAGCAAAACTTCTTGGGTAATCTTATATGATATAAGTGGTTTTGTGGCACCTGAAGATGAAGCCAACTTTATTCTGAGTCTTAAAAAATTAACTCTGAATTATGATTTAAAAATCATTTATTTAGGTAACAATCTTGAGAATGTTCCATTAACGTCAGGTGATTTAGAAAAAATAATTATTAGTGCTGATGAATTTCACCAGTTACTACCAAGTGACGAATTAAAAAAGTCAGTCAGTATGCATTATCCTAATAAATATGTGGTAACGGAAATGAACTTCGTAAATTCAATAAGACGAATTTCTCAATATATTGGCAATGATGAAATCAATTTTATTCCAAGTAAAGATTTGGTATTATTGAAGGTAGTAAATGAGATTTTGGGTTACGAGACGTCGCTTGATCCAGAAAAATATTTGCTATCTGATGCAGAGACCAAATTTTTGGAAAATTAATAATAATTCAATTTTTTGATTTGAGGTTTTTGTACCCTTAAAGATTTAGAAACGATAAAACAAATATTTAAAACATAACAATCCTAGTTAGGTTTTTGTACCCTTAAAGATTTAGAAACGATAAAACAACAAGCCCTTGTTTTCCCGAGCCCAGCGGGTTTTTGTACCCTTAAAGATTTAGAAACGATAAAACATTTAGTATTCCTACCACTTTGGATGCTTAGTTTTTGTACCCTTAAAGATTTAGAAACGATAAAACTATACAAAAAATTTGAAAATTACTACGTAGGTTTTTGTACCCTTAAAGATTTAGAAACGATAAAACATCATCTAAGCCAGCTAAGAAGACTACTGAGTTTTTGTACCCTTAAAGATTTAGAAACGATAAAACTTGATTCAATTGTTCGAGCTGTAGAGATACGTTTTTGTACCCTTAAAGATTTAGAAACGATAAAACTCAAAGTAATGTAGGCTGGCTCTTTATTGTGTTTTTGTACCCTTAGAGATTTAGAAATGAATAAACTAAAACCCAGATCTAAATGATCTGGGTTTTTCCGTGCACAAACCATATAAACAAATCAATAAATAAAAACAAAAAAACTGTTATATTTTATTTTTAAAGAATTATAATGCAAATGAAGTGTAATTGTGGATGAGTTATGTTACAAAATATGGGAGGTGTTTTAATGAAAACAACAACGAAAATTTCATATGTCGTTTTAAAGTATGATGATCAAACAGATAATGTTTATACGAAAACATTGAATAATGCCAATCACGCTTATGAGCTACCTAAGTCGACTTTTGTCCAAAAAGAGGACTCAACTTTAGCTGATATCAGGAAATACGTTATTTCAAAGATGATTGATTTTAATGTGAAAATCGATGAAAAACATCTCTTTTTTCCTTTTATCAATGTTTATACTGAAAATCATGAACGTGTCTTTAATTACGTTGCTTTGATTTTTGAATCGAATAAGAATACTTTTTCTTCAATGAATTACGAGTCATGGCATCGAGTAAAGTATGACCATGATACTAAGAGCTGGAACTTAGTTTGGGGGAGTGGATTAAGTGATCCGGTCGACTTTAAATTTAAGGATACAGCACTTAATGAATATGCTGCGAACCCTAAACATAGCGATGAGATGGAATTCTCAAATATCATGCAATTTGTAACTAGGGAAACTGAGGATTTTCCCATTTTAGGTTTACTATCAGGAAATCAATTTACGATGAAACAAGTTTTGCATTACCAAGATTTACTGGGGATGGACGCTTTAAAGCCAGGCAATGATGCTACTTTTGAGAATCGCTATTCAAATTCGATTCAACAGGTTAAAGATAATCGTGTCACCACATCATACGAAATAAAAAATGACTACTTAAAAAAATAACGTTGAGATAAATGATAAATTCATTTTCTCAGCGTTATTTTTATTTATATTTATCTTCCAATTTGCTCATCCACAGAGCTAGTCCGCAACCGAGAATAAAGAAGACGATGCTTAAAATCCAGTCGATACCTGTCACGCCTTGATAAGAAATACTTTCGGGTGAATAAGGATTAGGAATCAAAATTAGAATCGTACTGGCTAAAACTATTCCCAAAATGAAGTGATAGACCCTTGAGTGATGATGTTTGATTAAGTTTTCCATGGCTTTAGAAAAGACCAGCATAGAAATCACGCCACCGATTGCGATGGGGATGAAGACGAGTGGATTAAAATCCTTAAATCCTTGCAGCATCGGCGTGTACAATCCTAAGATAATCAACAAATTAGATGGACTTAAACCAGGGACCAAAACCCCTAGCGCAATCAAAATTCCGGCAATGATGAAGCCAAAGAAATTAGCAGGGATCGTTCCAAAGATTTCACTCATGAAGAAGAGAAACAATCCACCACCAATCAACATGGAGAAAAACCATAAAAGGTCAATTTTGTCACGATCAGTTCGTGAAGTTGATTCTTTGATTAGGGTAGGGAGCGTTCCTAAAATTGTTCCGGCAAAGCCCCACAAGACGATAACTTGATAGTGTTGTAATAAATATTCTAATGGTTTAGATAAGACGCCGATTCCGACAATCCCACCGATTCCTACCGGCAGAAAATAAAGGAAGTCGCGTTTGAAGTTTTCACGGACGTGTGCCATAAAGCTTAAGAGTCGTTCATAGATTCCTAAGATGGCGGCTAAAACGCCACCTGATACTCCAGGAAGAATGAAACCTAAGGCAATCACGATACCTTTGATAAATCTACTTAAAAAATTATCTTGTTTTGTTTTCATTGACCCTCTTTAATAAAAAGTCGTTTAAATTAAATTATCAGATTCATTAGATTAAGGCAATAAAAAAATAGACTAAAGAGTCTACTTATGAATTGAAATCTTCCAATTCAATCGACTTTTCGGTCCATTCTTCTTCAATTTTATCTTGTTGCTGCTTGTTTTCATCGAGTTCTTTTTGCAAGTCGGCCAGTTTGCTATAAGAAGTGAGATTTTCATCTTTAGTCATTTCTTTTTGAATAGCAGTATTTTTGTCTTCGAGTTCAGTCAATTGTTTCTCTAATTCATCAACTTGGCGACGTAATTTGCGTTCTTGTTTTTGTTGCTCTTTAGATTGTTGATATTCAACTTTCTTTTCACTAACAGTTGAAGACTTCTCTTCTGACTCTTCAACAGGCTTGTCAGTGGTTTTTTCTAAGTAGTAGTCATAATCCCCAAGATAGATTTTACTGCCGTTAGAACTGATATCAACTATCCTATCAGCTAGGGTATTTAATAAATACCGGTCATGGGAAACGAAGAGGACAGTTCCAGCAAAACTCTTCAAGGCGTCTTCTAAGACTTCCTTACTGTCAATGTCCAAATGGTTCGTCGGTTCATCCATTACTAAGAAATTATCATTTTCCATAGATAGTTTAGTCAGCATCAAGCGAGCTTTTTCACCACCAGATAAACCAGCAACAGGCTTCAAAACGTCATCGCCGCTGAACAAGAAAGCACCTAATTTATTTCGAATAACTTGTTCATCTAAACGAGGATATAGGTCCCAAATTTCATGCAAAACATCTTTTTTAGGATTTAAACCTTTCAGATTTTGATCGTAGTAACCAATTTGAACATTGGCACCAAATTGACTAGTTCCTTTGATCATAGGAATCTTGCCTAAAATAGATTTAAGAAAAGTTGATTTACCGATACCATTAGGTCCAATAATACCAACACGTTCACCTTTTTTTACATCCAAATTGATAGGCTCAGACATGATTTGATTGTCATAACCGATTGCGGCGTCCTTAACTAGTAAAACATCATTGCCACTTTCCTTGTCGATATCAAATGAGAAGTGGACTGAGCCTTGGTCACTACCAGGCTTATCCAAGACATCCATGTGTTCCAATTTTTTCCGACGACTTTGAGCCATCTTGGTAGTTGAAGCACGAACGATATTTTTTTGAATGTATTCTTCGGTTTTTTTGATTTCCGCTTGTTGTTCTTCGTAATGTTTCCAAGCAACCTCTTGATTTTTCTTCTTTTCTTGAAGATAGAACGAGTAGTTACCTGAATAACGAGTTGAGGAATGTTGATTGATTTCAACGATTTCCGTGACAACTTTATCGAGGAAGTACTGGTCGTGGGAAACGATAACTAAAGCCCCGCGATAGCCCTTCAAATAATTTTCTAACCATTCGACCGTATTGATGTCCAAGTGGTTAGTTGGTTCATCCAATAACAAGATATCGTGGTGTTCCAAAAGCATCTTAGCCATCGCCAAGCGAGACCTCTCGCCACCAGATAAAGTTGAGATTTGGTCATGCCAAACTTCTTCGTCAAAGCCAAAACCCTTGAGAACGCTGCGAATCTCAGATTGATAGCCATAACCATTTTCTTGACGGAAAGTCGTTTGCAAACGGTCGTATTCTTTTAAAATTTGATCGTAGTCGGCTACGGTTGGATCTGCTAATTTTTCTTCCAGTTGGTGCATTTCTTTTTCCTGCTTTTTCAAGTAGTCGAAGACGTGCTCCATTTCTGAGAAGATTTCGCTGTCACTATTCAAACCAGAATCCTGAGCTAGATAGCCAATATTAGTATCTTTTTTTAAGGCAATATTTCCACTATTGTAGCTTTCTTGGTCAGAAATGATTTTTAAGAGAGTTGATTTGCCAACTCCGTTGCGGCCCACTAATCCAATTCGACTGTTGTCTTGAATTTCAAAACTAACATTTGAGAAAAGTTTTTTGGTACCGAAATTTTTCGTAATATTTTGTGCTTGTAATAGAATCAAGTTTATAACTCCTTTATATCTTCACAATTTTATCATTAATTAAGAATTTGTGCCTTTATAGGATTAACGTGTTGCGTTTTTTATGATTTTTATTTAGTATAAATGTTAGTGAAATGACACACATATGGTGGTAAATTATGACAAAAACAACAGTTCCAAACGCAACGATAAAGCGTTTACCAATTTATTATCGATATTTCCAATTTCTCAAAGATGAGGGCACAAAAAAAATCTCTTCTGTAGAACTATCAGAAGGGGTTAAAATCGACAGTGCTACAATTAGACGTGATTTTTCATATCTAGGTGCACTTGGAAAACGTGGTTATGGCTACGATGTCAACGATTTGGTAGCTTTTTTTAAGAAGCTTTTAAATCAAGACAAGAGAACTAACGTAGCCTTAGTTGGTGTAGGTAATTTAGGTAACGCCTTACTAAATTATAACTTTTCTCGAACAAATAATGTTCGAATCGCGGCAGCTTTTGATATTAATAAAGAAATTGTCGGAACAGTTAAGAGTGGAGTTCCAGTTTACGATATCAGTGAACTTAAAGAACAACTCCATCTTCAACAGATTGATGTCTGTATTTTGACAGTTTCTTCTAACGCTGCCCAGACAACTGCTGATATTTTATCAGATGCTGGAGTTCGTGGAATTTTGAACTTTACACCAGTTATTATCAATGTTCCAAGCAGCATCCGCGTTCACTATGTCGACTTGGCAAATGAATTGCAGACGTTGATTTTCTTCTTAGACCGTGATAAATCGAACAAGATAGAAGAATCATCAGAAGAAACAAATTAATTTTTTGGGGGAAATTTTTATGAGTGAACCATTATTCTTAAAGCCAGTATTCCATGAAAAAATTTGGGGTGGCAGAAAACTAGAAACAAAATTTGGATATGACATTCCCGAAGGTTCAATTGGCGAGTGCTGGGCTATTTCCGGACATCCACACGGCAGATCAGAAGTCGAAAACGGAGAATTTGCCGGTCAATATGTTGATGACCTTTGGAAAAACCACAAAGAACTATTTGGCAATCCTAAGGGAGAAGTATTCCCATTATTGACTAAAATTTTGGATGCTGAAGCTAGTTTATCTGTTCAAGTACACCCAGACAATGAATATGCTGCTAAGCACGAACATGAACTAGGCAAGACAGAATGCTGGTACATCATCGATGCTGAACCAGGTTCATACTTGATTTATGGGCACAATGCTAAGAATAAACAAGAACTAGATCAAATGATCGAATCCGGAGATTGGGACCACTTGTTAAGAAAAGTTCC
Organism: Companilactobacillus halodurans; assembly: GCF_009600985.1. GTDB lineage: Bacteria > Bacillota > Bacilli > Lactobacillales > Lactobacillaceae > Companilactobacillus > Companilactobacillus halodurans. Next base: position 100,285 of record NZ_VDFP01000007.1, read on the forward strand.
AGTTAAAAAGGGTGAATTCTACTATGTACCAAGTGGAACAGTTCACGCCTTGAACAAAGGAATCATGGCATTAGAGACACAACAAAGCAGCGATACCACTTATCGTCTGTATGATTATGACCGTGTAGATAAGACCACAGGCAAGAAGCGTGATCTCCACATTAAACAGTCAGAAGATACAATCATTGTGCCTCATAAAGACCCACAATTAGATATTGAATCAAAACAAGTTGGTAAAAACAAATTTACAACCTTTGTAAAACCACCAATCTCACCATTCTTCTCAGTCTATCACTGGGAAATCAAAGAACCAGCAAACTTAAAACACCAAATCGGTAAGTATACACTAATTTCAGTCCTAGATGGAACTGGAAAGATTACCGTAGATGGAAAAGATTACGACTTGAAGAAAGGCATCCACTTAATCGTACCAGCCACAGTTAGTGAATGGACCTTGGATGGAGATTTGGATATTATTGCATCTGAATCAGGCGAAGCCTAAGAGAGTGAAGGTGGGGCGACCAGCTCCCGGAGGATAGCCTAGCTTCCCGAATTACTCGCGCTTTTTGCGAGTGATTTGGGAGGCGTAGCTATCTTGTAGGGAGTTGCCCCACCGTAACTCGTTTCCACTATTAAATAGAAAGAATGGTTATTCAATTAACCAATTTTGGTTATTAAATTCTTTCACCCACATCTCATAACCAAAACCCAAATTCTAATAATAAAATCAAAAATAATTCTAAAATACAGAATACAGGAAAATAAAATCCGTATATTCTGTATTTTTTTACTTCAAAATAAACTAAAACAAGAACAATCTTTACACTTGCTTCTGTAAATGTTCGTATAAATTAATAATATGAAAGAAATTTTAATTTGAAATCGTTAACATTTTCCATTTTAAAGAAAAGTCTTCTATAATTAAAATTAAGTTACTTCAAAGGAGAATTAAAATTGCAAAGACAACGGTTTTTTCGAATTAGTCTAGGATGGCAAATCATCATTGGTTTGATTCTAGGTATTATTCTTGGACAAGTATTCTACCAGAATAAGGCTGCTATCCAAGTCATGCAGAACATTGGAACAATGTTCATCTCCATGATTCAAATGATTGTTTTACCAATTGTAATATCCTGTTTGACAGTTGGTATCGCCAATATGGGTGATATTAAAAAGTTGGGCCGGATTGGATTAAAAACTTTAATATATTTTGAAATCATGACCACACTAGCGATTATTATTGGTATTATCGTCGCTAATGTTACTCACCCTGGTACCTTTATTGACATTCACAGTCTAAAAGGTTCGGATATTAGTCAATATACATCGAGCGCTAAATCTGCCAAACATTCGGGTATTTGGTCGATATTGATGAGTATTATACCAACTAACGTCTTCGCCTCACTCGGCAAGGGTGATATGTTGCCTATCATCTTCTTCTCAGTCTTCTTTGGCCTCGGAACAGCTTCAATCGGTAAGCAAGGCCAAGTTATCGTTGATTTGTTGAATGCCGTCGCTAATGTTATGTTCAAGGTCACTAATTGGGTCATGCGGACAGCTCCTATTGGTGTCTGTGCGTTGATTGGTGTTACAGTCGGTGAAATGGGATTCGGTTCCTTGAAGCCGTTGCTGCTCTTTATCATTATTGCCTATGCCACAATGGCGTTTTTCGTCTTTGTCGTTATGGCAATCGTGGGACATATTTTCCATGTTAAGTTTTATGAATTATTCAGAATTATTGAAAATGAAGTCACTTTGGCCTTTACTACTGCCAGTTCAGAAGCAGCTTTGCCAAAGATGATTGAAAAAATGCAAAAATATGGTTCTTCAAAGGGAATCGTTTCATTCGTTATTCCAACGGGGTATACTTTTAACCTTGATGGATCAGCTATTTATCAATCTCTTGCTGCCTTATTCTTGGCTCAAGCCTACAACATCAATTTGACCCTTGGGCAACAAATTACCCTTGTTGTGGTATTGATGTTAACATCTAAAGGGATGGCCGGAGTTCCCGGAGCATCGTTTGTCGTACTCCTAGCCACGGTATCGACTATCGGTGTGCCAATGCAAGGTTTGACCTTCATTGCTGGGATCGACCGTCTTGTAGATATGGGACGTACCGCTGTTAACGTTGTCGGTAATTCTCTTGCAACAGTTATTATTGCTAAGAGTGAACATGAATTCGATGACGATAAGCGTCAAAAGTACGTTGCATCATATAAGCGTGGGGATTAGTTAACTCCCTGTGATATAGACGATTTAAACACATAATTGGAAGTTGCCAAACTCGACTTTCAAGCATTAAAGAAAAAGCTACTAATTCGTATTTTGAATTAGTAGCTTTTTTGGTCTGCATCAAAATGTATTGGGGGGATTTTTTTCTAGAAGCAACTTAGAATGTTTATTCTCAAGAATAACTTAAATAAGGTTTCGGAATAATTTTAAATTCTGAAACTTTATTTTTTTAAATCAAATATTTTATAGAAAGTCAAATTATTAGCTCCGAAATTCAATCTAAATATTGAAAAATATTTTGCAAATATTGACTATTATATATTAAATCTCATGATATAATTCTTTTAGTAAAATGAAAGGGGATTCATAATGCACAAGTCAAATAAATTTTATAAGATATTATTTTGCTTGGTTATGATTTCTTTTTTTGCATGCCTTTTTATGAGTGATAAGTCCAGTGAAATTCAAGCAGACACCTTGGATTCTCCAGTAGCTAATTTGGACTTAAAGGATGAGGTAACGGTTGTACCCAAACATGAGCCAACCGATGATGTTAAGAAATTCTTGGGAATCTGGTTGACTTCAGGATACAATCTACAACCGAATGCGAATACTTATGTCGTTGAAAATAACACGACTAAACTCTATACCGATCAATCGAGATCCTTTGCTACTTTTTTGCTGACGGCTACATTTTGGGCCCACTATCAATGGTACGAAAGTAGCGATGGAAAAACTTGGTCAGAGGTTAAAGAAAAAACGGCGGGAATAAAAAGAATCTTACTTTGACACCGACAGAAGTGGGGACAAAATATTATCAACAAAAAACAGCGTGGTATATGTTTATTTCAGCATTATCGCCAACGGTTTGGTCACAAGTTGCAGCGGTCCACACCTTAGATAGCGACGTCGATGTTGATGATTTAACAGTCACAACTGATGATGATTATATCTATAATCAGACTTCAGATATCACGACGACTTCGACTTATGCCAGAGCACATGTGAAACCAGAAAACTTTACGGGGACGATTAAGTGGAGTATTGATAAACCAGAATTAGCAACTATTGATGAGGAAACTGGTTTAATTACGGCTAATAATCGTTCACAAAGTGGTGAAGTGACCGTTACGGCAACAGCTGTCAACAGTTCCAATAGTGCACCCAAAGAAGCTGAGGCGAAATTAATGGTTGGTGGTGGTTTGGAAGATCAAACCGTTAATGTCGGTGAAAAAGCTACTTTTGCTTTAATGGGAAATATTGGTGAATTCGAAGAACAAGAGGATTTGAACTACTCAATTCGTTGGTTTAAAGAAGATCCAATCACTCATGAACAATCAGAAATTGAAATTGGCAAGAATTCAGTTGCCCATACAACCGATGCAACCACGCTTGATGATGATGGAGCTGAATACTTTGCCCACATTGAAGCAAAGACCAATGGTAAGACTTACGAATACGATACTAACAAAGCTAAATTACATGTCTTGTCAACAGAAGGTCCGACAATTGAATTAGATGAGACTATCAAGAACAATACCTATGACAATAACAGTGATACCGAAAAAACGATTTATGATGTTATCAGTCAAGATAAGGTAGTTTACAATTCCACCATCACTAATACTAGTAATGGTGCTCGGCTCAAGGATGCCACCTATACGGTGCCATTACGATCAGATACAAAAGTTAACAAAGTTTTGATCGATGGCGAAGAGACGAATGATTATTCAGTTACTAGTGGCAGTGGGGAAGATGATTTAAAAATTAAGAACCTCGCTTTTGGAATCAATCAAAGCCATGAAATTGAAATTCAAACGACTGTCAGTGACGTCAACAGTCGTGAGAGCTTCCGGTCCAATGCTCATATAGAAGGAACTGATGATAATGGCAATACCGTCAAGAAAAGTGGCGATACTAGGACTTTAAACTTGATTACCAATAAACTCGAATATCAAGTTAATGATATCGATTATGGAACCATTAAACCAATTGGGAATGAGAAAGTTATCTATCGTCAAGATGAAACTAATTGGCCAAATAATATTATGAACGTTGATGATATGAGAAGAAGTAAATCAGGCGTGCAATTATATTTGAGTCAAGCTGCCGATTTTACTGATGATAGTGGCAATGTTTTACAAGGACATCTCAAGTATTACGATGATGATGGTGAAGCTGATCTTCTCAATAACTCCATTCTTGTTTCCAACTCTACCAGTGGCCAGGGAATGAACTCATTAAGCTGGCGTGCTGACAAGGGTGTGTTACTGGAAATGGATAATAGGATGATGAATGCTTCTGGAAATTACCATACTAAATTAAATTGGACTTTTTTAGATAGTCTTGATGAATAAAATTAGTGCTAAAAAAAGACAGATTATTTTCGATAAAATTCGAAAGTAATCTGTCTTTTTCTGTAAAGTGCTTGACCTAGGCAATAGCCAAAGTTAACACGATGGCATTCATCAATAAGTGACTGCCAGCACTGGCATAAATATTTTTTGATTTGTAATAAACAAATGAGAACCAAAGTCCCATGGCGACATAAACTAAAAATCTTGTATCTTGATGCATGAAAGCAAACAAACAAGCAGAAATTATTGCAGCAATATAAACATTGGTTGGTTTAATCAAGTTAGCGAAGAAAACTCGTCTGAAGATGATTTCTTCCATGATTGGTGCAGCTATCATAACGTAAATGAAATAGTATGGATAAGCTTTGACCATCAATAATAATTGCAAGGTGTTTTGGGAACTGGTATTAGCGTTAAAAATTAATTGATCAGCAAAGCCAATTCCGTATTGCAAAACAATAGCACCGATGGTTCCGATAATAATCCACTGCAAATCATGATTTAAAGTAGTTTTTTTCTCAAATTCATTTCGACCACTTAATTTGACTAAATAAATCATAATTCCGGTTGCAATCAGTGAACCGATAGTCAAAGTAACAAAATAGCCTGAGCCCGTCACAGAAAGCATTGATAGACCAGTACCCAAACATAATAATAGGATATAGGTCAACAGTGTAAAGAACTGATTTGTTTGGTAAGACATAGTTTCCTCCATATTTTTTAAAGGTAAATACTTGCATGTTACTGATAAAATGTTAATATAAAACTTGTGATTAGCACAAGAGAACTTCAAGTGCTAAATATTAATAATAAACTTAAAAATAATCAATCGGAGGGATTTAAATTGTTAAAACCACTTGGAGATAGAGTCATTGTAACAGTCGATAAAGAAGAAGAAAAGACAGTCGGTGGCATTGTTTTGGCAAACAACGCTAAGGAAAAGCCACAAACAGCGCAAGTTATTGCTGTAGGTGACGGATTAGTTGCTGACGATGGAAAGAAAGTACCTATGAGCATTAAAAAAGGTGATAAGATTCTTTTCGATAAATATGCTGGCTCAACAGTTAAGTATGAAGATAACGAATATTTGATCCTTCATGAAAAAGATGTCATGGCAATTGTTGAATAACATTAAAAATTAATCAAATAAAAATTTAAATTAATTATGGAGTGTGAAAATTAATGGCTAAACAAATTAAATTTTCAGAAGATGCACGTTCAAAGATGATGGCTGGTGTCGACAAGCTAGCTGATACAGTTAAGACAACACTTGGACCTAAAGGTAGAAACGTTGTTCTTGAAAAGAGCTATGGTTCACCTGAAATTACAAATGATGGTGTTACGATTGCTAAGAGTATTGATTTAGAAGATCACTTTGAAAACATGGGTGCTAAGTTAGTTTCTGAAGTTGCTTCAAAGACAAATGATATTGCTGGTGATGGTACTACTACAGCTACTGTCCTTGCCCAAGCAATCGTTAAGGAAGGTATGAAGAACGTTACAGCTGGTGCAAATCCTGTTGGTATCAGAAGTGGTATCGAAAAGGCTACAAAGGCTGCTGTTGATGAACTTCACAACATTTCACACAAGGTTTCCGGCAAGAGCGATATTGCTCAAGTAGCTTCAGTTTCATCAGCTAGTGAAGAAACTGGTAAATTGATTGCTGATGCCATGGAAAAAGTTGGTAACGATGGTGTTATCACAATTGAAGAATCAAAGGGTATCGATACGACACTTGATGTTGTTGAGGGTATGCAATTCGATCGTGGATACATTTCACAATACATGGTTACTGATAACGACAAGATGGAAGCTGACTTAGACAATCCATACATCTTGATTACTGATAAGAAGATTTCAAATATTCAAGATATCTTGCCATTGCTACAAAAGATTGTTCAACAAGGCAAGTCATTGCTTATCATTGCTGATGATATTGAAGGTGAAGCTCTACCAACACTTGTTTTGAACAAGATTCGTGGTACATTCAATGTCGTTGCCGTTAAGGCTCCTGGCTTTGGTGACCGTCGTAAGGCTCAACTAGAAGATATTGCTACATTAACAGGTGGTACAGTTATTACTTCTGACCTTGGCCTTGAACTAAAAGATACAACTATGGATCAATTAGGTTCAGCTGGTAAAGTTACAGTTACAAAGGACAACACAACAATCGTTGAAGGCTCTGGCGATAAGGATGCTATTGACGAACGTGTTGGCTTACTTAAGAAGCAAATTGGTGAAACAACATCAGACTTTGACAAAGAAAAGCTTCAAGAACGTTTGGCTAAATTAGCCGGTGGCGTTGCTGTTGTTAAAGTTGGTGCTGCTACTGAAACTGAATTGAAAGAACGTAAGTACAGAATTGAAGATGCTCTAAACTCAACACGTGCCGCTGTTGAAGAAGGTTACGTTGCTGGTGGTGGTACAGCTTTGATGAATGTACTTGATAAGGTTACAAGCCTTAAAGAAGACGGTGACGTCCAAACAGGTATCAACATCGTAGCTCGTGCACTTGAAGAACCACTACGTCAAATTGCTGAAAATGCTGGTTTCGAAGGTTCAGTTATCGTTGAACACATCAAGCAACAAGATAATGAAGTTGGTTTCAATGCTGCTAGCGACAAGTGGGAAAACATGGTTAAGGCCGGCATCATCGACCCAACTAAGGTTACTCGTTCAGCTCTACAAAATGCAGCCAGTGTTGCCGCATTGTTGTTGACAACTGAAGCTGTTGTTGCTGACAAGCCAGAACCAAAAGATAATAACGCTGCTCCAGCAGGTGGCAATCCTGCAGCCGGCGGTATGGGCGGCATGATGTAATTTTTAAATAAATTACTGATTGGTTAGTCTTGATTTAAATATTTAAATTAAAAATTAATTACCTCTTAAGTGAGTAGATTGAAAATGAATCTATTTACTTGAGAGGTTTTTTTGTTGAATAAAGTTATAAAATAAACATGGGGTGTTTATTTCATGACAAATCAAAAAATTACTGAAGCTATTTTAGCAATGAGAAAAGAATTCCAAACAAATGATGATAAAAGGGATGCTGGACTTCCCACCAAGGTTAAAGGTGTTAAAAGAATCGATAACCTTTCTTATGGTCCAGATCCCAAATGGAATCTCTTAGATATTTATTTACCAGAAAATGTTGATAAACCAATTCCAACAGTTATTAATATCCATGGTGGCGGCTGGTGCTATGGAACAAAGGAAACATATCAATTTTATGGCTTGAATTGGGCTAAGAATGGTTTTGCTTTTGTTAATCCTAATTACCAGCTAGCTCCAGATGCAGTTTTTCCAGAAGAATTGAATCAAGTCGACCAATATATCCATTGGGTAGCTAATCACGCTAAAGAATATGATTTAGATACTAACAATGTCTTTTTAGTCGGTGACAGTGCTGGTGGTCAAATGGCTGAACAATATGTAACCATTTTGACCAATAATAAGTATCGCAAATTGTTTGGTTACGAATTACCTGATTTGAAATTCAGGGCAGTAGCTTTGAATAGTTCAGCTAATTTCATGCTTGATCCAGGGACTATCTCAGGTGCTGTCGGTGGCTACTTTACGGATGAAGTTGTGAAATCTCAAAGAGAAAAGCTAGATACCGAAAAATACATCAATCAAGACTTTTTACCAACTTATATCTCAACTGCAAATAATGATTTTGTCAGAAACAACTCGATCAAAATGGATGGTTTCTTAACGGCTAAAGGAATTACGCATATTTGTAAAATGTATGGAGATCAAGAACATCCCAGAGCACATGTTTTCTTAATTAACCAAAAAGATGATATTGCTAAACAAGCTAATGACGATGAAGCAGAGTTCTTTAAAAAATATCTTAAATAGAATTAAAAATAAGCGATAGTAGATTAAACTCTATTATCGCCTTTTTATTTCCTATGTTACGATTAAAAGTATAAAATTATTAATTAGCAATAATAACCGTAAACTAATAGAAGAGAGAACCAGAATGGAAAGTATCGAATTTGGTCAAAAGATCAATTATGTACCAATGGCAATCAGTTGGGGAATCGGATTAATCATCGGACTAGGAATTGCCTTTTTCACCCATCTAGTGCTCCTAGCAGTGATTTTAGGAGTTACCTTTTTAGTGATCAGCGGGCTAGTTTTTGCACGTACCTTGAGCGATTTTTATGGCTATTGGGAAGTAGACAATAATGGAATCAAATCTTTCGATTATCAAAACTTTGCGGTCAGATTTCAATCAATTTTGATGCCATTTAGCGAAGACCAATTTATTTTTAAATTTAGCGATATTAAAGCTTTGACCGTTGTCGTGGGAAAAGATATGAATGCACCTGCCAACGTTTTAGGTGGTTCATTCAATGCCCCTAAGAAAATAATATTTAATTTGCCAACACCATATTATTTACGAGTTCAATTAAAAGATAGTCGTGAAGTCAACCTTGATTTGTCAGTCGATTGGGAAGATAGCGAAGCAATTCAGTACGTCATAGCCATGATTTGCGATAAAGCCAATATTGGAGCTGACATTGTTAAACAAGCATAAATAAAAAGCTAGTAATCATCAAACTGAAGTGAACCCCATTAATTGGAGTTTATTTTAGGCAATCAGTTGGTCGGAAAGATTCCGGTATTCTACCGGTGTCTTTCCGGCCAATTTTGTCCTTATCCTTTTGTTGTTATAGTAATATACATAT
>NZ_VDFP01000070.1 GCF_009600985.1 Companilactobacillus halodurans
ATACTGAAACCGCTACTCTTAAGATAAGTGTACTTTGCATTATCATTTGTATAATTTGTAAATGAGCCAATATCTGCTCCAAATGGGAAAATCAATACTGGTGTTTTACCAACAATTGGTTGTACTTCCTTTTGCCAAAGTGCAGTGTCCTTTTTGATATCATCAACACTGGCCGTAGTCATATTTATATGACCCCAGGAATGCGATGCAAACTGCCAACCTTCCTTTTTCATAGCGTTAGCAACCTTTGTCGCTTTCTTAGCTTCGCGATGTGTCTTTTTTGTATCACCATATTGACTCTTTGATGAACGATAACCTAGCACCCCATTATAACCCGTTTCAGCAATCACACCCTTTGAGCCACCGTATGAGAAATCTGGATGCTTTTTGATGAAGGTATCAATAATCGGTACCATGTCATAATCACCAATTTTCTTCTGACCATTATTGGTATATTGATTTTTAACATCACCTTGCTTATTGACGACTAGTTTATCTGCAAATCCAGAATTCTTCATATACTCATAATAGTTAACATCATCCTGTGATATAATTAAAGGCTTCTTGCCTTCAGGTAATTTGACTGGTTTGAAAGTCACCTTCCCTTGTTTATCAATCGAAATGATATCTTTAAAGTTAATTAATACATAGCCATTATCATATAACTGATTCAGCATCGGCATAAATTCGTCGATGGTCGCCATATAATCTTTGTATCCCTGTGCCTGCTTAGATGAGAAAGCTTTACCAGGATCAACAATTAGTGAATGATAAAAAAGATGTGAAATTTTTGTCGGATCATCCCACGTGACCAACTTTGACTGTTGCTTATTAATACTCTTTTTTAGATGATCAACTGTTGTTCCTTTGTGCCCCGATAACACTGATTTTGCTTCTTTATATTGGTACTGTTGACTTAATGATTTTGCCTGCTTTACTGCCTTAGTTGTTTGACTATCAGTTTTTGCCTGCTTTACTGTCTTAGTTGTTTGACTATCAGTTTTTGTAGTCATAACATCATCATCAATATTGCCATATAACCATAAGCCTGCCCCCAAAATCAACCCAATGACGACAAGACTAGTTATCTTGGTTTTTATCACAGCTACTCCCCCATAATTTTTATGAATATTAAACGACAAGTTAATGCCATTCTATATCTTATTACCTCAAAAATAAAATTATTCGTAAATTGCTTTAGTTGAAACCTTAAGGCTTACATTAACTTTTACCAGAATTTCCATCAACGTTTAATAGCTCTATTTGTGTGTATGCCATCTTTATTACTACCAGATTTAACAATCTTCTGTTTAGCTATTTTGCTTTTTTTATCTTGGATGTTAAAAAGATCATTTCCGGTCGACAAGTTGTCGTTAGTTTTTTGAGTTAGTTGCCCACTTAGCTTTTGTACATGATCTTTTAATCGACGGTTATCTGCTACTGTTGCTAATTGTAATTGTTGCTGCTGATCCACCAATTTTGTTAGATGATCTATTTGTCGGTCTTTGGTAGCAAGCTGTTTGTCACGTTGAGACTTTAAATCTTCTATTTCTCTTCTTAGAGTGGCAATTAGCTCATTATTTTCTTTGCTAGTCTTTGTCACTTTTTTGCTACCTGTTTGTTGGGTATTTGCTACCAAAGGTTTTGCTACCTTGTCCCTAATAATCCTTTCAGCTGTAAGGCTGATCATGTTTGTACCTTGACTATCTTTTTGTCGGTTCTTTGTTGGTAGTCTTTGGTAGTGGTATTGAATAGTTTGTTTAGAGACCTTCAATTCGTCAGCAAGTTCTCTAATAGTTTTAGGCATTATTTCCAAACCCCTTTCGGAGTTCAGCAAGCATTTCTTGTCTTGTCTGATCTCTGATTTTTTGATCATGTTCAGCTTGTTTTTCAGCCAGTACCTGTTTTTCAGTTGTTCCTAAAGGCAAGCATTTAACTTTGTCAATTGCACGCCACTTTTCTTTATCTGATAATTCATCATTGTGCTGAATGTTAAAGAGTTTTTGACGCTCATCTTGAAATTTGCCTTGAGAAAAATCATTTGCGTCCTTTCTTTCAGGTTTCCAAGTAAAAGAATAACCGATAACTGGTTTTCCTCTGCCTTTACCATATTTTTTTCTAATCGTTAGCCCTCTAAAAAGCGGGGTTAATTCTTCTCTAATTGGCTTAATAACCTTTTTGTCAACATTTGAAGGACTATTCCAATAACTTTTAGGTATATCAAGCAATTCAAAAAAATCTTCTTTAGAGAAATAAGAATAGCCAGTAGTTCGAAATTGCTTAATTAGACGAAACGAACGACGTTCGTACCGATCGTCCCATTCGTAATCGCTCC
>NZ_VDFP01000071.1 GCF_009600985.1 Companilactobacillus halodurans
GTATGGGTACGACGATTCAGGCTTGGTCACCATTCCAATATGGTATGTTTGAAGGAACATTTATTGGTAGTGATAAATTTCCAGAATTGAATAAGAAGTTACAAGAACTAGCTGATAAATATGGTGTAAGTAAGAATGCCATTGCAACAGCTTGGATCTTGAGACACCCAGCTGAAATTCAAGTTATTATCGGAACAATGAATCCAGATCACATTAAAGATAGTGCTGCTGGTTCAGATGTTGAGTTAACTAAACAAGAATGGTATGACGTTTACTTTGCAGCAGGTAATGATTTGCCATAGGATTGCTGAACTACTTTTTATTTTATGAAATTAAATAATCTCCTTATGAGTTTATGTGAAGTTATTTTTCGCATAGATTCGTAAGGAGACTTCTATTGTTTTTATGTCCTTGTCAACGATGAATTCGGGGTAACAAAAATAGCCTTGGCAATCTAAAAGATTACCAAAGCCATTTAATGCTCGAAAGCTAAACATGTTTTGTGTCACTGTTTTTTATTATATGGTGTGAAGGTTATTTACCAGTGAACTTAGCATGGCGTTTTTCTAGGAATGCTGTCATACCTTCAGTTTGGTCTTCTGTAGCAAATGTTTGTGCCCACATTTGTGTTTCGAAGTCGATAGCTGTATCCAATGGTAAATCAGCGGCACGGTCGATAACGTACTTGGCCATACCAACGGCAATCAAACCATTCTTCATGATTGTCTTAGCAATTTCTGTAGCTTTGCTGATCAATTCTTCAGGTGCAGCAATTTCATCAGCAACGCCTACACGGTAAGCTTCGTCAGCATCAATCATTGTACCAGTAGCAATCATTTCCTTGGCTTTACCACGACCAACAAGACGTGTTAGACGTTGTGTACCACCAAATCCAGGAACAATTCCAAGTGTTACTTCAGGTTGACCAAACTTGGCTTTATTAGAAACGATACGCATGTCACATGATGAAGCTAATTCAAGTCCACCACCTAAACAGTATCCATTAACAGCAGCAATTGTAAATTGTTTCAAGTTTTCAATCTTGCCGAATGAATTATGTGCTAGTTTTGAAAGTTCAGCGGCTTCGATAGGATTCATATCTCTCATTTGAGAAATATCTGCGCCAGCAACGAATGATCTATCGCCTGAACCTGTAACGATCAATACTTTAATAGCATCTTCATTCTTCTTAACAACATCAAGAGCATCACCAATATCAACCAATGTAGCTGAGTTAAGAGCGTTTAGTGATTTTGGACGGTTGATTGTTAATGTAGCAATTCCATCGTTAACGTCTAGTAATACGTTTTCGAAATCTTTCATACCTGTTAATTCTTTTAAGCTTGTTGATTCTGTCATGTTAGTAACATCCCTTCAAAGTTAGTTACCAGCAAGTACTTTCGAGACCAATACTAAAGATAATTTTTAAAAATGCAAATTTTGAACTAGAATTTTGAAATTATGAAGCCCGAAAACACGGCTTTTTGAATTTCTGAAAAATTTTTTCTACCCCAAAAGTTTGTGAAAAATAGTCTTTACCAGACAATGTAAACGCTATCATATCGGCAAATTAGACGATCTATAACATATAGTTATTAGAACCATGAATAAATATCAATATTTACGCGGTGAAATTTCTCCGTTATAGTTCAGTTTGCCAAGTTGATTACTTCGGAGATGATTCGTTAAAAGGTCAAAGTTATGATCTATATTTTGACTTGGTAAAAAACTTTTGGGGGTATTTAACAATGAGCGGAACTTGGGATGCACGCTTCGCAGCTGAGTTTTTTGGAACAATGATTTTGGTATTATTCGGAAATGGTGCAGTAGCAAACTCATTTCTTAAAGACACGACCGGTAATGGGGAAAACGGCCAAGCCAATGGTGGTTGGATTTTTATCGCCGTCGGATACGGCTTAGGTGTTATGATTCCTGCTATGATGTTTGGGTCAATCTCTGGTAACCATTTGAATCCAGCGATTACTATCGCACAAGCAGCAGCCGGAATCTTTCCTTGGGCAAAAGTGACACCTTATCTTGTCTTTCAATTTTTAGGTGCTATGGTAGGTCAATTACTAGTGTTAGTAATCTATTGGCCATACTACAAACGTACTAAAGACGAAGGAGCAATCTTTGCAACCTTCTCAACTGGTGATACAGCCGGTAGTACGATGAACGGTTTTTGGACTGAAGCAATTGGTACAGCAATTTTGACATTTGTAGCAATGGGATTATATC
>NZ_VDFP01000072.1 GCF_009600985.1 Companilactobacillus halodurans
GTCGCTTTACCAACTTGAAAAATCGTATAGTTACGTCGGCCAGCTTTAAAGTTATTGAGTAACGTATCTTGAACCTCTTTAAGAACGTTTGAATCTTTGATGGGTAAGACAACTTGTCGCATAAGCTGTTAGTTCCTTTACTTTAAAATTAATTTAGTTGCAGAAAACCTAAAAATCGAATATTATAATGTAGTACGATGGTAAACTTAAAGGAGGCGGATTAGAATGAGTAATACTATTATTAAAAACAAGACAATTTCAACTCGTGTAACACCTGACATTAGTGAACGGGCTAAAGCTAATCTAGCAAAACAAGGGCTAACCGTTTCTGAGTATATACGCTTATCGTTAGTTAAAGCGGCCAATAATGAAGTTCGATTAGTCAGCTTTTTAGATTCTCCGGAAGCCTTAGCCGCTAAAAAAGAAGCAGAAACAGGGCAGGTCAAAAACATTGGTTCATTAACTGACTTTGAAGATTGGATCGATAAGTTAGATGCAAATTAAACAGACTAAATCTTTTGAACGTGAATTAAAAAAACTAGTCAAAAAACATTTCCCAATAACTGTCTTGAAGCCTTGTTTAGAAGCAATTGTTGAACAAGATGTACTTGTTTTGAAACAGATTAAAGATCATGCATTAAAAGGAAATTGGCGTGGCTATCGTGAATTTCACCCTGCCAGATATGGAAACTATGGCAAAAATTATGACAACTGGATTGTTATTTATCAGCTAGATCATGATGAATTGATTTTGTTATTGGTTGCAACTGGCTCCCATGAAATCTTGAATCAATAGCTATAGGTTAGGGGTACTTATAAAAAAATAAATTAAAATAGCCCCCAACATCTAAACTATAGATATCGGGGGCTATTCTTTCAATGTTTTTGAGGGGCTATTGAGACAATGGACCCTATTTTTTTGTTTTACTTAATTGTTTTCTGAAATATTTTGGCACCCAGATTAATAATAAAAAGGGTATGACGAATACACTAATAATAATAAATAAACTTTGAAGATTAAGGAAAATAACGTTACCTGGATAATTATTTGGGATTGGAAGTAGATAGTCAAGAAACTCCGGTAGATATATGAGACTAAAGATAAATACAAGATCAGTTAATCCTGTTACATAGTGAACCATAGAAAAAAACATGATTAAATTGTGCCCAAAATATTTTTGTTGGGCCAGGTGTATAGTTTCTTTTCTGTCTAAAATATTTTTTTTTGCTGTAATAAATAGAAAAAATAAACTTGTTAATGTAATCGTTATTGATTCGAAGCCGAAAATAAAAAAAGTTGTATTACTTGAATAGTCCTTAGTTACAATGTGACCAATAGATGCGGCAACATAAATACTTACTGAAAGTGAAAATAGAAGGGTAATAATTGTTAGAGTCTTTTTTGTATCAGTTAGTCTTTTTATTTCATGCTTTAAATATAAAAAATCAGATATAGTTAGCAGTATGAATGCAAAAAATGTCATAGGCCAAGAAAATAAGATAGGCAAAGTCATCTTTGTCCCTTCTTTGTAATTTTTATCAAATTTCAAACGTATTAGTAAATAAAATAGTAGACTATATAAATTATAGCCTACCATTTTATTTGCATTTATGCATTTTGTTCAATTAACAAGTGAAAGGCTTTAGCAGTATCTTTAGCTTCACTGTCAGTATAGGAAGAATATTTTGACATTTTGAATTTTTTAAAAGCATCTAAAGCTTTCTTATAAGCAACTCCCCAAGATCCTTTGCCTCCAGTTAAAAGAATATAAGTGTCGTTTTCTAAAGTTGTTAAATTGTCATCAAAACGGTTCCCTAAATAGGAATTAAAGCGAACGGAACTTTCATTACCAGTATAGTAATTTTCAATAATTTTAGAAACAGTCAGATTTGTTGCATAGTTTTAGCCCCTATTCTTGAGATATTAAAGTAGTTATGTTATTATTTTTTGTAAGGAAAAAGTAAGGAGATGATATTGTGAGCGCAGGTAATGTAACTAAGGTTAGCTCGAAGATCACAAGTAAAAATCAGATTACAATTCCTAAAACAGTACGTGAACTGTTAAAAGTTCGGTCTACTGACACAATTGAATGGCAGATTGAACCAAATGGTAAAGTAATGATTGTTCGTAGTAAAC
>NZ_VDFP01000073.1 GCF_009600985.1 Companilactobacillus halodurans
CTTTTCCGTCAAACGGGCGGATTATGCACTTTTTTTATTTTTCTTATTAGAGAAGGGAGCTATTTTATGCCAAGTGCAGTAACTGAATATGATACGATAGCAGCCATTTCAACGCCTCCAGGGGAAGGTGCCATCTCCATTGTTCGTTTGTCAGGAGATCAGGCAGTTGCGGTTGCTAAAAAGGTTTTTAAAGGACGCGATCTAGATAAAGTCGCTAGCCATACTATAAATTATGGTCACATTATTGATCCAAGCGATGGATCTTTAGTCGATGAGGTTATGGTGTCTGTAATGCGTGCTCCAAAGACATTTACCCGCGAAGATGTCATCGAAATAAATACCCATGGGGGTATAGTGGCAACTAATAAAGTACTCCAACTTTTGATTGGTTCCGGAGCCAGAATGGCTGAACCAGGTGAATTTACTAAACGGGCATTCTTGAATGGTCGAATTGATTTAACTCAAGCAGAATCAGTTATGGATCTGATTCGTGCAAAAACTGATAAGGCTATGCAAGTAGCCGTTAATCAACTGGATGGTAATTTACACCATTTGATTGGTAACTTGCGTCAAGAGATTCTTGATTCCTTAGCACAAGTTGAAGTAAATATTGACTATCCCGAATACGATACCGACCAGATGACGACTAAAATGCTTTTAGAGAAAGCTAAAACTGTTAGTTCAAGCATTGATCAGTTATTAAAGACCGCTGATAGTGGTGAAATTTTACAACATGGATTAGCAACAGCAATTGTTGGTAAACCAAATGTTGGTAAATCTAGTCTGTTGAATCGTTTCTTGGATGAAGATAAAGCAATCGTAACTGACGTTGCCGGAACGACTCGAGATGTGGTTGAACAATACGTCAATATTGATGGTGTGCCATTGAAATTGATCGATACAGCCGGGATTCGTGATACGGAAGATAAAGTTGAAAAAATTGGTGTGGAACGTTCTAAAAAGGCCTTAGCGGGTGCTGATTTAGTAATTTTGGTTTTGGATTCTAGTCGTCAGTTAGAAGAAGACGATATTGAGTTATTGAATGCAACTGCTGATAAGCGTCGCATCGTTATTTTTAACAAAATGGATTTGATGCCAGTGATTACGCCTAATTCGGTTGTGCAACTAAAAGCAGACGATATTATTTTGCAAACATCAGCCATTAAAAATGACGGTATCGAGACAATCAAACAAACAATCAGCAAGATATTTAACGCTGGAATTGAAGATAACAATAGTAGCAACGTCATTATTACGAGTGCTCGTCAAGCTGGTTTGCTCCGTAAGGCTAAAAATAGCCTTAATGACGTTATTTCTGGAATTGAAGCAGGAATGCCTATCGACCTTGTTCAAATTGATATGACGGCTTGTTGGGACACTCTAGGAGAAATTACCGGTGAAAGTTATCCAGATGAATTGATTACCCAATTATTCTCACAATTCTGTTTAGGAAAATAGTTTGTTTTAAGTATGCCGTCTCCAGAACCGAGAAAACTTAACTGGCTGTGCGGACCGGACTGAGCCAAGGTCTCAGTCCTCGGTTTGAAGCCTTGCAAGCAAGTCTCCAAACACGCCCGGTGGTGTAAGAGCTAAAGCTCTAACACCACTTTCACTGCCAGTAACCACTGTCCGAATCTTCCGACTAGTTCTTTATTAACTCAAAAATAGCTTGATACCTCAAATATTTTTCATGGCTTTTATTACCATCTTGATAGGATTCTGGAACAACCATGCTCTTAAAATATTTATCCGTATCAGAATAGATTCTTATCAGACTAATTTGAAGGCAGACCCTAGTTTGAACCAAAGAACAATCTCGAAACTCACTTTTGAACTTTGCATTTTTTTGGCTTCTGATTCAATTTGTACATCAAAACAAAACGGTTTAATATGGTACTTATACTTTTAATAGAAAGAAGATTACAATGCAAATCTTAACTTTATTTTTGGTGGCATTAGTTGCTCTAGAGCACATTGGCATCGCCGGTTTAGAAATGTTTGCTAAACCTGAAATTCAAGCTAATGCTTTTGATATGCCAGTTAACTTTGTAAAAACCAAAGAAGCT
>NZ_VDFP01000074.1 GCF_009600985.1 Companilactobacillus halodurans
TTAAAGATAAAGATGTTAAGTTAGCCTGAGGATCAAAATCAATTGCCAAAACCTTATAACCTAATTTGGCCAGGTTATAACTTGTTAAAGCTGTAGTACTTGTTTTTCCAACGCCACCCTTAAAGTTCAAAAAAGATAATACTTTCGCAGTCATAAAAGCTCCCCCAATAATTTTATACTTCAATATTAACACATCTCTGCATAAGTGTTAATAATACTTATGGTCCAATGTATAAGTAGTGTTAAATGTATTTAACATATAACATTTAACACTTTGTTCTAGGCTAAACTACCGATATTTTTATATCAATATTTTTCAAGAAAGCTATCGTATCAAAGATTCTCTCTGTTAATCCTTTTACATAATGTTAAATACATTTCACACATAACATTTAACATTATGTTATATATATAATGTTAAATGTGAAATGTTAAATGTTAAATGTATGAGTTGTTGATATATCAAGTTTTTTGTTGATTTTATGCTTCACAGAATATATATTTAAGACAGAAAAAAAGAGTCGCACTTTTTAAAAGTACGACTATATATAAAAGAAAAAAGCGTTGAATCCTTAATCGCTGGTAACAATTAAGGATTCGGCAATGAGTATTCCACACATACTCACTACTTTTAACGCTCTGCTTTAATTCTTATTATAGATTGTAGGCAGAGATAAATCAATTATTTAATCGTTAAAAGACTGGTGGGGATATTTGCTCATCAGTCTTTTTTCTTTCTATGAAAAAACATGGAAGGATGACAATAATATGTCTAACGATAAAACACTACAAGAAGCGATGAAGAGGGCTAAACAAGATTTTGTTGAACCGAAGGGATACATTGCATTGATTGATTTAGGAGACAAATCTCTTAATGGAAATCCAACTCAAGTTTTCTCAGCTATTTATAATCGACTTGGCTTAAGTGTCCAAAATGGAGAAGACTTCTTCGATCGTAAAGAAAATCGATACTACGTTGTATACACTTATTCCGATTTGGCAGAGTTGATCAATCAATCAACTAAAACTATCTCAAGAATCATGGACAAACTAGTTGAAGCAGGATTAATCTTCAGAAAGAAATGCTTTAACGGAACTTACAAATTATTTCCATCTTTGCCTGATGCTGTTAAAGAAAAGTTCTTAGGTCATTCCAAAAAAGACGTTGCAACAGATGCTCCTCAACAAGTAGAAAGCGCTGATACAACACCTGCGGACAAAAAGTCTTCTTCGAACAAGACAAATAGTCTACTTAATTACTTGAACTTCAATCACTTGAAATTACGTTCTAATAATACTAATAATTCTAAAATTAACGAAAATATCGACAATGTCGAAATAGCTGCCGAAGAAAGCACTCTTTTATCATATGGAATGCCTCAAAACCTAATAGACACTTTGGTTAGTCTTTCTTACGGAAGTGCTAAAAAACTGACTAACTATGCTAAATTGATTATGAACGCTAAGAAGAAAGTTTATCGAGATCTGAATTATCGTAAGGAACCTCTAGCAAGAACGGCAACAATGTTTGAAAGTAATGAATTTATTAAAGACCGAATCAATCGTGAAGTTTCTAGAATTATTTTGTATGTTGGTAAAAAGTATCATGATCAAGAATCAATGGATAAAGTTATGTTTACATCGTTTAAAAACTTCTTTCAAGAATGCTTTGACTTATTAAAAATGTACGGCTCTATTGAGAATCAGACAAGTCTCGTTTGTTAATTGTCTCCTACAAAGTGTTAAATATATTTAGCATATAACATTTAACACTTTGTAGGAGGATGACATAAATCTGAAAACTGATGATTACTTAATGCAAGATAAAATAAAAAGGTCGAAAAGGGAAGGTTAGAAAATTTCCTTTTTTAAACACAAAGAAATCAATGTTTAAACTGGTCAAGGGTGTGGATTAGACGACCCCGTTTTGACCACAACTTTTTAGAAAAACGAGTTTATATAAACGACAATAGTTAACGAAATAAAGAGAATTGTCATGAAGACGCTAAAAAGTAAAAAGGCCAGACCGGAGAAT
>NZ_VDFP01000075.1 GCF_009600985.1 Companilactobacillus halodurans
AGCTGCGAATGCTTTGTATGGTAAGGTCTACAATATCTACAACTTATTTTTGATTATCGCAACCGCTGGTATTCCTTCGGCTATTTCTAAAGAAGTTGCCGCTCATAATGCCTTAGGTCGCTTTGATCAAAGTGAAAAACTTTTTAAAAAATATACGATTTACATGTCCTTAGTCGGAATCGTCTTAGCGCTGATTATGTTCTTTGGGGCTAAATACGTTGCTATTGTTTTGGCAGCCGGCGATATGCGTGTTGTAACGCCAATCAAGTACTTGAGTATCGCGATGTTGATCATTCCGGCGCTTGGTATTTTACGTGGTTATATTCAAGGATATGCCTTTATTTCTTATTCAGCTTTTTCACAAGTTATCGAACAAATTGCTCGTGTAGCCTACATGCTTTACGCTACTTACACAATTATGATTTTACAAAATGGTAACTATATGTCAGCTGTTAATCAATCAACTCTGGCATCATTCATTGGTGCAACGCTTGCCTACGTATTCTTACTTTGGATTCGAATTAGAGTACGCCGTTCGGTTACCGTTACAGATATTAAAACAACTGCTGATATACCAACTGACGAAAATGTTCCAGAAATCAACTTCAGTTCTATGCTTCGTTCAGCTATTCCATTCTTGCTAGTTGATACGATTATGACCGTTCTACAATTGTTTGACCAAACTACATTTACTTGGATTTATGAACTGATTCTACATGCCAGTCAAAAAACCATCGATGATCTATATGCGATGTTTGGCTTCCAAGCTAACAAGTTGATCATGGTCCTAGTTTCTCTAGCTATTTCAGTTTCTGCATCAGTTATTCCCGCACTTTCAGCAATGGTCAGCCGTCAAGTCGGTTCCGAACAAATTCAAAAATTGATGCGTAATATCGTTCAATTTACCTTGTTCATCATCTTGCCCGCTACTTTCGGTATGATTGCTATCAGTCGTCAACTTTGGACTGTTTTCGTTTTCTACGACCAAAGTATTCTTGGTTCCAAAGTTTTGATGGTTTCTTGTTTGGAAGCTTTCTTCTACTGTGTCTTCCTAATTTTGGAAAACATTTTGCAAGTTTCTCACCATGTCAAAAAATCACTTGTCTACCTGGTAATTGCATACCTACTTAAAATTGTCTTACAACTACCATTAACTCTCGCTATGGGCGTTTATGGACCTCTAGCGGCCTCAACAATTGCTTTCATGGTTATGGGACATTTTGCTTTCCGTTTGATCAACAAGCAATTTAACGTCGTTGATAAAGAACTTGCCAAAAAATTATTCAAGATTTTCATCGATGGCTTAATCATGCTAGTTGTCGTGGTTATCGCTGATTTCTTGGTTGTGAAAGTTATTTCTGACGCCACTAAGATTGGTGCTACTATCGTTATTATCATCTGTGGTTTGATTGGGGTTGCCGTTTACGGATTCCTCAGTTACAAAGATGGTTCATTGAAGATTTTGAAAGATATTCGTGATACAAAAATTTATTAAAAGTGAAACGAAACATATTCAGCTCTTGAGCATTAAAACAAACGAGACTAGTAACCCGATTTTTGGGTTGCTAGTCTCGTTTGTTTTTAACGGAAAAAGTTACATTTTACTGAGCGATACGAACTTGCCCTGATCCACTCTTGATAACTAATGGATGACTACCATTTTCACGATAACGTTGCCCACTGCCAGCTTTTTTGATGCCGTTTAATTTGAACTGACCAGACTTAACTGAAACATCCAAACCATCACTAGTTAACTGATATAAATCAGTCCGTCCATTGTGTTTATCCAATTCACCATGACCTGTAATCGTTAATTTACGAGCAATGGTCGTCCCATTAGAATGTTGTAATTGTAAATCTTTAACAGTTAAATCATTCAATTTCAACGTTCCATTCAACTGTTCAATTTGAAGATGATTTAAAGTTTTAGGAGGTAATGTCAAAATAATTTTGGCACTCTGACCTACTTCCCACTGATGTTTTGAAAAGTTACGCTCTGTGATACTTAATTGACCATCT
>NZ_VDFP01000076.1 GCF_009600985.1 Companilactobacillus halodurans
CCGAGTGATTTAGAGTTTTTTAACAAGCTTTGAATTCAAAAAGAAATAATCGCTAGTGTTCGAAAGAACACTCACAGATTAATAACATTTTGGGTTTTCAACCGACTTGTTCGTGTTGAAAGTCAAAAAAGATTAAGTTATTAAGGGCGCACGGTGGATGCCTTGGCACTAGAAGCCGACGAAGGACGTTACTAACGACGATATGCTTTGGGGAGCTGTAAGTAAGCTTTGATCCAGAGATTTCCGAATGGGGAAACCCAGCACGAGTTATGTCGTGTTATCGATATGTGAATACATAGCATATCTGAAGGCAGACGCGGAGAACTGAAACATCTTAGTACCCGCAGGAAGAGAAAGAAAAATCGATTCCCTGAGTAGCGGCGAGCGAAACGGGAAGAGCCCAAACCAACGAGCTTGCTTGTTGGGGTTGTAGGACACTCTATACGGAGTTACAAAAGAACAGACTAGACGAATCATCTGGAAAGATGAATCAAAGAAGGTAATAATCCTGTAGTCGAAAGTTTGTTCACTCTTGAGTGGATCCTGAGTACGACGGAACACGAGAAATTCCGTCGGAATCTGGGAGGACCATCTCCCAAGGCTAAATACTCTCTAGTGACCGATAGTGAACCAGTACCGTGAGGGAAAGGTGAAAAGTACCCCGGAAGGGGAGTGAAATAGAACTTGAAACCGTGTGCTTACAAGTAGTCAGAGCCCGTTAATGGGTGATGGCGTGCCTTTTGTAGAATGAACCGGCGAGTTACGATTTGATGCAAGGTTAAGCAGTGAATGTGGAGCCGTAGCGAAAGCGAGTCTGAATAGGGCGTTGAGTATTTGGTCGTAGACCCGAAACCAGGTGATCTACCCATGACCAGGTTGAAGTTCAGGTAACACTGAATGGAGGACCGAACCGACTTACGTTGAAAAGTGAGCGGATGAGTTGTGGGTAGCGGAGAAATTCCAATCGAACCTGGAGATAGCTGGTTCTCTCCGAAATAGCTTTAGGGCTAGCCTCAAGTGATGATTATTGGAGGTAGAGCACTGTTTGGACGAGGGGCCCTTATCGGGTTACCGAATTCAGACAAACTCCGAATGCCAATCAATTTAACTTGGGAGTCAGAACGCGGGTGATAAGGTCCGTGTTCGAAAGGGAAACAGCCCAGACCACCAGCTAAGGTCCCAAAATATATGTTAAGTGGAAAAGGATGTGGCGTTGCCCAGACAACTAGGATGTTGGCTTAGAAGCAGCCATCATTTAAAGAGTGCGTAATAGCTCACTAGTCGAGTGACACTGCGCCGAAAATGTACCGGGGCTAAACATATTACCGAAGCTGTGGATTGTCCGTAAGGACAATGGTAGGAGAGCGTTCTAAGGGCGTTGAAGCATGATCGCAAGGACATGTGGAGCGCTTAGAAGTGAGAATGCCGGTGTGAGTAGCGAAAGACGGGTGAGAATCCCGTCCACCGATTGACTAAGGTTTCCAGAGGAAGGCTCGTCCGCTCTGGGTTAGTCGGGTCCTAAGCTGAGGCCGATAGGCGTAGGCGATGGATAACAGGTTGATATTCCTGTACCACCATTATTCGTTTTAAGCGATGGGGGGACGCAGTAGGATAGGCGAAGCGTACGATTGGATTGTACGTCCAAGCAGTGAGATTGAGTGTTAGGCAAATCCGGCACTCTTAAGATTGAGCTGTGATGGGGAGAGGAAATTGTTTCCTCGAGTCGTTGATTTCACACTGCCAAGAAAAGCCTCTAGCTAGAATTGTGGTGCCCGTACCGCAAACCGACACAGGTAGTCAAGATGAGAATTCTAAGGTGAGCGAGCGAACTCTCGTTAAGGAACTCGGCAAAATGACCCCGTAACTTCGGGAGAAGGGGTGCTCTTTAGGGTTAACGCCCAGGAGAGCCGCAGTGAATAGGCCCAAGCGACTGTTTATCAAAAACACAGGTCTCTGCTAAACCGTAAGGTGATGTATAGGGGCTGACGCCTGCCCGGTGCTGG
>NZ_VDFP01000077.1 GCF_009600985.1 Companilactobacillus halodurans
TAGCTTAAATAGTATTGCAATGAAACTGATTATTCATGCTGGAAATGCTAGAAATTTAGCAAATGAAGCTTTTGACTTAGCAAAAGATAGAAAATTCGAAGATTCTGTTAATAAAATGAAAGAATCAAATAGTGAAATTGTTCAAGCACATAATGCGCAGACAGAGGTCATTCAGGCTGAAGCGGGTGGAGAAGAATACGAATATTCACCATTATTTGCACATGCACAGGACACTTTAATGACAGTTTCCACAGAAATTAATATGATTTATAAATTTATAGAAATTTTAAAAATAATGTTTAAGGAGTGTAATTAAATGAGTGATTTATTTCCAAAAGGCTTTCTAATCGGCGGTGCTATTGCCGCAAATCAAGCCGAAGGTGCGTTCGATAAGGATGGAAAAGGATTAAGTACTGCTGATATTCAACCATATTTACCTGGAGTTGACAAAAAGAAATTGTATTTTAATAATATGGATTCTAATACTTTTGATGAGTATATTAATGGAGACTTCTATTATCCAAAGAGAAATGCTGTTCATTTTTATGATAGATATAAGGAATATATTGATAAGTTATCTGAAATGGATTGTCAAGTTTTGCGGTTATCAGTTGCGTGGACAAGAATATTTCCTAACGGAGATGACGATGAGCCGCTGGAAGATGGGCTAAAGTTTTATCAAGATCTCTTTGAATATATGAAAAAAAAGGGAATTGAGCCAATTGTAACTATTAACCACTATGAATTGCCATTGAAATTGGTTACTAAATATGGTGGATGGGCAAATCATAAGTTGATTGATCTTTTTGTTAAATATAGCAAAGTAATTATTAATAGATATCATGATTTAGTGAAGTATTGGATTGTAATTAATCAAATTAATTTAGTTCATTTAGAAGCGTTTGCCTCTTTGGGTGTTATTTATGATAAAGTGGATAATTATGAAAAAGTTAAGTATCAGGCAATTCATCACCAATTTGTCGCATCGGCAACTGTAACAAAATTTGCACACGAATTGGATTCAACATTGAAGATGGGAGTTATGATGGCAGATTATACGACGTATCCAATGACACCATCTCCAGAAGATACTGAATTGAATTTTGAAAGAAATAGAATGCAGTATTTCTTCAGCGATGTTTTAATTAGGGGAAAGTATCCTCAATATGCTTTGAACTATTTTAAGGCTAATGATATAAAATTGGATATTTTGGATTCAGAATTAACTGTTATTAATGAAAATACTGCTGATTTTCTATGTGTTAGTTACTATTATTCTAATGTGATAGATTCTAAAAAAGATAATATGAATCCAGCAAGTGTAGAGCCAAATCCATATATAAATGCCAACGAATGGGGATGGGGAATCAATCCTAAAGGACTATATATATGTTTGTCACAATACTGGGACAGATATCAAATTCCAATAATGATTGGTGAAAATGGTTTCGGATTTAATGATGTATTAACTAAAGATAATAAAATTCATGACGAGTATAGAATTGATTATACTAAAAAACATTTGGCTGCTGTTTTAAAGGCAATCAATAATGGTGCAAATATATTTGCATATTGTTCTTGGGCACCTTTTGATATTATTAGTGCGGGGACTGCTGAAATGGATAAAAGATATGGATTTATATATGTTGATTATGATAACTACGGCAAGGGCTCAGGAAGATTAATCGAAAAGGACTCCTTCAATTGGTACAAGAAAACCATTGATTCAAGGGGCTCAAATTTACATGAATAATTCTTTTAAACTATTTTAAAAGTACATCTTTTGATGTACTTTTTTTGACAAAATTTGTAGTGGAACATGTTTCACTGTGTGGAATTGATACCTAGAAGGATCTGAGGTAATGCGCTTTCAAAACAATCCCTGTATAATTCGAGATGTTTAAAAGAAACAAGTACGAAACTAAATGATAGCGAGGAAACCGACATGAAACATGATTTAGATACAGTCCAGTTGGTAGCTCCT
>NZ_VDFP01000078.1 GCF_009600985.1 Companilactobacillus halodurans
ACTGCCCATTTACATGCAAACTTAAAAGTTAACATGAAAACTGGTCAACCATGCCGGTTGAACGCTATAGTTCCCGCAGGGGCAAAAAGACATAAAAAAACGCTAGCTTTTTAGCTAACGTTTCAAATCTTTTAAATAATAATTTTGTTTTTCAAAATTCCAAATTGCCGTAATTGAATGTGCTTTTTCTTCTTCGTCTGTTGTTTTATCTTCGTCACTTGTATTAATCAAATTGCCATCTTCGGCATCATCTAAATTTAAAATCTTATGTTTTTGTTTAAGCAAACCACCATAACTCAACATACGTTTTCGATATAAACCTTTTTCTAAATCATTCACGATTTCTTGATTTCTTTCATCATCATCAGTTAAAAAATCAGATGACTTAACCGAATATTTAGAGGTTTCTTTGATAGCTGCTTGAATATCTTTATCGCCTTTTTGATTTGGTTTGATCGCTTTAATATTTGCTACGGGTCGATAATTTACTTGTAATGCTTTTTGCCATAAATTAACCCATTCTTCTTGAGTTATATAATTAGCTTTATTCTTAAAATAACTATTTTCAACACATAATAAAACATGCATATGTTGATTATAACTACCATCATTTTTATTAACTGTTACTTCCGTTGAACGCAAAAACCCAACAAGATTTTGCTTCACTTTTTTATATCTACTTAACCTATCAAATGCTTTCGTTAAATGTTTCAAACTTTGTTCTAAAGTATCCCCATCTATCGCATTTTTCGTTGAAAGTGTTAAAAATAACCAACGCGCTTTTGGTTTTTCTTTAACAACTTCTTCAATCACTTTTTGAGCTTGATAACTATTTTTCATAGCACGCCTCCAATTACAAACTGGGCAGAGTTTCGACTTACAAAACCATGTCTTATGTAACTTCAAATAACCTTCATCAGTCGGCTTGAACTCTAAGACGTTACCACATTGTTTTACATTAAAAGCCTTTTTTATTTTTAAAATTTCCAGTATATCTGCATAACTTACATTATCTATCTTCTTTTCTCTCCATGGGCGTTGTTTCCCACTTTTCGTCATATCTTTAAGTGTTTCGTTATCTTGATTTTCGTCTATACATCTAGTAGTATTATATTGCATATAAAGAGACCTCCAGTAGTTGTTTATTGAGTAGACGCTTTAATCATACTACTGGGGTTTTTTTATGTCAAAAATTCCTTTCAACAAGAAAAATAGCTATAATCCCTTACATACCAAGGATTACAGCTATAATTTTAAAATCGAGTTATTTCTATATAGTATCAAGACAAGAAGAAACTCGTTTTCAACTCGTTTCTAAACCACGATATTATTTTGTTAATATCAAAATATGAAATGTAAAAACACAATTGGGTTGGTAGTCCCAATGCAAAGTATAAATTTTGTCAGTAACCTTCCTCCTCAGGTCGTCCTTCATTTCATTTAAAACAGAGGAGGGACAACATGAAACTTACAATTTTTCATGATGGACAATTTTTTATCGGATTAGTTGAATATACAGAAAATCAAAAATCAGTTTTTGCTAAATATACATTTGGCACAGAACCTGATAGAGAAACTATTTTAAAATTCATAGACAAAGACCTTTTAAATTTAGTAAATAAAAGCAAGGTAAAAACTAAACGTAAGTCATCTGATAAAAAAATTAATCCAAAAAGATTGCAACGACAGGTAGCAAAAGAGCAAAAGAAAAAAGTGATTACCACTCAATCACAAGAGGCATTAAAAAAAGAGCAAGAACTCAATAAAAAAAGTTCTAAAAAAAGAAACAAGCTTCAAAAAGAAGAAGAAAAAACACGAAAACGTAAAATCAAAAAACAAAAAGCAAAAGAAAAGCATAAAGGTCATTAAGCCAAGATTGCTTTATTCCAATTGCTTTATTGACGTTGAGCCTCGGAACCCTTAACAATCCCAAAACTTGTCGAATGGTCGGCTTAATAGCTCACGCTATGCCGA
>NZ_VDFP01000079.1 GCF_009600985.1 Companilactobacillus halodurans
TACTAATAAATCTGGTTTGTTCATGCTTCTTACTTCCTTTCAAATGGTTGGTTGTTTTGCTAAATGTAGGGATGCCGTGAGCTGTGGAGGCTAGAGCGGTATCCCTCTTTTTATTATATTCATCATTTCCCCCCTGAATTAATACCGTTTGTTTCGAATGAAATTATTGTGAATTTCCACTTGAACTACCGCGCGACCACGGCGTGTTTGAAATAACTCTAAGTCCATATCCCCAATTTCAAGGTTAATTTCTTCAATTGCTGGGTTTAAAATATTATCTTTCAATCGTCCATAGGTATAACTTTCTGGCGCACCTAGCCATTCTTTCCACTCATCAGGCGTTCCTTGGACAATGGCAATTGAACTACCGTTATCTTTATCAGCTTCACGCATGAGTTTATAAAGCAAAATAGAATATTTACTTTTCAGTTTAACGGTATCAACGAGTAAGTATTGGGTGTAGTGCCCTTTATCTTTTAATTGCAACAGAAATGGCGCAAAATCTTCATTGATTTTGATTTGAAGTTGCCCATTTTCCCAAATACGCACAACTTCAAACCACCCCGTTAGAGTAATCCTCCGTTTCGTAGTTTTTCGAGTATTTTTTGTCGCTCCTCTGCACGAATCTGTTCTTCGCGCGTCTCTTGTTCTTGTTTATTATGTTCCGCTTCGGTCGTTCCTAGCTTGAGACCTTTGATTTTATCAATTGCCCGCCATTTTTCTTTGTCGGACAGTTCGCCATTGTGCTCGATATTGAATTTGGCTTTGTTCAGGCGTTCAGTCTTGCTGACGTGGACATCTTCGGCATCTTTGCGTTCAGGTTTCCATGCAAAAGAATAGCCAATAACAGGCTTTCCTCGCCCTTTACCGTATTTCTTGCGGACAGTTAGCCCACGAAATAGGGGGGTAAGTTCTTCTTTGATTGGTTTTATCACTTTTTTGTTAATGTCGCCTTGCCGATAAGTTTTTGGAATATCAAGCAACTCATCAAAATCTGCTTTGGAAAAGTAAGCATAACCAGTAGTTCGAAATTGTTTAAGGAGACGAAACATTGTTTTTGCATAACTACTCTTTAGATCTCTAAACTCTGTTAAAGCATATCGAACCCAACTTTCAAGATTATTTAGAAGTTTCAATGCCTTGGGGTAAATTTGAATATCAACATAAGGGACTTTTGCTGAACCCTTAATCTCAAATCGAGTGAACATGACAAACATTTCTCTATCAAGCCCATCTTTACTTCTACAACCAAACCTAAGACCGAGGATTTTTTGGTATGTATTCTCAATATCATCAATAAATCTTTTATTCGCAGTCGGCTTATAGTTGCTAAGTTCTTTTAATTGGTCAAAAGAAAAACGGACTGTTTGATCTCCCTTATCACGCATACGAGAAATAATTGAAAAAAATAAATTCATTTCAACTGGGGTAAATTTACGTAACGGAATGGTATTTAATTCAGGGTCATATTTAACTAGTTCGTTGCTCAAAAAACCACCTCCTAAATCAGAGGCTACCATATCAAGGCCGGAACCTCAAGACGAGACCCCCATAAACAGACAATTGGACCCCCATAAACAGACAATTGGACCCCTATAAACAGACAATTGGACCCCTATAAACAGACAATTGGACCCCCAAACATTTGTGAAACACTTGGGAGAGTAACGTGGAACATACCCTTAAAAGAGGTTTAAAAGAGGTTTATAAAAGAGATTTAAAAGAGGCACCACTGTACGAGGGCAAAACCTAGAAGCAAAAAACACAAAGGAGTGAGCCAAAAAACGGCTCACATTAAGCTCCAGTCGCACAGCTCCTTGCGCCTCACGCTGTTCGTTGCTTAAAAGGTGTGGCAAGCCACATTAATTCGGGCGCTGACGCCCCGAACCCCGTCCAAGCTGAGCCAGCTTGACCGCTTTTTCACTCGCCGTTAGGCAGGAAAGCAAAGTTTTTATAGAAACTTT
>NZ_VDFP01000008.1 GCF_009600985.1 Companilactobacillus halodurans
CTGATTCATGATGCAAGCATCAATCATCAGGAAAGCTCGTTCGACTTGCATGTATTAGGCATGCCGCCAGCGTTCGTCCTGAGCCAGGATCAAACTCTCATATTAAAAGTTTGTGACTCATAAAAAATATTACTAGCGAATTGACTTCGTTGTATTCCAACAAATAAATGTTGGCCTACACAATTTAGTGTTAAAACTTTGTTCAGTTTTCAAAGATCTACCAGCTGATTAAGCGCTTACGCTCATCAGCGACTTAATTAGTTTATCAAGCCGACAAGTTAATGTCAAGAACTTTTTTAAAATAATTTTTCTAACAAGATATCAACGAATTGATAAGATGTTAGGTGATGTCTAACAGACAACTTAATAATCATATCGAAGTTACAAGACCAAGTCAATAACTTTTTTAAAATTATTTGAAGCGATAAAGCCAAGAGATAAACTCGCAAAGCCTTGTCGCCATTGCTCTGTCGCAACAACAAGATATATATATTACCAATTAGATAAGAGGGACGCAACCCTTTTTTACAAAAAAGTTGATTTTTTTGTAAATTAATCAGTCTTACCCTCGTATTTCATAATACTATCACGCTTTTAACCTCTTTGTACACAAAAAGACACCGAAAGCTTCTCTGCTTCCAGTGCCTTTATTTACTTATTAGAACTTAATTCTGGCGCGTCAGTCTGATACAAGTCAAGCATGGACTTATTATCATTTTGTGCTAGTAAACTAGTTCCGTTCTTCTTTTGAGCCTTCTTAAGCTTCTTAAGAGCCTTACTCTTCTTATAAGAGTAATCTTTTGTGTTAACAGTAGTAAATCCTGGTAGTTTATGGAACCTCAATAGATCTCCATTAATAACCCTATCAGATAATGATAGCTCTGTTGTAACCTTATTAGATAATTTAGACTTTTCAGCCTGGGAGATATTCTTATCTACTTTACCAGTCTTTGTATTATAGTACGTACTTCCGACCTTAGTTACTGTTGGCGAGACAAAGTCACCATTTCTAAATGCCACGACTTGCGAGTGTTCACTTGATAACAAGTCACTACCAAATTGAATCATATTCTTATTATCGATTCCAAGAAGATTCAATAGTGTTGGCAAGACATCGATCTCACCACCATAAGTATGGTTAATACCACCTTTTAGTCCATCCATGTGAATCATAAATGGTACACGTTGGTATTGAGCATCATTAAAGTCATTAAATCCTTTAATACCAGTTAACTTAGCCATAGCTTTATTGTGGTTATTGGAAATTCCATAGTGATCACCATATAAGACGACCATACTATTCTTTTCTAAACCGGTTTCTTTAAGCCAATTCATAAATTCACCAATAGACTGATCAAGATAATGAGCTGTTTGGACATACCCATCAACGGTACTGTCACCGGTCTTGGTCTTACTGATACTTTGGTTCTTCTTATCCAAGGTGTAAGGATAGTGATTCGTAACCGTAATCAATTTTGCATAGAAAGGCTGTGGCAATTGCTCGATATACTTAGCCGAATCTTTCAAGAAAATCTTATCCTTCATACCATAGCCAACGTTGTAATCCTTCTTCTGCTTAAAGTAGTTAGAACTAAAGAAGTAATCATAGCCCCATGACTTATAAGTATTATCACGATTCCAAAAACTTGGCACATCCCCATGGAATGAGGCGGTCGTGTATCCATCTTGATCAAGAATTGCTGGAGCAGCTTGGAAGGTACTCGAAGTACCATCCGTAACCATTGCTGATCCTTCTGATAATCCAAAGAGTGAATTCTCAAGCATCAATTCCGCATCAGCTGTTTTACCTTGTCCAACTTGATTAAAGAAATTATCAAAACTCAAGGTATCGTTTTCGTGGTAAATCTTATTCAGATTAGGCGTAACTTCTTGTCCATCCCACTTATAATCAATCATAAATTGTTGCAAACTTTCCAAGTGAATGATGAAGACATTCTTACCCT
This sequence comes from Companilactobacillus halodurans, assembly GCF_009600985.1. Lineage (GTDB taxonomy): Bacteria > Bacillota > Bacilli > Lactobacillales > Lactobacillaceae > Companilactobacillus > Companilactobacillus halodurans. The sequence continues at coordinate 1,965 of NZ_VDFP01000008.1, forward strand.
TTGCAACACCAGAGTATTCAACATTAGGTTGAACATAATTATTCTTCATATATTTTTCAATCGAATCAATATCAGAACTCTTAGCCTGTGATTTAACAGCATTAGTTTTTGTAGTCTTAACCATGTCATAAATATTAAAAACATTTAGACCTAAATACTTCACAATATAATTATTATCGAAAGTTCTAGTCAATAACTGTGACCGATCACTTTCAGCAAGAGTTAAATTAGCTCCGAATAATAAAACTGCTAGAGAACTGACCAAAACTGGAATTCTCCAATTGAGACGTTTGACATCCATTTTAATAACATGGAATGCCAACAATAATATCAATACTAAGACATCAATAAAAACTAGAAAATCAGTCGGTTTGACGATTCCCATAATACTTTTACCCAAGTTATTAGAAACTGAGCCTGAGCCTTTGATCAACACCATTGTTAAAAAGTCTGAAAACTCTCGATAATATAAGATATTCGAGAATAGCCAAACAGTATCCAAGAAGTCAACAATCAAAAGGAAGATATAAGACTTTCTTCCTTTCATGTACAAGGCAATTCCAAATAAAAGCAACATGATAGGAATTGGATTGATAATCATCAAAAATGTTTGGATAGAACCCTTAACGCCTAAATTAAACTTATTTTCATAAGCATAAATAGTTTTCAGGGTATATAAAAATACCGCTAGGATCACAAAACCTAGCCTAGTATTTAAAAAATTAGAAATTGATTTCGTAATACGCTTCATTGTTTTCGCTCCATAGATTTATTAGCAACTTGTTGTTCAATTTTTGGTTTCTTCGAAACAGCAATAATCCCCAAGAACATCCCTAAATAATACGTAATAAATCTCCATAAAAACATTCCCAAAACAAGACCTGAAGGAGAAGGTATAAATCCAGCAAAGAGTGTCTTAAAACTGAATTCTGCCCCACCTGATCCACCAGGAATTGGGAAGATTGAGACAATCATTACAATCATAATATGCATAACTAATACATCAACAATATTTACATGATCACAATTCAATGCCAATAAAACAAAGTAAACTACAAAATAATACAAAAAAAGCTGAACAATCGTTAATAACGACGCTTTGACAACTTTTTTCTTCTCTCGCTTCAAAACTAAACTTTCTTTATAGAAACTGTCAATACTATTTGTAGCTGACTGTAAAATTTTATCACGTTTTTCCTCTTTAAGAAAAAATAAAATCGGTTTCAGAATGATTTGGACCATTTTTTTCGTAAAATCATAATAATACATAATCATTAATAGAAAAGAAATGGTCACAACGTGAATCACCATTCCAAAGACAATCAAGGTCGCTAATCCGGAAAAATGTCTGGCAACGCTTCGAAAACTAACTACCATTGCAATTATGAAGTTGACTAAAACCATTGCTTGATAAATAACAAATTTCATTAGCAAAACTGAACTTGCTCTACCACCATCAATTTTTAATTGCATTAAACCAACTAATTGAGCTGGCTGTCCACCTGAAGAAAAAGGTGTGATTGCATTAAACAAGGCTTGAATAAGTGGAATTCGATACATTTCCCACCAGCCAAATTTTCGATCTTCCTTCTTCTTTAATAAAGTATGCAAAACTAACGCTTCAACGCCATACGACAGTAAAATCGATAAAAAGGCTACTGCAAGCCAAAAATAATTCAAATTCTTAAAAGTCGAAACTAAGGAATTGAAATCAATTTTTCGAGCTTCCCACCAGAAAATACTGATTCCTAACCCCAGCATGACAAAGAGTGCTGCAATTTGTTTTCTATTCATTATCTATCCTGTTTGGCAATTTTATATTGGTCCATATAGAACTCATGCCAAATTTTACTCAAATTATCTTCAGAGTATTGTTTGGAAGCTGCTCGTGATTTTTGCTTGAAATCATTTAAAATAGAACGATTCTGATTAGCTTTATTGATAAAAGCATTCATCTCGGAAAAGCCCTCAGCTTTTTGATAATACCCGTCAATAATTGCTCGATATAAATCAAGGTCACGCAACAAAACAGGTGCCCCGCAACTGAATGCCTCTAGAACTGACATTGGGAACAATTCATCATATGAAGGCAACAAGAAAATATCGCAAATATTATAATAATTCACTAAGTCATTGCGATTGACTATTCCAGTAAACTTCATATTGCTGGGAGCATTTTCAATCATATCTTTATAACGATCATATCCATCAGTAATTTTACCAAAGGAAAAGCCTCCTGCCCAAACAAATTGAATATCAGGATTCATTTCAGCTAAGTGGTAAAAATCATCAATCCCTTTACGCTCTTGAACCTGACCATCGCCAAAGACGACAAATTTATTTTCAGGAATACCGATTTTCTTTCTAAAAGCTGCTTTCTCTTCAGCTGTTTTTTCATAGAAATTATCAGTGGAAACGAAGTTAGGAATATATTTGATTTTCTTTCGATCTAAGCCATGGGCAACCAATTTATCAATAAAGGTTGGATTGACCACGACAATTTGGTCCATACGCTTATAAAAACTAATCACATAATTGTAAAAAATTTTTCTTGCGGGCTTTGGTAAATTAATGCTGCCCTCCAGTGTTTCTGGCAAGAAATGAACATAGCCAATCTTACGTCCGCGTTTCTTAGAAAATGTCGACAAATAAAACTGTGGATCAATTGTGTGATAGTGACTTAAGTCGCTTGCGTGATAATCATTGATCTTAATTTGAAATTCATCGCTAAAGCGTTCTTTTAACAAATTGATCAATTCTAAATACGCACTACCAACGCCTTGTCCAGCTACTTTATCAGCCGATGAAAACATATTTATCTTAATCATTAGAATACTCCTCTGGATCAATTGATGAATCTGAAAGTTTTTCTCTTATGAAGTAATCTTCAGCATGACGATAAAAATCTAATATCGAATTGCCAAATCCATCTGATGAAATGCCATACAATACCTTTTGACGAGCTTCACGATCATCAAAAGACTTGGGATGGTCTAAATAGGTCTTAATTTTAGGTACTAACTGGTCATCTTCGCTGAATGTTACGCCAACTGATGGATCAGTCAGTAATGAATCAGTGTAAGGTGCACTTCTCACAACGATTTTTGTTCCAGAAGCAATTGCCTCAATATAAGTCAAGCCTTGCGATTCTGTATCGCTTGATGATACAAAAAGATTAGCCATATGATAATAAGGCAAAATTTGGTCATGTGCTACTTCGCCGGTAAAAATAACGTTATCGCTAATACCTAAATCTTGAGTCATCTGAACTAATTCATCCATGTCAGGACCATCGCCAACAATAACCAACATAATTTCAGGATTATATTTGAGTAGCTCTGGCATTGACTTCAACATGTGATCAATTTTTTTCTCTAGAGCTATTCGACTTAACATCAAAATCACTGGCGTATCTTCAGAAATACCCAATCGTTCACGAACAGCTGAAGCGTTAACTGGTTTAGTATATTCGGATAAATCGACTCCAGTTGGAATAATTGAAACTGGTGCTTTAATACCATACCTATCCATCGTCTCTTTAACTTGCTTACTTGGAGCAACGACTCCAGAAGCATTTTTTAAAAACAAGCGTGTCATCTGCTTAACGTGATAAGGTTTTAATAAATGTCCATTTAAAACATAGTGCAAATAATCTTCATACATTGTGTGGTATGTGTGAACGAAGGGAATCTTTAATTGCTTAGCAACAAATTTACCCATCATACCTAGTGAAAATTCAGTTTGTGTATGAATTATATCCAATTTTAATTCCTTAGCTAAATCAACCGCATGAAACATTCCCCGAATCGCAATTCTCCGGTCCGTAAACGAAATAAACGGTACACTGGCTAAGCGAAAAATATTAGGTTCAATTGTCTTCTTAGAAACTTTAGGGTCAGTTGTAGTAAAAATATAGACTGAATGACCTTTTCTTTCTAAGTCACTCTTTAATGTCTGGATTGATGTAGCTACCCCACTTACTTGAGGGAAGTATGTATCGGTAAAGATTCCGATATTCATATAAACACATCTCCTCACAATCTTTATAGAATAGATTATAACAAAAAAAAGAGGGAATCACTTCCCTCTCACTGTCTTAATTGATTAATTTGTTGAAATTTTGATTCTGCATCAAGAAATAGAAAATAATTGCGCCGATTGCGACAACAACTAATTCTCCTAATCCAACAGTGACAAAATTTAACCAAAATGGCAAATTCAACACAAAATGTAATTCAGCACCAACGATAATTCCATTTACCACGGCACAAACAACTGGAACAGTCCAGAGCCACTTAACATTTTTAGGAATCTTAGTGATGATCAAGCAAGCGATGGCAGTTGCCAAAGTCCCCAATATCAGATCATATACTCCTAAAGAAGCACTAAAAATGTTCGAAATGAAACAACCAATGATCAATGACCAGCTGTATTTATGATTGAAGAATGGCAACAACATTAATATTTCTGAAACTCGAAATTGAATCTGGCCATACGAAAAAGCTGAAATTACAGGAGCAATCGTCACTGCTACATAAAGTGCAGCAATCAAAGCTAATTGTGTAATATCCCTTGTTTTCAAATTATTCAAAATAAAACCCTCCACTGTTTTAATTAAAGCAGGTTACCAGTGCAAACTGCCTCTAATAGGTTATCTTATTTTGAATCGACTCGCAAGTAACAAAAAAACCACAGCAATCGTCTTTGATTGCTGTAGCGTCTTTGTTTAACTTAATCAATTTCTATTTTAGTGTTCCGCGAGCACGTAATTGTTCATCAATCAAATCCAAAACCTTTTGACGATCTTCAGGGTTTTCAACAAAGTCATACTTGTCGCCATCAATCTTCATCTTTGGACTGTAATCATAATCGTCATACCAGCCATCATAACGGCTAAGCAATTGCTTATAATATTCAGGCAAAGTTGGATCTTGTTCTGGTTGTTCATATGAACGTCCACGTTTTTCGATACGGTGAATCATTGTATCGTAAGAAATATCCAAGTGTACTAATAAGTCAGGTGCTTTTTTTGCAGCAGCATATGGTAATTCTTGCATCATGTTAGCCAATAGTTCATCGTAAACTTTTACTTCTTGTGGAGTGGCTCTTCCCATATCAGCGTTCATATGGAAAAATAGTGAATCTTCATAGATCGAACGGTCTAAGACATTATTATCTTGGACCATCGCTTTCTTGATTGATTCGAAACGTTTGTTCAAAAAGTAAATTTGTAATAAGAATGCATACTTCTTAGGATCCTTATAAAATAGTGGCAAAACGGGGTTATTATCAACCTGTTCATAGAAAGCCTCTGTTCCTAAATGTTCTGATAAAACCGTTGCCAATGAACTTTTTCCGGCTCCAATTGCGCCGCTCAATACGATCATCATTATTCTCCTCCATACCTCATTTAAATATCTTAATTTGTAAAAAAAACAACATTCATAATGATATCACTTCTAATCTATATATTGTATAGATTTCTCAAATTTCACAAGATATGGTGCCTTATGATAGCGGATAATCTCCGATTAATCAGGCTTTTAATTAAATATAAAGTTTTCTTTTTTCTTTTCCCCACCCCCTGTTTAAAAACTATTATTGCCTCTATAATTAGAATTGTATTGAAAAAGAAAGGGGAAGAATAATGGGGAAATATTTACGAAGATTTTTTGTCGTTGCTTTTGCAATATTGGGCTTGATTCTTATTTTCAATAGCCAGACCAATACTACAGAGGCTGCAACTGATTACCAAACTAATGACCTTTTAAGTGGAATGTCGATAGCTCAAAAAGATTATGGTACAGCAAGCGATGTTAATTTAACGCTTGACTGGAAAGTACCTGCAAATACTCAACTGCAAAATGGCGATACTTGGACAGTTGATTTTCCAGATACATTAAAGGTTACTAAAGATGGCGAAAGAATTTCTATCTATGATAGTGATAATAATGTGATTGGTACTGCCGTCCTTAACAAAAGTTCAAATAGTATGACCGTTACTTTCAACGAAAATGTTGAAAATAAAACCGATTTTGCTGGTGAAATCAATATCGGTACCGGAGTTCAACCCGGAAAAGACGCTGTTGTAGGAAACAATGATGTAACGATTGGAAATTTCACTGACAATATGACTTTAGTTTCATCTGATGCCGACTTCTCAAAAAAGGGAGTCATTGGAAAAGATGCCAATGGCAACGCAATTATAACTTGGACGATTCTAGTCAACCGCAATAGCGAAAATTTTCCTAATTTAACGGTCAAAGATTTTATCGACCCTAGTTCTGGACAAACTTACGTTGATGGTACTGTCAATGTTTATGAAGCTTACTGGTCATCACCTGGTTACTATAAGAAAGGTCAATTGCTAAGTAATGGCGACTACAATTTACAAGAAACTTCTGGTAGCGGCTTTACTTTAAATGGACTTTCCAACAATCAATTTTATGCCGTAACTTTCCAAACAAAAATCAATAATCCAGCTGATGCTGAAAATGGAACTAAATTTAAAAACCACGCTGACTTCACATGGGGTGGCGGAACCTCTGGCGAAACTAATTCTGGAGTAGCCGATGGCAGCGTCACTGGAAATAGCAATTCTGGTAGTGGCAATGGTAACGAGATTCTAGGATCGGTGATTTTAACTAAAACTAGTGCCGATGAAAATAATACCCCACTAGCTGGTGCTGTTTATGACCTGTATCAAGAAGGTTCGGATACTCCAATTAAATCAGGTTTAACTACTAATGGAGCTGGTCAAATAAATGTTGGCGAATTAGCAAAGGGCAATTATTACTTCAAAGAAGTAACTCCTCCAACTGGCTATACATTGAACACAGCACAGATTCCATTTACAATTTCTGGAACAACTACCGATGCTGTACATGTCTTCACAACAAATGAACCTGTAAAAGACGATGAAGATAATAATGAAGACAATAATACTGAAGAACCAAATACTGGTGAAGGTAATGATAAGGATGACAATAACGAAGACGTAATTGTTGATCCTGAAAATCCTTCAAGTAACAATGATGAGGAAATAGAAGGAGAAGCAGGTTTGATTACTAATCCCTTTAAACCGGGACAATCCAGCAGCGATTCAGATTCAAAAGCTTCAGATTCAAATACTGCTTTACCACAAACTGGTACTGATTCAGGAATTATTACTTCAATAATTGGACTATTTGTTTTAACGAATCTTATTTATTTTAAACGTCGTAATGTATAATTAAAATTTAAACATTAAAAGGAGACTCCAAAATTAATTTGGAATCTCCTTTTTTAATGTCTTAAAAAGCTCCACCACCGGAACCTCCGCCAAATCCTCCCGAAGATCCGCCACTAAATCCACCAGAACCACCGACAACGCTTGAGGAACCACTGGCTGTGATTGCACTAGTAAATGATGACTGAAAGCCAGTTGAACTGGAGCCAAGAAATCCTCCTGCTCCAATATAAAATGGAATGACCATCGATTGGTCTAATTGCTCAGTACTGAAGTTTAACTTCAATGCCTTAATGACTTTATCTGATACTCCAAAAACGACTGCATAAGGCAAAAACTGCTCCCAGAGAATCACATCCCCGACTTCAGCCATCTTGATATCATCGATATCGTTCAACATTCTCTTAAAAGCACGAATTTGATTAACCTCCACTTCACCTTCATCAGTATACAAAGTAATTTTCTTTTTTAAATACCAATAAATTATCCAAACAGCAATCATTAAGATTACTGCAATTGTACTGAATAATAAGATATGTCGTTCAAACAAAATATTGATCATTATCATAATAAAGAGGATTACATCGCTAGCAATTGCTGCCACACGGAAATTATCCATTATATTAATATTCTTGAAGTCGAGATACTTCTCTCTACCCTCAGCAGCATCCTTGGACCAATTTTCAAAGAGTGTCACAAATTTTTCACTGGAACGAGCCACCCCTTTGATTTGATTCAAGGTAACCGACTCGCCATTTCCAATCTCTTCAATTAAATACTTAAAGAATGCATTAGTTGGTGGTGTCAAGGCGGTTATTTCATAATTTTTGCCATGAATTCCAATTTTCTCGATTTTTAAATGATGTTGACCGACTTCGTACAATAAATCAGCCGTTAAAGCCTGAGCATCAGCTTTATCCGTGTGATTTAAAACTATTTGCGTCATACTTGGCAAAAATTTCGGTTCATCGAAGAAATGATGCAATGGCGTAGGAATAATATGCTTATTAGTAGGATGCTTTTTCAATGAAATGAAGTGATAAAGATAAATTATCAAAATAACTGCAAATCCAAGTATCATCAGGATTCGATAAATCCAAATTTTATGATTTCTTTTTGCATTGGCTGCTTGGGCTAATCTTTTTTCATGTTTTAAAACGGAAGCTTTAGCCTTTTTATTGATGACATTTTTATTGTCAGCAGTCACTGCCGTTGGAAAAATAATATGACTTTCAACAAATTGATTTGAGGGTAAATTATCTATCGTCATTTTAACCTGGCCATTTTTTTGACTAACTTTGGTCGTTCCATTTAAGGGTCCATGCGTCCAGGCTTGCAACTTAGAAACGTTTTTTTGAGGCAAATTGACTTGTAAATCAGCTTTATTTATTTTTTGATCCCAGCCGCTACCAATCATTTTCCAATTCATCTCAGCCGTATCTAAATAATTAGTGATTGCCCCATTCAATTTGTATTTATAAATATAAGTTACTTTTTGAAATGAAACATCGTGATAGACTTTGATATTCACTTGCTTATTACTTTTTGTAACTTTAAAAGTATCGTTTTGTCCAGAATCAGATGCTACTAAGGGTTTAATATCTTGGTCCGAATCTTCATAGTAAACCTGGGGTTTCGACATCCCTTTGATACCCTGAATATCTTGGTTATAGTAGACGCCATGAAAATCACCATTGAATCGATAGGTAACTCGTTGCGTTAAGTCAATGTCGCCATTTTTTAAAATATCAGCATTAGCAAAATATTGCTTAATTGTATAATCGTCAGCTTTTACTGTTGTTGCTGACTGAAAAAAGATAGCCACGCCTAAAACAGCAAAGATAATTCCCCATAGTTTCTTCATTACGCACCCCGTGAAATATTTAATTTAATTTTATCATATCCAAAATTATGACAAAGCACTTAGATAATTTATCCAAATTTTTGGCAAAAAAAAAAGCGATCAATCTAAAGAGATTAATACGCATTCTTAAGAACACGTTGAATTTCTCTTTCTTGATCACGTCTTTTGATTGTTTCACGTTTATCGTATTGCTTCTTACCTTCTGCTACGCCAACCAAAACTTTAGCAAAACCATGTTTCAAATATACTTTCAAAGGTACAACAGTAATTCCCTTTTCCTGAATAGTTGAAGTAATCTTGCGGATTTCTTTTTTGTGCAACAGTAATTTACGATTACGTAATGGGTCATGATTGAACATATTTCCTTGGTCATAAATGCTGATATTAACATTTTCTAACCAAAGTTCACCATTTCTGGCTTGAACGAATCCATCTTTAATATTCATCTTACTGGCACGAACTGATTTGATTTCAGTTCCAGTCAAAGCAATTCCTGCTTCGTAAGTATCCAAAATATTATAATCATGGCGAGCTTTACGATTGTTTGCTACTTCATTAGCAGCTTTTGTATGATGTTTCTTCAAAAGAATCACCGTCTTTCGTATTTACCACGTCTCTTATGGTTATTATTATTGCCGTTTTTACGGTGGTCATTATGACGACCATGTCCACCGCGTCCGCGACCATGTTGATTTGAACGTTTCTTCTTGAACTCAGCTTCACGTTTATCAGCTTGCTCTTGTTCTTCTGGAGTTAAGACTCTTTCAAAGTCGATTTGACGATGTTCAACATCGGCTCTGATAAGTTTGACCTTGATTGGTTGTCCAACTCTAAAGATTTTACCTGTTCCACGACCATGCATGGACATACTCTTCTCATCAAACTCATAGAAGTCATCTTTCATATTTGAAATATGAATCAAACCTTCAACGGTATTGTCGAGTTGAATGAACATCCCAAAACTTGTCACAGAACTGACAACAGCATCAAAAGTATTTCCAACTTGATCAGCCATATATTCAGTCTTCTTCAAATCGTCAACTGCACGTTCAGCATTAACTGAAACACGTTCACGACTTGAAGTATGAGTTGCAATATCGTCCAGTTTATTAGACCACTTAGTTTGTTCTTCATCAGTAAAGCCGTTCTTAGCATAACTGTGAATCATACGGTGAACAGTCAAATCAGGATAACGTCTGATTGGTGAAGTAAAGTGCGTATAGTACTTGGCAGCTAAACCAAAGTGACCAAGAGGTTCGTCGGAATAACGAGCTTGTTGCAAACTTCTCAACAACATAATAGTTACGACTTGTTCTTCAGGTGTTCCGACAACGCTAGCTAAAACATTTTGGAACATCTTAGGTGTGATTTCTTTTAAGTTACCTTTAACCTGAACACCCATTGCGGCTGCGAATTCAAAGAAGTTCTTAACTTTTTCTTCATCGGGCTTTTCGTGGACACGATACAAGAATGGTACGTGTTTAACATTGTAGTGTTCGGCAACAGTTTCGTTAGCGGCCAACATAAATGATTCAATCATCTTTTCAGATGTGCCACGTTCTCTCAACTTAATGTCGATTGGCTTACCGTTTTCATCAACGATGATTTGAGCTTCAGTTTCTTCAAAGTCGATAGCTCCACGTTCATGACGCTTGTTGAACAAGATTTCGTGAAGTTGCGCCATCTCTTTAAGCATTGGAACAACTGGTGCATATTCTTCGTTGAGCAGTTCGTCGCCCTTTAAAATGGCGTTAACGTTGTTGTAAGTCATACGATATTTAGATTGAATGACACTAGGATAAATTTCATGATTAATAACATTACCCTTGTGGTCAATTTCCATTTCACAAGTAAGGGCCAAACGGTCTTCACCCGGATTTAAGGAACAGATACCGTTAGATAGTCTAAATGGAAGCATTGGAATTACTCGATCTACCAAGTAAGTACTTGTACCACGAGCGTAAGCCTCTTGATCTAATGGTGAACCTTCTTTGACATAATGCGTTACATCGGCAATATCTACTTCTAGATGGAAGTTGCCATTTGGCAACATATCTAAACCGACAGCATCATCAAAGTCTTTTGAGTCATCCCCATCGATTGTGATAACCATATTATCAGTTAAATCTTTACGACCAACACGGTCAGAATCTAAGACATGATCAGGAATTTGTTCAGCTTCTTTAAGGACTTCACTTGGAAATTCGGGATTGATATCGTTGTCGACCACGATTGACATGATATCAACACCGGGATCATTTTTATTACCAATGATTTCTAGAGCAGTTCCTTCCATACTTTGAGGGTGCTTGGCATTTGGATATTCATCAATTGATACTTGAACCATATCGCCAATTTGTGGGTGCAAGCCCTTATCGGAAATGAAAATCATGTAAGAAGCAATCTTCTTTTCATGACTTTGAACATAACCGTAATGACCACTCTTTTTAACTTGAGCATCACTATAAGCGTGGAATTCACCAACTGCCTTAGTCAATGAACGTTCTTCAATTTTTATGATTTCACCTTCAGGACCCTTATCTATCCAAGGATTTGAAGGTTTAGTTATCTTAACTTCAACTGTATCTCCATTAACAGCGAACATGGTATTGCTTCTAGCAATAAAGGCATCAGGTTCAACTTCGTCATATCTTACGAAACCAAAACCTTTATCATTACCCTTAAAAGTTCCTTCAACGACAGTTTCTGGTGCAGCCATCTTGAATTCATCCTTATTAGTCAAAGCAATTTTGCTTTCACCTTCTAGGACTGCTAGAGCCTTTACGACACGTTTGAATGCTGATGCCCCGTGCATTCTTAAAATGTCTTCAATTTGTTCAGATTTGTAGCGGCGATCAGGATTACTTCTGAAAACCTCTAATATATCTGCAATTAATTTATTTTCTTTATCTGGCATTTCTATCCTCAATTATTTTCTAAAAAGTTTAAAACATCGCTCTGCAATTGATTATGAGCGTTGTTGATAGTTAAAACATGCCCTGCATTATATAAATGTAGCTGTGATGTTTTAACGTCCTTTGCTACTTCCGTTGCAGCATTGGGATCTACTAATTTATCACTCGTACCTTGACCAATAAAATATGGTCTTTTTATTTCAGCTAGATTATCTGTTACATTTACTGACGCTTTTCTTATCTCCATTAAAAACGAATCTATCTTAGAATCAACAATTCTAAGTTTAGAGTCAATTTCGATATCTGTTAAGCCCTGTTGAACAGAATACACCTTTTTGGCATACGTCATAAAGGCGTTTCTTATATTATTGAACTCTTTATTGTACAAAGGTGAGCCAAATACTCCCCCGCAGACAACGTCATCAAGTTCTTCGATTGCTTGGGTGGCAAAAATAGCCCCTAAAGACAAGCCAAAAACATAGATTTTCGTTTTATTTTCTTGTTTTAAAAAATCAATTGCTGACTTTGTCTGTTGCCACCAGGCTTGTGGAGATCCTTCTTGCAAGATATCTAAAGGTTCAGAAGTTCCATGTCCAACTAACATTGGAGCATAAGCTGTATATCCATTTCTTTCTAAAAACCGACCCAAGAGACGCATATCATTAGATGTCCCTGAAAATGAATGTAACAATAACACTGCACTGGAACCACTGTCAAAATAAAATGGTTTTGGTCTTAGAATTTTCATATAAAGCTCCTTATAACAAAAAACCTCCTGACAAACTTCAGGAGGATAAATTGCTTAGTGAGATGATAAGTAAACTAGTATTAGTGAACATACGAAAAACAATACTAGTAAAACGTAGGTAACCTTAACCATGAAGGCTTCAAAGCCACGTTTCTTCTGGTTGCTGAATAGGTCACCACCACCACCAGATAATGCATTCAAAGCATCTTGTTGCTTTGTAGGTTGCATTAATACGGCAATAATAATCAAAATAGAAACGACTATCAACACTGTTTCGATAATGTTATACACCTGTAAAACCTCCGTTCATGGTGTCTAAAAGCTGAAATCACTCCTAAAACAATAACATAAAAGCAGTCAAATTTCTAGTTAATTCCATTAATCAAATCTTTCAGCTTCCTAGCTATTTTAGCACGTTGACCAGCGTTGACCATAAAGATAATTCTATCGCCAGCTTTGATCAGAGTATCGCCACGAGGTATCAATTGTTGCTCGCCACGATAGACTGCAACTACCAAGATATTCTTAGGAAACGGAATATCTCGAATGTATTTACCATCGATTGAACTGCCCTCATAAATTGGCACTTCCAAACGGTCATTGAATTTGCTGACCCGATTTAAATACTTCGAATTAATCTTGAGACGTTCTTTTAAGGCTTCATAAATTGGTGCCCCATTCATCAAATCGACCACAATATAAGCAACTAATGACAAAACGGCTAAAGGCATCAAATGTTTTAATGACCCAACCATTTCTGTGACTAAGATAATTGCTGTAAATGGCGCTTTACTGATACAAGCAAAGTATCCAGCCATTGCAAAAATAATCAGATTGCTTTCAAAATAAATTGGCAACAAACCTATTTGATTCATAAAAACAGCATAAATAGCACCAATGATGGCACCTAAATTCAGAATCGGTAAGAAAATTCCTCCAGGTAATCCAGAACCATATGAAATCAATGAAAAAATAAATCTCATAACTAACAGACCAACCAAGAGTAACAAACTCGTACCATATTTATCAAGATTGATGATAACAGAGTTACCGCCACCGATAAATTGGGGAACCAGCATCCCTAATGGAACAATCAACAATAGAGGAATTATCCCATGGATATATCTAGGTAAACGTGTTTTAGCAAAAATTGAAGGCATTGATAAAGTACCGACTTGGTAAAGTCTTCCCATCAAACCTAAGATGATTCCTAAAACAATCAAATGCCAATAATATTTAACTGGCAAACTGTATTGGTAAGGTACTTGTAAAACAGGTTCCAATCCAAAAACGTATAAAGCCACCAAATTGGCACTGACGGCACTGGCCAAGGAAGTTATCCACACTAGTGGTGAAAAATTATGATAGACTTCTTCCAAGACAAACATTGCTCCAGCAATTGGGGCACTGAAAGCTGCAGCTAATCCAGCTGCTGAACCACTGGCAATCAAGACACGTTGGTTAACGCCGACATTATCATGCGTTAAGTCACCGATTCCTTGACCAACTGATGCTCCTAATTGAATCGATGGTCCTTCACGTCCAAGAAATAATCCTGGACCGATACTCAAAATACCACCGACGAACTTTCTCCACAAAATCGACCACCAATTAAGTTTCATTTCTCCACCTAATTGAGCTTCAACTTGTGGAATACCTGAACCCGAAATATTGGGTTCTTTTTTAATCAAAAATCCTACAAAAACAGCAATAACAACCATCAACACTAACAAAGCAATGATTAAAAGCGCATTAGTTCTAGCTGCAATGTAAATATCCTGATAAATTTTTAGGGATTTCGCAATCGACCAGCGAAATAAACTGACGATGACCCCTGAAATTATTCCAACTAAAACTCCCTCAAGCGTTAGTCTTACTTTTTCATTATCAGTAATTGTTATCCTCATTATAACTCCCTACATATCTAGCTTTGGAACATTGTAGATTGAAGGTGATGGTTCGTAAAAACCAGCTTCCAATAATTCCATATCTGTTAAAATTTCTTTATTGCTTACTAAACGTGGCTTATGATTGACTAATGTCTGATAGACAGAATCGTAGTACAAACCGTAGTCACCTAGTGGCGTTTTAATTTGTTTCTTAATCCAGTCGCCATTGGAATTTCTATATTTAGCAATTCCGTAATACATAGGACTGTCTTCACCAAAGCCATCAGTTCCTGGCATGATACCAGCTTTCAAGTCATTTTCCTGCTGGTCGGCACCATATTTGATAAAGGAACCATTCATACCCTGAATTATAAAACGAGGATATTCTTGAGCTACATCTGTGCTGACTTTGATTTTAGCTTTCATCTTTTGACCATAGTGCAAGTCGACATCAAAATAGTTATCCACAGCATCTTCAACTTCGGTATTGCGAATATCGTAAACCACTTGGTCAGGCCGACCAAACAAAGCGACCATACGATCCATCAAATGGATTCCTAAACCGTAGAACTCGCCTTGTTCCTTAGTCCCCTTACCGTTAACAGTATTAGGACGGTAATAGTCAATGTGTGACTCAACTTCAACTATATCACCTAAAAAGCCTTGCTCAATAACTTTTTTAGCTGCCAAGTAATCGCCATCGAAACGACGATTTTGATAAGGCATAACTAAGACGTTATTTTCTTGACCTAATTTAATCAATTCTTTGGCATGATCTAAGGTGTCGACAAATGGCTTTTCAACGATAACTGATTTGTGAGCTTCAATAACGCTCTTAGCCAAATCATAATGAGTTTTGGCTGGAGTACAGATGGTTACCAAATCAATTTCTGAATCATTTAGAATGTCGTTTAAATCATTAGTAAATTTAACTCCCTTTTCTTTATAAGGTTTCGCTAGAGATTCATTAGGAGCTTTTCTGGTATAAACGGTCTTTAATTCAAACTTGTCTCTAATATTTAGGTATGGCAAATGATAACGATTAGCTGATTTACCAAAACCGATAAATGCAATTTTAAGTGTCATTTAATATTACCTCCAACAATATATTTATATTGTACAAAAAAAACAGCCCAGAGGGCTGTTTTATTCAACTACACATTTGTAATTATTTCTTTAGGTTGTAGAAGCAATTGCCACCCTTGTATTCTGCTTGGTCACCAAGTTGATCTTCAATTCTCATCAATTGGTTGTACTTAGCAATACGGTCAGTACGGCTCATTGAACCGGTCTTGATTTGTCCTGCGTTTGTAGCAACAACAAAGTCAGCAATAGTTGTATCTTCAGTTTCACCTGAACGGTGTGAAACGATAGCTGTGTAACCAGCTTCTTTAGCCATTTCGATAGCTTCAAATGTTTCTGTAAGTGTACCGATTTGGTTAAGCTTGATAAGGATTGAGTTTGAGACTCCCATTTCAATACCTTTCTTCAAGTAGTCAGTGTTTGTAACGAACAAGTCATCACCAACAATTTGTACTTTCTTACCAAGAACCTTAGTAGCTTTTTGCCAGTCTTCCCATTCGTTTTCATCGATAGGATCTTCGATTGTAACAACTGGGTACTTGTCAACGATACCATCAAGCAAGTCGATAAGTTCGTCAGCAGTTAAGCTAGCACCGTTTTCGCCTTCACCCTTAAGGTTGTATTTCTTTGTATCAGCGTCGTAGAATTCTGATGAAGCAACATCAAAACCAATAGCAACGTCGTCACCAGGCTTGTAACCTGCTTTTTCGATAGCTTCAACAAGAATCTTGAATGGAGCTTCGTTGTTTTCAAGGTCAGGAGCGAATCCACCTTCATCACCAACGGCTGTGTTCAAGCCACGGCTTTCAAGAACAGCTTTAAGTGAGTGGAATGTTTCTGAACCCATACGTACGGCTTCACGCATTGATTTTGCACCAACGGGCATAATCATGAATTCTTGGAAGTCAACGTTGTTGTCAGCATGCTTACCACCATTGATAACGTTCATCATAGGTGTTGGCATAACGTGACCATTAGGACCACCAAGGTATTCGTACAATGGAAGACCTAATTCGTCAGCAGCAGCACGTGCAGCAGCCAATGAAACACCAAGAATAGCATTAGCACCAAGAGTAGCTTTGTTTGGTGTACCATCCAAGTCGATCATAGCTTGATCAATAGCACGTTGGTCAGTAACATCCATACCGATAACTTTTTTAGCGATTTTATCGTTAACGTTAGCAACGGCTTTAAGAACACCTTTACCACCAAAACGTGATTTGTCGCCATCACGTAATTCGACAGCTTCGTGTTCACCAGTTGAAGCACCTGATGGAACAAGTGCGCGGCCAAAGCCACCTAGTTCAGTATATAGTTCAACTTCAACAGTTGGGTTACCACGTGAATCAAGAACTTCACGGCCTAAAATATCAGTAATTACAGACATATTTTAAATTTCTCCTTTATGATTTAATACAACCTAATTTTAACCTTTTTGGCACTTAAAATAAATAACTTAATAAAAGTTATTACTTATTATAGTTAACCAAAGCTAAGAATGATTCAGGGTCCATGCTGGCACCACCAACAAGTCCACCATCAATATCTTCTTTAGCCATTAATTCTTTAACATTAGCTGGTTTTACAGAACCACCGTAAAGAATTCTTACTTTATCAGCAGTATCTGCATCGTACAAGCTAGCAATCTTTTCACGGATTACGTGAACCATTTCTTGTGCTTGATCAGCAGTAGCAGTCTTGCCAGTACCGATAGCCCAGATTGGTTCGTAAGCGATAACTGATTTAACTAAGTCGTCAGCAGAAATACCTTTAACAGCATTTTCGATTTGACCAGTTACCCAGTCTTCAGCTTTTCCGGCTTCACGTTGTTCTAGTGTTTCACCACAACAAATGATTGGGAACATGTTGTTCTTTAAGATAGCATGTGCTTTCTTGTTGATGTCTTCATCAGTTTCCTTGAAGTATTGTCTTCTTTCTGAGTGACCGATGATTACATAGTCAAGACCCATTTCGTCAAGTGCTTTAGGTGAAGTTTCACCAGTAAATGCACCTGCATCTTCGAAGTATGAGTTTTCAGCAGCAGTCTTTAAAGGTGTACCTTCAGCACCAGCAACAAGTGTTGTCAAGTCGATAGCTGGAGCACCGATAATAGCTTCTACGCCAGATTCTGGCAATTTGCCTTTGATGCCGTCTAAGAATTCTTGGGTTTCTTTAGGATTTTTGTTCATCTTCCAGTTACCCGCAATAATAGGTGTACGCATAAATTAATTCTCCTTGTGAAAAATAATTATTTATCTGAAATTGAGTCAATACCAGGTAATACTTTACCTTCAAGGTATTCTAGTGATGCACCACCACCAGTTGAGATGTGTGTAAGCTTGTCAGCAATACCAAGGCTCTTAGCAGCAGCAGTTGAGTCACCACCACCAACGATAGTAATAGCATCTGATAAGTTACCCATAGCACGTCCAACTTCAAGTGTACCTTCAGCGAACTTGCTCATTTCGAATGCACCCATTGGTCCATTCCATACAACAGTCTTTGCACCATTTAATTTATCTTGGAACAATTTAACTGTCTTAGGTCCGATATCAAGAGCCATTTCGTCATCAGGAATATCAACGCCATCAGTAGTTGTTGCATCAGCATCATTAGAGAATTCTTTAGCAACGATGTGGTCTACAGGAAGTACGATCTTGTCGCCAGCTTTTTGAAGGAGGTCCTTAGCTAGGTCAACTTTGTCAGCTTCGAATAGTGACTTACCAATCTTGTGGCCTTGTGCAGCCAAGAATGTGTATGCCATACCACCACCGATTAAGATGTGGTCTGATTTTGGAATTAAGTTTTCAATAACACCGATCTTATCTGAAACCTTAGCACCACCAAGAATAGTTACGAATGGGTGTACAGGATTGTCAACGGCATTACCTAAGAACTTGATTTCCTTTTCCATCAAGAATCCAGCAGCAACTGGCTTGCCAGCAGCCTTCATGGCTGTTGAAATACCAACGTTTGAAGCATGGCTTCTGTGGGCTGTACCGAATGCATCGTTGATAAATACGTCACCAAGTGATGCCCAGTATTCGCCAAGTTTAGGATCGTTCTTGCTTTCACGTTTACCAAAGTCATTATCGATATCTTGGAAACGAGTGTTTTCCATAAGTAGGATGTCGCCATCATTTAGTTCGTTGATAGCATCTTCAAGTTCTTTACCTTCGTTAGTTGGTACGAACTTAACTGACAAACCACTTAATTCTTGAAGTTTAGCAGCAACTGGCTTCAATGATAAAGCTTTCTTGTCTTCGTCACTCTTAATACGACCCAAGTGAGAAAGTAAGATAACCTTTCCACCATGTTCTGAAACATATTTGATTGTTGGGATAGCACCAACGATACGGTTAGTATCGCCGACAACACCATCTTTGATAGGAACGTTGAAATCAACACGCATCAAGACTTTTTTGTCTTTTACGTCAACGTCAGAAACAATAAGTTTTGCCATTATAAATCCTCCAATATTTTCCTTAAAAAAAGGCGGAAGGAGTTTCCTCCCTCCGCCAATTTAAATCACACTAAATTAGGTTTTTGCGATTACATGTAGATTAAATAATTAGTCCAATGTAGCAAATTTTTCAAGTGTACGAACCATTTGTGCAGTGAAACCTGATTCGTTATCATACCATGCAACAGTCTTAACAACTTGGCCATCACCTGAACCAACAACTTGTGTTTGTGTTGGGTCAAATACTGAACCAAATGAAGTACCGATGATATCTGATGAAACGATTTGGTCATCATTGTAACCGAATGATTCATTGTTTTCTGTTCTCTTCTTGATAGCTGCGTTAACATCGTCAACTGTAACTTCTTTGTCAAGAGTTGCAACTAATTCTGTCAATGAACCTGTGATAACAGGTACACGTTGTGCGTGTCCATCAAGCTTACCCTTAAGTGCAGGAACAACAAGACCCATGGCCTTAGCAGCACCAGTTGAGTGAGGGATGATGTTTGCAGCAGCAGCACGTGCAGCACGAACATTACCTTTACGTTCTGGACCATCTTGAAGTTTTTGTGTAGCTGTGTATGCGTGGATTGTTGTCATTGTACCAGCTTTGATACCGAAAGCTTTGTTTACAGTATCAGCAAGTGGTGCAAGACAGTTTGTTGTACATGAACCAGCTGAAGCGATCTTAACATCCTTTGTTAGGACATCTTCGTTAACACCGTAAACAACTGTAGGCATGTCACCTGATGGAGCTGAGATCAATACACGTTTTGCACCGGCATCGATGTGAGCTTGTGCTTTTTCTTGTGATGTGTAGAAACCAGTACATTCAAGAACGATGTCAACACCGTCGTTAGCAACCCATTTAAGGTCTGCAGCGTTCATTTCTGCGTATACAGGGATCTTCTTACCATCAACAACGATAGCACTTTCTTCAGCTGTAATAGCATCTGTCTTGAAGTTACCGTGAGCTGTATCATACTTCAACAAGTGTGCAAGCATAGCAGGTGAAGTTAAATCGTTAATAGCAACAACTTCCAAATCTGTTTTGCCTTCTGCTTGAAGAGCAGCGATACGGCGGAAAGCCAAACGACCGATACGGCCAAATCCATTAATACCAACTTTTGTAGTCATACAAAAATTCCTCCTTCAGGAAATCAAAAAAATATTATTTTAAAGGGTTATCCCTTAAAATCAACTTTGAGGCACCCTCATCAGTGATTAGAATCGTATGATGAGGTGCGTTTTTCATATATGATTGAATTGCTTTAGCCTTACTTTGACCACCGGCAATTGCAATCACATGTTCTATTTTATCAAGGTCCCGGACATGAAGTCCAATCCTAGGTACCTTATATACAAGTTTACCACTTTGATCGAAGAAATCACCAAAAGCTTCAGAAACAGCTTTTCCTGAGCTGACAAGTTTACGTTCCTTATCAGAAAGATTTCTTCTCTCAGCCATAATACTTGCGGTTCCAATGCTGTGAATCACAACATTACTTCTATATATTAAGTCAAGAACCGATTTAATTGAAGTCTCTTTTTGCAAAGATTCAAAACTTTTTTCGCTAATGTCTTCAGGAAGATACAAAGCACGGTACTGGCCTTGCGTTCTTAAAGCCATTTCGGCACAAACACTATTTGCCTGAATCGTAACTGACTCACCTACTCCACCTCGAGCTGGTAAAAAGACCAACTGACGGTTTTTTGATAAATCAGGTGAAAGATTTCTTGCAGCTCGTGCCAAGGTGCTTCCTCCAGTAACAGAAATCATTGACTGTCCTGTAAGAAGCAATGAGCCTAAAAGTTGATTGAGCCTTCGTCCAAATGAGTCAATCACACGGTATTGCTTGTCAGCATTACCTGGTAAAACAATACAACGACTGATTCCAAGTTTTGTACTAAGTTGTTTTTCCAAGATAGCCGTTCCTTGATAATCAGCTAAAATATCGGTTAACTTACCCACTACGTCGCTACCAGTTTCAGTAAGAGACATCCCTGACTTTGAAGACTCAAGCAACCCTTGCTTCTTCAATAGGTCTGTCTCAGTTCTTAAACCACGTTCCGTAATGTTGAGGTCATCAGCTAATACTCTGCGCCCGACCGGCTCCATTAATGAGATACTCTGAAGAATTTTAAATCGCTTTTCCAGAGTCTTAATGAAGTCTGGAGCGACTAAATCTAGCAATTCTAAATCTTCATTATTAGTCATCTGATATACTCCACGGGACTTATTTCGTCCCTGTATGTCTGTTTACGACCCATGTACTCCAAAAATAAAAGCTCGGATGAATCAAGTTCATCTCTCAAGCACAGTTATTAGTATAAACTCTCTTGTGAAAATATCAAGGGATATGTTTACGAAAAATCCAATTAATTCGATTTTTTTAGTGATTTACTTTTCACCCTAATGTGCGCTAAAATTATTATTGTACTTGCGCCGCTAGTGTAATGGATCGCACACAGGATTCCGGTTCCTGGAATGCGGGTTCGACTCCCGCGTGGCGCATTTTTTTGTTTCACAAACTATTGATTTTAAGTGTTGATAAATCAACTTTTTACACCGTTTTCAGAATATTATTACAAAAAATAAGATAATTCTTCGGATTTAGACCGAGAATTATCTTATTTTTTTCGTTTACTCTGAAAAATGAAGTGGCGTAAGGTTTGGTTGAAGATATCAGGTACCTCCGCCATAATGTCATGCCCACAATCATCAATAACGACTTGGCTAATACAAGGATTCTTCTCTGACATCAATTGGGCAAATCGATAGTTAAAATATGGACTTTCCTTCGCTACGACCAAATTAATGGGTACTTTAGTATTCAAAACAGTGTCGCGCCAATCTTTTTGAATGTGATCAAACAATAATGGCAAGTCTTTATCTCTATCGAAAGGATAATTAGCTTTAACTTTATTCAAATCAAAACTGATTCGACTATCTAAACCATGCAGCGTTTCATGGATACCATTAGGAGTGGTGACTTTTGCTTTGAAATTTTCCTGTGTAATATCTTCAAATCCATACTGCCAATCTTGACCATTTAACATCTTAGGCGATTGATCGATTGCCATAACCGTTTTGACATTACGATATTTGGACAAATACGCATAACAGATGCTTGCTCCCATTGAATGCCCAATCAAAATTGGTTTTTTAATCTGCAAATAATCAATTAAGCTTGCTAAATCATTGACCAGTTGTTCTATCGTCAAATTTTTATCAGTTCGCTGCGACTTACCTTGATTGCGATGATCGTAGGTGATGACTCGACAATTCATCTCTAAAAGGTATTCGACTTGAGCCTGCCAAACCTCTTGATAGCCACCAAATCCTTCTACTAATATAACAGGTTGGCCACTGCCACTATCTTGATAATCCAGTTTTATCTTGTCATTTGTTAAAAATTTCATCTTTTCTCCTATAAAAAAAGCCCAATCCACTAATGTGAATTCGACTCTTTTATACAATTTATTCTTTTGTCCAGGGATTCTCAACCAAAATTGGTCCCGAAATAGTTTTCATCATAATAGTTTTTGAACTATTAGCGTACTCCTCTAATGAAAAGCCGCTGCTTCCTAAAATGACTTGCAAATCGGCATGAACGCCAAATTGATTGAGTTTTTCTAAAAGTTTCTTTGCGCTGATTTTATCAATTGGCGTTTGAGTCTTTAAAATCAAATCCAAATCGCTAGTCATTTTGGCTGCTTTAGTTCTCGTAGCTAATTCAAAACCTACGCTACCACTGATTCCCCATCGATAGTTAGACAAAATTTGCGCTACTTTTGGTAATGCTTTAATTGCTGGCAATTCAAAACGTGTCGTCTTTTTAGTCCAAGCCTCATCTTGAACCAAATCAAAAGGCGTGATGACCTTCTTGATCTTCTTTTCAGAAAGATACGTTGCAAACCGATGCTCTCGTTTAATACCGCGAATACCAACCGGAATCAAATCACCTTGTTTTTTCTGTCGTCTAACTACAACCGTCAGTGAATTAGAAAAAATTTGTTCGGCCCAATCTGGCAGTCTATCGCCTGACAAATCATTAATAGAGTTAATTTCTAATAAATCGTGTGGCTCTACTTCTACCATTGTTCGTCCACTAATTTACGGACTTTGAGAGTAGCTTTACGACCACTTTCAATGGCAATTGGTGTTTGATAACGGAAATGTAAAGTTCTATCGCCATCGAGACTATCGATAGCACCTTGAATCAATTCCTTAACTTTAGCTACATTTTCGTCAGTTGCATCCCATGAACCGATACCCTTAACTAATTTGTACAAAGCACCAAGTTTTTCATAGTTATCGATATCATAAGCCATAGCTGGAACATGCTTCGTAGCTTCTTCTAGTTCGGCAATAGTTCTTTGAGTGATACGGGCAGCACTAGCCTTTGACATAGCTTGAATAGTGATTGAATCATCATCAAGTGCAATCATACGGTTAGATTGAAGACCATGTGCTAAGAAACCACCGGAAACAGCATCGCCAGGAATAAAGTCAATTACGGGGTGACCTGCTTGTCTAGCTTTAGCATAGGCTGCAGCACTTGAACCTAAAGCCAAGTGGATACCAATCAATTCCTCTTGGTAACCATAAGCTTGACTAGGAACATCAACGACTAGAATAATAGGACGCTTTGTGTCTTTATCTTTGTCTTCAGCAACAATGTTGTTAACGATGTTACCCACTGCAAAGCCTTCTTGCAAACCAACTTCACCTTCACGAACACGTGGGAAGTCATTGTTTTCATCAGGAACGATAGCAATGTATTCTTTGCCATCCTTATTAGCATGCAAAACTGTTGAAACTGGACTAGTAGCATTCTTGATGCCAGTCAATTTTTCAAACCACAAACGGCCACGACTCTTAGTACCAGCTTTGTCGCCAGCAGTAGCTTCTGGAATTTCATGCTTTGTAACTTTAATATTCTTATATAGTTTGTCATATGTTGGAATATCTAACTTCTTAGACAAGTCCAATTCATCTAGCAAGCTAAGGTAAAAGTCAGTTTGTTCTGTTCTCTTGCTATCCTTTTTCTTATCGATAGCATCGACGATTGAAGCTTTGATGTTATCAACAGTATCTTCAACCACTTCATCAACTAAGCCTGTCTTAAGACGTTGGTTAGTTCCTAAAGTATTCCAAATCAAGTTCTTATCGCTAGAGTCAAATTCACGAACGCCAGCTTCTTGTTCAATAACTTCTGGACCATTTAGACCAATTCTAGCTTTATTAGTTGTAATCAAGTATGACAAGATTGAGGCAGTAATTGACATACCACCAAATGATCCAACACGACCAGGAATAAGTCCGATAACTGGAACGTATTTCTTCAAAGCAATAACAGCATTTTGAATTTCAGAAATCGACAACAAACCATAGTTAGCTTCTTGTAGACGAACACCACCAGTATCCAAAACGATAATTGGATAGATTGTCTTGCCATTCTTGTTATCTTCTAAGGCCTTCTCTAAGGCTGCAACGATTTTGGCACCACTAACTTCACCAATACCGCCTCCTTGGAATTTACCTTCGATAGAAACGATCAAGACATTTTTGTCATTGATCTTACCTTTCATTAAAACAATTCCGTCATCACTTTCAGGAACGATATCTTGGGGCTCCAAATGTGGTGAAATCATGTCATCTAATGGTCCAACTAACTCTTTAGAAGTTCCAGCATCTAATAATGAAAGCGCACGTTCACGTGCATGTAATTCAACAAAACTATTTTTCATCTTTTAGTTCCTCCAATGCTTGAGTTAAACGAAGATTAACAACGCCCGGAGTTGAACCAAAGTCGTTGATTTCAGCGTTTACTTGGATTGGGTATCTGTCAAAGAAACGGTTCAAAACATTTTGCCAAACTTCTTTGAAACCATCGCTACCGGTAACAATATTAACTTCTGTCTTTTTATCTGTTGGTCTGAAAATAACTTCGAGGTCACCAGATGCTACAACACCAACGTGAACTGGTTTAGAAATTGCATCTTTAGTGTCGAAATTAAAGTGTAATTTTTCCATTTTTGTCTCCATTCTCTTTTTAATTGTTTATAAAAATTAGTCTGTTAAAAATTATGACCAACTTCTGAATTTTGCGGGTGGGTTGTATAGTCCATCAGACCACTTAACAAGATCATCCATATTTTGAGCTGCAAGAAGTGATCTCTTAGCTTCGCTACGGTGAACACCTAAGTCTTCTGGCAAGGCAACGATACCTCTAGCACGTAAATCAGCTAGTTGTTTAGGATTGCTTCTCAAACCTACAGGTGTGACACCAGCAATTGCCTCGATAGCAGCTTGTCTTTCGGCCATACTGTCGGTCTTATAAAGGTAAGCAATACCTTCTTCAGTCACAATGTGAGTTGTATCTTCGCTATAAATCATAATTGGAACATTAGCTAGCTTAGCTTCTTTTTGAACTTCTTCAGCATCCAAGTGGTCGACAAAGACAGGCTTCTTATTAGAACCGAATGTCTCAACCATTTGAACAACTAATTTTTGTCCCTTACCTAGTGGATCATCATCGGGACGAAGACTTTGCCAAGCTGGTGTTGAGTGACGACGGCCATGTGGATTGCTTCCCATATTAGGAGCTCCACCAAATCCAGAAAGACGACCGTTAGTAACAGTTGATGAATTACCATATTTATCAATTTGTAGAGTTGATCCAACGAACATATCAAGAGCATATTGACCAGCCATTTGTCCGAAGGCACGGTTAGAACGCATTGTTCCATCTTTACCAACGAAGAAAATATCAGGACGGTGAGCGATATAGTTTTCCATACCAACTTCTCCACCGAAACTGTGGATTGTTTGAATCCAGCCACTTTCAATTGCAGGAATCAAAGTAGGTGTTGGGTTAACTTCCCAGTTAGGAACAATCTTACCCTTCAAGCCTAGTTGGTCGCCATATGTTGGCAACAACAATTCGATTGCAGCAGTATTAAAACCAACACCGTGGTTAACTGTTTGAACGTTGTGTTTTTCATAGATACCACGAATGGCCATCATACCCATAAGGATTTGTAGTTCTGTAACATTTTGAGGATCACGTGTAAATAGTGGTTCCAATTGATATGGTTGATCGGCTGGAACAACGACATCGACCCAGTCGCCAGGGATATCAACACGTGGAACTTTATCAACGATTTCGTTAGCTTGAACGATAACGATTCCGTCTTTGAAAGCTGCAGCTTCAACAATAGCTGGAGTTTCCTCTGTATTTGCACCTGTGTAAAGATTACCGTCGCGGTCAACTTTATCAGCAGCAACTAAAACAACATTAGGAATCAAATCAACGTACAAACGAGCATACAATTCAAGGTATGTGTGAATATCGCCGACTTCCAAAGTTCCGTCAGCAATCATTTGGGAAATTCTTGTACTTTGGGGACCAGCAAATGAGAAGTCTAACTTCTTAGCGATTCCTGTTTCAAAAATATCCAAATGTTCTGGACGTGACACACTGGACATGATCATATGTAGGTCATGAACTCTTTCAGGGTCAACTGAAGCTAAAGTCTTTGAAAGAAAACTTGCTTGCTTTTGTTTATCCCCTTCCAAAACGACTTTGTCGCCAGGTTTAATGACGCTTTCTAATAATTGTTTAGCATTTTCTGTTTTAACTAATTTGCCATCCAAAATTGATGAAATGCTGCTCATTTTTTCAGCTTTTAAATCACGATTTTGGGTCCAACTTCTCTTAGCCATCGATTATCCTCTTTTCCATTTTTCTAACAAAAATTCAATATCATCAATATTCATACTATCCATTGTGATAGTTCTAAAATCCGAGAACTTGCTTTTAACTAATTTGGTAAAAGTATGACCCGGTTGTAGTTCAAGCGAAGTATCGATGCCAATTTCTTTTGCGACATCCATCATCGTATCCCAGTAAACAGGATGAACTAGATTATTGATCATATCGTATTTAATGCCGTCAACTTTTCTGACAGCATGACCATTGTAATTAGCTAAATAAGTACAATTAGGATCATGCAAAGTTACCTTTGCCAATTCTTTCTCCAATACATCAGCAACTGATTGCATCAAAGGAGAATGTGAAGGAACTGGCACCTTTAACAAGACTGTCTTTTGTGCACTGTGATCTTTTGCTAAATCTAAAACTTTTTTGATACCTGCAATCGATCCTGAAATAACAGTCTGTAATTCTGAATTTTGATTAGAAGTAAAGACTGGCTCATCTTCAGTATTGATTTGGTCGACCAATGCTGAAACCTCTTTACGAGTTAAACCAACGATTGCTCCCATTCCATATCCAGTTGGGTAAGACTCTTGCATCTTCGTTGAACGAACATAAACGATCTTAATTGCATCATCTTCACTGATAACATCTGCAGCCACTCCTGCAGCAAAAATACCTAAGGAATGCCCAGCAACTGCATCAGGTTGTTGATGAATCTTTTTTAATTGGCGGATATTAAATAATTGAAGCAATAAAATACCTAACTGAATCTGAATCGAATCTTGATAAGCCTTGTCATCATCGGTCAATTCAACTCCAGTTAAGGTTTTTACTCTCTCAATCATTTCTTGAGGGACATCTTTTAACATCCCACTTTTTTGACCACCTTGGCCCGGAAATATCCACAAAGTTTTGATAATTAATCACCTCCAACAAATCCTTCTTATTGATCTCACAAATTCAGTATAATTGCCCTTACATAACATGTATAATATAAAAAAAGCATGATACTTAACCAATTAGTTATATGAGGTGATAATTTGCAGTTGAATCAATTAAAGTACTTCGTCGTTGTTGCAAACCAAGAAAGTATCACAAAGGCGGCTAAAATTTTGTATGTCTCGCAACCAGCCGTCAGTAAGACTATCGGCCAACTTGAAGACGAATTAGAAACGACACTATTTGATCGAACGGGTCGGACTTTGAAATTAAACCGTGCTGGAAAACTGTTCTACAGCTATGTTAACGATAGCTTGGAAGAGTTGAATCGTGGCGTGTCAGCTGTTAAAGGTGGCCTCGATAAAACTGAACAGCCAATTTCTATTTTGATGGAAGTGGCATCTCCCTTTATCCCGAGCATTGTCGCTAACATTAAAAGTCGTTTCCCGAATGTCAGATTAAATATTGCCCAACACAATGTCCGCGAAACTGACTTCAAACAATTCGATTTCATTTTCTCTAGTAAAGCCTTGCAAGGGCTAACAAATGTTCCTGTATTAAAGGAAGAAATTTTTGTCGGGTGGAGTATCAGTTATGGTTATAGTCAACAATTCGTTAATCCAAAAGACCTTACAACTGAAAAATTCATTGGCCTCAGTCCTATCAATCCATTACGTCAAACGACCGACAATTACTTTTTGAAACGCGATATTACTTTGGACTACAAATATGAGACCGACGACCCAGCAACTGTTAGAGGTTTGATTGAAGCTGGCGTTGGTTTGAGTTTTATCCCGTCAGTTACTTGGCAAACTATCAGTTCTAAAATTCAAATTGCTCGCTTGACCCCAGAGCCTTTACAAAGAACGATATTTCTCAGCTCCCCACATAAAAAATTAACTAGTATTCAACGAGAAATCAGTAATGAATTAATTTTGATTTTTTTAAGTTTCCAACGGTCAGAATTAAAAATATAGTTGCTTTTTTATTAGTTTGAGAATATATTGACCATATGCATTCCTTTTGTTGATCTCACAATCTAGCAAGAGGAGAAATTAACATGAATTCAAAAAAAGACACTACAAGTCCTGCCGCTGATATCGGCGATTACATGAAAGTGTTTGCTTGTACTGCCGTTATGATGCAGACCGTACTCAGTTTAGTTTTATCGACCAGTCCCAGTTTTAGTTTTCAGACACCAATTGGAATCATTTATAATTTGGTGAAATTTACTGCTCCAGCCTTTATTTTTGGTATTTTATATACTACGACTAGAACAACGAATCAAAATACCTTGGGCAATTATGGTGGATATATGAAAAAACAGTGGTCTGCTCTTTTTGTCCCTACTATTTGGTGGACATTAGCTTACCTCTTGATTTTTCCAAACGTTCAACAGGTCAACAAATTCAACAGCTTCGGATCATTTTGTTGGCACTTCATCAACGGTAATGCTGCTCCCCACCTTTGGTACAACACGATGATGTTGCAATTCATCATCTTGATGCCACTATTTTGGGCTTTGGCTCATTGGGTCAGAAATAATGCTAAGCGAGGACTTTGGGCAGTTGTTTTGACTATTGTCGTTTTCTTTGCTTGGATTTACTTCTACGACGTCCAAGTCTTCCATGGTCCCAACGAACAAAATTGGTACCTCCTAGATCGACTATTTGTCAGTTTCTTTATTTACGGCGTCTTTGGAGTATTAGCTTGGATGTTTCGGGCAAAATTTGAAACTTTTATCAAAAAATCATTTCCTATCTTGGTAATTTTATTTTTCGCCGTTTTCTACTGGACTAATCGCGAACTCTTCAGTTTCGGTTACCCAGTTCAATTGACCAACGCACCTTATTACAAACCTTCAATGACGATTTACGCTTTAGTAGTGATATTCTTGGTCGCTGCCTTAGCCATTCACCACATCAACAAGAGCTCTAAAGCTTTGCCGGTTTTCCATTTCTTAGCAACTTACGCTTATAGAGCCTACCTTTCCAACGTCTTTTGGCTTCAAATCATCTGGCGTTTAGGAGGTAAAACTTTACCAGCAGTCAATCCAATTCTAGCGATTATCGTTTGTTACGTTTTGACTTGGATTTTGTCATTTACTTCGGCTTACGTCTTCCACATTGCTTGGTCAAAAGTTAAATCAGCAATGAGCAGATCACGTGTCACACAGTCAGCCGAATAAATAATTTCCTATCTCGAGCTTTGTTTGTTGACCCATTATAAATATTATGCTAAATTAGCACTGTGCTATTAAGAGTGCTAATTAAAAACAGGAGGCATTTTATGTTAGTTCCTACAGTTATCGAACAGAGTTCACGTGGCGAACGTGCCTATGATATTTACTCAAGATTATTAAAAGATAGAATCATCATGCTATCTGGTGAAGTTAACAGCCAAATGGCCAATACAGTTATCGCCGAATTGTTATTCCTCGATGCCCAAGATTCAGACAAGGATATTTCCATGTACATCAACTCACCCGGTGGTTCAGTTACCGACGGATTAGCAATTATGGATACAATGAACTTCGTTAAATCTGATGTTCAAACAATTGCTACTGGTATGGCTGCTTCAATGGCCAGTGTCTTGTTGTCAGCTGGTACTAAGGGCAAGAGATTTGCTCTTCCAAATTCAACTGTCTTGATTCACCAACCATTAGGTGGTGCACAAGGTCAACAAACAGAAATTGAAATTGCTGCTCAAGAAATCTTGAAGACAAGAAAGAGATTAAATCACATTTTGGCTGATAATTCTGGTCAAACATTTGAAAAGCTTCAAAAAGATACTGATCGTGATAATTACATGACAGCTCAAGAAGCTAAGGATTATGGTTTGATTGATGACATCATGACTAATAAAGCTGATAAATAATTTTTATTAATCAAGAAAAAACATCTGAATAAATTTCAGATCACAAATTAAGGTAATGAAAAATCTAAAATTTTTCATTACCTTTTTTTCTGTCATTAAATAGACAATAAGGATATGGATTAAGAAAGACTAATTTCACAATGAAAATTTAAAATAATTTTGATAATATGAGCTGTGAAAGCGCTATATACGGGCGTTCAACTGGACACCCTTTTTTATTTAGTCTATCCTTAAATAGTTATTAGATTAAACAAAGAAGGGGTATATATGAATAAAGGTGAAATCCAAAATAGCTTAGCTCGCAAGTTATTCATTATAACTTTGCTATCAGGAACCTTCACAATGTCCATCAGCCAGTCATCGCTTTCTACGGCTTATCCTACATTGATGAAGTTCTTCGGCGTCACAGCACCAACTATTCAGTGGTTGACTACTGGTTTTATGTTGATTATGTGTATTATGATGCCAATTAGCCCTTGGCTATTAAGCAATTTTTCATTTAAAAAAATCTTTTTAACGGTTGTTGGTATTTTTGCAATCGGGACGCTGATTATTATCGTAGCCCCAAACTTTCCTTTAGCAATGCTAGGAAGAGCCTTAGAAGCCGTTGGGGTCGGAATTCTATTCCCATCCTTTCAGTCAGTTCTATTGACTATCACGCCTGAAAAAAAGCGTGGTTCTACCATGGGATATGCAGGTTTAGTCATGGGCTCTGCTCTAGCTTGTGGACCTATTATTTCAGGTATCGTTTTGAACTTTTTAAAATGGCAAGGTTTATTCGTCATTTTCCTACTGATAATGATTGTCATCTTTATCAGCGCACTCTTTAATATCAAAGACGTTATGCCACGTCACAAAGCAAGTTTAGATTTAGTTTCAACAGTTTATCTACTTGGTTTAATTGGACTCTTATACGTCGTTAACCAAGCCGGCAGTACTAGAAGTTTTGGTACAAGCTTGATTATCTTGTTAGTCGTCAGTTTAATCTTAACTGCCCTCTTCATTTATCGTCAGTTGACTAAAGATAAGCCATTGCTTGATTTAAAAGTTATGAAGAACTTTAACTTTGATTTAGCAGTTCTTCTAACAGGCTTTTCTTACATCTCATTGATCGTTGTCACTATCATTTATCCACTTTATTACCAAAATATTCTTCATACTTCAGTCTTGATGTCAGGTCTAGCATTAGTTCCACCTGCTATCGTCTTAAGTATCTTGAATCCTTTAACTGGTAAATTAGCTGATAAAATTGGCTTTAAGTCAACTTTAATCACTGGTATGTCAATGATCGTTATCGGCTGGTTCTTGCTATTCATCGTTCACACGCAATTATCTATCTGGCCAATGATTTTGATTGCGGTTCTGATTGAAGGTGGAAATGCCTTTGTCATGATGCCAGCAACTACTTTAGGTGGAAATTCTTTACCAGAAGACTTGATTCCTCATGGTACAGCTATTATCACGACAGTTAGACAGCTTTTAGGATCACTTGGTGTCAGCATCGCTACCTTGATTTTGGTCACAACGAACCAAAATCATCACCTACCTGACAACAGCGGATTCATTGGTTTCCAACATGTTTTTGCATTCTTCTTCGTTATGGCAATCATCGGCTTTATCTTTGCCCTATTAATCAAGAACAATAAAAAACAAACAAATTAATCTATTAACTAATAAAACAAAAATCCCGACCAAAATTAATAATTGGTTGGGATTTTTGTTTTTTCGACTTTTTTCACATATACACCTTGAAGTATAATAAGAGTCTGAATTACTTAATTTTAGGGGAGTTTTACTGTGAATTTAAAAAATAAATCAACTTGGCTTACGATTATTATTGCACTGGGGTTTTTCGCATTTCTTTTTGGCTGGACTATTTGGCAATTTCACTTTAATTACATGGTCGCAGCATACGATACAATTTTTCATTCGCAAAGAATTTATGAAATCAGATTAGCGTTTCAATCCCATCACCTACCAAGCTGGGTCAACTTCAATACTTTCTTCTTCACCGGTCAGGCTATCAATGGGATGTATCCTGACTTTACTTTATGGCCTTTTGTATTACTTACCAATTTTTTAACACCAATTCATCAAATAATTGCTATCAGAACTTTGATAGCATTGGCTTCATTTATCGTAACCTTTCTATCATTAAATAAACGTTTCAACAGTCATAACGCCGTTATGGCAGCTGCCATTTTTGCCTTATCTGGCTCAGTTCTAAAAGATCTTACCGGTGAGATGCAATCTGGAACAGCGATTATCATGATTTTTATCTTTCCAATTTTCTTTACTTTTAAAGAGATTATTCAAAGTCAACAATTAGATAAAAAGTTGATTATCAAAACGGCTTTATTAATGACGATTGTTGTCAATTCCCATCTCTTAAGTGCAATCACTTTAGGAATCGTTGTGGGAATCTTTTTAATCGTCAACACCGTAATCAAGCACAATTTTAAAGCCTGGTTAAATCTTCTCATCGCGGCTATTTTAACGATTATCCTATCTTTGCCAATAATTTATCGAGTGATGACTATTTCAAAAACGGGCCTGTTATCTCCTTTTGGCAAAGGCAACATTACCAGCCCAACAGTTTTAGGCTTAATCAGCAATCTTGCTTGGGATTCTAAAGCTACTATCAGTCTAACGACTGCTATTCTCTTAGTCGTTTCCTTGATTGGTCTTCGCAAGAATAATTGGCGCAACGTTCTTCCTTGGTATTTAGTTGAATTAGTTTTGATTGTTCTCTCGACTGACATCTTTCCTTGGAAACTCTTCAACAACGTGCCCATTATCAACAACTTCCAAGTTGCCAATTGGCGCTTTGGAATCTTCATTGGCGTAATTCCGATAATTTTGATTTTGAAAACTTTCAAAAAATCACTGGCCTCAATTATTTTGCTAATCATGGTAATTATTAGTTTTCCAATGGCTACTAAAACTGCCATTCATAATCAACATTTCATGGCTGATGACGCTGTTGTTGTTACTAACAATACTCAAAAACAAATTCCGCAAAATAATGTCGTAAAACTTTCATCTACTGGTATTAACAGCGATAAAATCATGCGTTCACTCTTACCTGACTACTCCCCAAACACTACGCCATTGCAACAAGGTACCGATGGGATGTTTTTAGATCAGTCCATCATTTATTTGCTGTCAAATCACCTTGGACAAATTCAAAATAAAGAACTTGCTCTTTATCCCACTACCTCAACTGATAGCGTTACTTGGTCAGGTAAAAACATTCCTTCGGGAAAAATTTCTTTACCTACCTATGGTTATAAATCCTTGGACTATCAAGTTACTGTTAATGGAAAAAAAGTTCCATATTCGCTCAATCAATACAGCTTGATTACTGTTAAAACTAAAAAAATGCATCATGCATCTTTTAAAATAAATTGGCTAACGCCAAAAATTTATTATGTTTTATTAGCTTTTTCTTTATTAATTTTTATCTTGCTTGGTATCAGTCTATTCATCATTTAAAAAAAGAAACCGGACATCATTGTCTGGTTTCTTTTTTTAAACTTTATCGGCTTCAGCCATTTCATTTAATTTTCTTAAACGGTGATTGATACCCGACTTAGAGATAGGTCCGCTTGGCACCATATCGCCCAATTCCTTTAAGGAAACTTCTGGATTCTCAAGTCGTAATACGGCAATTTCTCGTAATTTATCAGGTAAATTTTCTAATCCAACTGTTGCCTGCAAATGCTTAATGTTTTCAACTTGACGTTCAGCTGCTGCCACAGTCTTATTGATATTAGCATTTTCGCAATTGACCAAACGATTAACTGAATTACGCATATCACGCACGATTCGAATATCTTCAAACTTCAGCATCGAGTTGGTTGCTCCGATTACTTGTAAGAAGTCAGCAATTTTTTCAGCTTCCTTCAAATAAGTGATATAGCCATTACGACGTTTAGTTGTTCGAGCATTCAAATGAAAGTGATTCATCATTTGAGCAATGCCGTCATTATGCGTTTCATAGAGTGAATAAATTTCCAAATGATATCTGGAAGTTTCAGGATTATTCACGCTTCCGGTTGCTAGAAAAGCCCCACGTAAGTAGGAACGCATTCTTTGATCTTCATTTAAAACTTCTTCTGGTACATCGGTATTAATCGATAAGCCAGATTCATCTAGAATATCTAGGTCGGTCAAAACTTCATTCGTGCCATGTTTTAAACGAACTAGATATTGGTTGTTCTTTTTTAATTTCATCTTTTTACGCACAATCAATTCTGATTCAATGCCATATTTTTGCTTAAGCAAAGAAAAGATTCTCCTTGCAATGGCAGCATTTTCAGTTTGTGCGGTCAAGACGAAGTGATGGTTTTGCAGACTCAAAGAGCCATTCATCCTTAACAAGGCCGATAACTCAACTCTTGCATGTTCTGGATGAACGACTAATTTCGTTAGCTCCTGTTTCACTTCACTAGCGTAAGAAGCCACTAACGTCTCACCTCATTTTTTCTATTTCCTGATTGTAGAGATAAGTTGATAATTTCTTTAGCAACTTTTTCTCCATCGTGAAAGGCGCCTTTGTCGTGCAATGATAAAAAGTCATCTTGGATAACTTTGCATCCCATTGCTCGCAAACCGCCAAAGTCCGTTTCAACTTGGTTGACATATTCATCATATTTCTTATGATCCATGTAACCGTCTGGTACCTTTCTCGTATTAACAAGTACAGTATCAATAAAATTACCACCTAGGTGGCGATTCAAAACTCGAACGTGATCAGCATCAGTAAAACCTTCTGTTTCACCAATCTGTGTCATGATATTACAAATATAAACAATTTCAGCTGAAGTCTTTTTAACTGCTTCACCAATATCGCTAATCATTAAATTAGGCAAAATACTAGTAAACAAGCTTCCTGGTCCTAAAACCACTACATCAGCCTGCATAATTGAGGCAATAACTGAAATAACAGATTTAGGTTCTTTTTCTGGTTCATCTGAATCAGTGACCCAAACTCGTTTAACATGTTTACCTGAGTGAGTAATTTCATGCTCACCAGCTAATTTAGTTCCGTCAGTAAATTCAGCGTGCAACGTCAATTTGGTATTGCTAGCTGGATAAACATGACCATCAACACGCATCATTTCAGATAGTTCTTGTACGGCATCGAAAATATTAGGTGACATTTCGTTTAAAGCTGCAATAATCAAATTTCCAATCGCATGACCGGAAAAGAAATCATCGTTAGTCTTAAAACGATATTGAAAGACATCCAAATCTACCTTTGGTAAATCAGATAAGGAAGCTAAAACGTTTCTGATATCCCCAGGAGGGACAACGTTGATATAATCGCGAATCACGCCAGATGATCCCCCATCATCAGCTACGGTAACGATTGCGGTAATATTAGCATCCATTCTTCTTAAACTTTTTAGTACAACTGGTAAACCAGTTCCCCCACCTATAACTACAACTCTGGGACGACGTCCTTTAACAACCCGAACTATCCTATTTGTTGCCATGTTCGATTACCTTCTTTTGAGATTTTTCCATGTCACGATGAGTAATGTCTACGTAGTATTTTAATTTCTTCAAATCACTACCAAGACGTTGAGCAATCGCTACTGAACGGTGTTGGCCACCAGTACATCCAATTGCAATCGTTAAACTGGTTTTTCCCTCTTTTTCATATCCGGGAACAATATCCTTTAACAAACTATAAAATTTATCATAGAAATTTTTAGTTTCAGCATCATCCATGACGTAATCATAAACAGCTTTATCTTCACCTGTTTGCGTCTTCAATTCTTTAACATAAAATGGATTTCGCAAAAATCTGACATCCATTACAATATCAGCATCAATGGGCAAACCATATTTAAAGCCAAATGACATCACTTCAATGTGGAAAGCTGGTACTTCTGACGTTTCTTGAAAATTATCGAATATCTCTTCACGAAGCTGTCTCGGAGTCAATTCAGTCGTATCAATTTCGACTGACGCACGACTTCTGATTTCTCCTAAGATTTCTCGCTCTTTTTGAATTCCATCTAATAAACGGCCCTCCATAGCCAAAGGATGACTACGGCGAGTTTCTTTATAACGTGAAACTAATTCTTCATCTGAGGCATTCAAGAAGAGGATTTTCATATCGACTTTTTGATGTTTCTCTTGCTCATCTTCATCCATCTTTGAAAGCATCGAGAAGATTTCATCATAGAAAGATCGTGATCTAATATCCACGACTAGAGCAACTTTTTTGATTTTGCCGGATTCGTGGACTAGCTCCCAAAATTTAGGAAGCAAGTTTGGTGGCATATTATCAATGCAAAAATAGCCTAAATCTTCAAAAGATTGCATTGCAACAGTCTTACCTGCACCACTCATTCCGGTTACGATAACCAAACTAAGCATATCTTCTGCCATACTGCACCTCACATTCGAATATAAGCATAACACAACAAGCCGGGCGTGTCAGTTTTTAAGTGATAATTAAAATTATTCTTAAAAATTGCTTCTTGAATATCCAAAAAATTATTAATACGGACAAATAGTACAGATACCGCTTTAACCGTATAAAATATTT
Source organism: Companilactobacillus halodurans (assembly GCF_009600985.1). Taxonomy (GTDB): domain Bacteria; phylum Bacillota; class Bacilli; order Lactobacillales; family Lactobacillaceae; genus Companilactobacillus; species Companilactobacillus halodurans. Next base: position 39,263 of record NZ_VDFP01000008.1, read on the forward strand.
GGTAGTCCGTTTAATTCGGAATTAATATTACCCCGAATCTTAAAAAGGGGTGATTTCAATTATGATTTTAAACAAAAAAATTATTGCTCTAGGTGTCTTCTTATTCTCCGCTACAACCTTAACGACAACTGTAAAAGCTGATATCACAACTCAAACTGAACCAACTGCCACCTCTACCAATGCTAGTGACACACAAACTGGTTCTGTCGCAACAACTAGTTCGCAAACAACCAATGAAAATACGAATAATTCCACTAATTCCACGCAAGCGACGCCATCTTCAAATACGACGAGTCCCTCCACAAATCAAACTGCTGCTGGTACTGATACCAATGCAACCTCAACTACAGCCACATCCCCAGCAAAAACTTCTCCGCCAACTACTTCAAGCGCATCATCTACATCAACTATTTCAACTGTAACTACGCCAACGTCTCCAGTAACTGCACCAACAGATGATACTCCTTTGACCATAACTGATCCTCTATTGGAAAAAGTTTTTAAACAGACATTAAATATTCCTGATAGTGGAAATATTACTGCTAGCGACATCAAAAATTATCAAGGCGGAACTTTTAATGCTAGCGTCATCAAATACCTAGCAACCACATCTGGCACTTCAATGAACGTCACTCAAACGACGCCTATTGAAAGTCTTAATGGCATGCAATATTTACAAATGTTACCAGCTAATACCAAAGTTTATTTCCAAGCTAAATTAGCGTCAGATGCTAATTCAGATCAAGATTTAACGCCACTAGATAATCTAAACTTTTCTTATTTCAATCTAACTGGCAATTTTAACAATTACTCTCAAAAAGAAATCGACGTCAGTCAATTAACAAAGTTAAATGTCCAAAATGCAACTGTAGTCGCTCTTAATGGTAATCTCGATGTTTCTTATAACTCTGGTATCAACGACCCACAATTAGCAGAAATTGGCCCTTGGTTGGTTAATTATGCTAATAGTGCTACCTCTGCCAATATTCAATTAGGAAACAGTGCTATTACTGACTTAACTCCTCTGAAAGGAACTGAGACCGGCAATAATGTTTCGATTATTGCTGAAAATAACGTCAATTATATCAAGACGCCCATTTATGCGGTCAGCAATCAACCGATTGCAATCACTGCCAGTCCTGTTTTAGGACTTGATGGCGATGATTTAGCCAGTGGCTATCACTTCTCTAATTCCGTTCCTCAACAATATTTAACAACTGATAATTTGACCAATTTAGGTAACGACAAATATATTTTGGAACATCCCGACCCCACTGCTCAAGTTATCTCTTATGGTTATGTTGGTTTTGGGTACGGTTCTGATCCTAATAACTTCGTCAATAAAAATTACGGCAATGCCAATTTAAATTACTTTATTTTAAATGGTCAACCAGTAATTTGGCAGGCACATCCCAATGTAACTATCAATTACCTCGATACTGACCAACAGCCAATCATCGAAGATGGAACTCCTTTAGTCAAAACTATCAATGGAGTCAATATTGGTGATGCTTACGACCTGACTGACGACGCTTTGGTTCCTGGATATGAATTAGCCAGTTCGCCTGAACTCTTGACGGGTAATTACACTCAAAATCCTCAAGTAGTCAATCTGATTTTCTCACCAATAGAGATTCAAAATGAAGAACCTATCGAATCCCCTATCACGACACCACCTGCTACTGAAACAAATAACTCGAATTTGATTCCAGTTTATGATAGCTCCGGTAAATTAGTCACAGGTTCAAAGGTCAATGCTACTAATGCCAATATTCTTTCGACTATGAGACAAGACAAGCAAACATTTTATCAATTAAATACCGGACAATGGGTCAAAGCATCTGACTACTTTGCTCAACAAAATCCCGAAAATGTCGTCAGAACTTTTGGTGCTGATACTCGTCTGGTCGACCAAAATGACAAAACTATCAGTATTAAACTAGTCCCTAATAGCGAATGGAATCACTTTAAGATTGTTACTATGAATGGTCAACAATTTTATGAAGTTGCCAACAACGAATACTTAGCTGTCGACAGTGCTGTCTTCTTCACTCCCTTAATTAACGAGCAAGCTATTCATTTAACTCAAACAAGTCAAGTTTACAACTCTAAGGGACAAACTATTAATATTGCTTTTTCTCCTAACAGCGAATGGTTCTGCGATGGCTTCGCAAAAATCGATGGTACGTTAATGTATCGAATAGGAAATGACGAATGGATCAAAGAGAGCAATCTCTATTCTTATAAATCCGTCAAAACTGTTATCAAATTGACCAAAAAAGCTGTTGTTTACAACGAATTCGGTCAAAAACTCTCCTTAACTTTACCAAGTGATTCGGCCTGGAAAGTTGACCAAGTGGCTACGATTAATGGCGTCAATTACTACCGCGTCGCAACGAATAAATTCATCAAGGTAGATTAGACTTTTTAAGTACGCAAATAAGCATGACAACAGTCTTAGTTGCCATGCTTATTTTTATCTAAATTTTATTTTCTGATTTAGCTTGAGCTTCTTTAGTCCGTTTCGTATCACGAAGCAAAACTGGTTTCAAATATTGACCAGTATAACTTTTCTTAACTTCACTAACATCCTCTGGAGTTCCAGTAGCGACGATATCGCCTCCACCTTCACCACCATCTGGGCCTAAATCAATTAGCCAATCAGCTGACTTAACAACATCTAAATTGTGTTCAATTACTAGAACAGTATTGCCTTCGTCAACTAATCTTTGCAAGACAGCCAATAAACGTTTGATATCGTCCGTATGCAAACCAGTTGTAGGTTCATCAAGAATATAAAAATTCTTGCCATTAGACTTCTTATAAAGTTCAGAAGCCAACTTCATTCTTTGAGCTTCACCACCAGATAATTGCGTAGCAGATTGTCCCAAAGAAACGTAGCCTAATCCAACATCCTTGATAGTTTGCAATTTACGTCTAATCTTAGGAATATTGCTAAAGAAATCAAGAGCTTCAGAAACCTTCATATCAAGAACTTGAGCAATATTTTTACCTTTATAAGTAACTTCAAGCGTTTCGGAGTTATAGCGAGTTCCATGACAAACTTCGCAAGGAACGTAAACATCAGGCAAGAAGTTCATCTCAATCTTAATAATTCCATCGCCGTGACAGTTTTCACAACGTCCGCCTTTGATATTAAAGGAGAACCTGCCCTTCTTATAACCTCTGAGCTTAGCTTCATTAGTTTGAGCAAATAAATCTCTGATATTATCGAAGACGCCGGTATAAGTAGCTGGATTGCTTCGTGGAGTCCGACCAATTGGACTTTGATCGATAGCAATCATCTTCTCGAGATTTTCATAGCCAGTAATCTTCTTATATTTACCAGGTTTTTGTGAATTATGATTCATCTTTTGAGCCAAAGCCCGTTTGAGAATCATATTGACCAAAGTAGATTTACCTGAACCCGAAACTCCTGTCACAACAATGAATTTACCCAAAGGAAACTTAACGTTTAGTTTCTTAAGATTATTTTCTTCAGCACCGAATACTTCGACGAATTCGCCATTGCCCTTGCGTCGCTCTAAAGGAACAGGAACAAACTTCTTACCAGCCAAATATTGACCAGTCAACGACTTAGGATTTTTTTCAACTTCTGCTGGAGTTCCAGCTGCTACGATTTGACCACCGGCTTCACCAGCACCTGGTCCTACATCAATCAAATAGTCAGCTGCTCGCATCGTATCTTCATCATGTTCGACCACGATTAAAGTATTGCCTAAATCACGCATTTTCTTAAGTGAATTAATCAAACGGTCATTATCTCTTTGATGCAATCCAATTGAGGGTTCATCCAAAATATACATGACGCCAGATAGATTAGAACCAATCTGAGTAGCCAAACGAATTCTTTGTGCTTCACCACCAGATAAGGTTCCTGCAGAACGTGACAATGATAAATATTCCAAACCAACATTAATCAAAAAACTAAGTCTATCCTTAACTTCTTTTAAAATTGGTTTAGCAATAACAGTATCTTGTTCACCAAATTTTGTAGCTTTAAAGAATGGCAATTCATTCTTAATCGACATATCTGATACTTCAGCAATATCTTTGCCAGAAATTTTAACGGCTAGTGCTTTACGATTCAATCTCTTGCCATGACAAACAGGACATTGCAATTCAGTCATATATTTACGCATTACTTCACGTGTAAAATCACTATTAGTTTCGTGATAACGGCGTTTAACATTTGGAATCACGCCTTCAAATGGTACATCGACATCACGAACGCCACCAAAATCACTTTCATAATGAAAGTGGAAAGTTTTGCCATCAGAACCATATAAAACAGTGTTTTGATCTTCTTTTGACATTTTTTCAAAGGGTGTATTCATATCAATGCCAAATGCTTTGCAAGCTTGAGCCAACAATTCAGGATAATACTGCGAACTGATTGGGTTCCATGGCATTAATGCGCCTTCAGCTAAAGTCTTAGTTTGATCAGGGACGACTAAATCTAAGTCGACTTCAAGTTTGATGCCTAAACCATCACAGTTATCGCAAGCTCCAAAAGGAGCATTGAACGAGAATAAACGTGGTTCTAACTCGCCGACTGTAAAACCACAAATTGGACAGGCATTCTTTTCAGAGAAGACCATCATATCAGAACCAATAACGTCAACATTCATATATCCATCCGAAAGTCTTAAAGCAGCTTCGACAGAATCAAACAAACGTGACTTGATATGGTCATTGATAACGATTCTATCGACCACGACATCGATACTGTGTTTCTTATTCTTATCCAATTCAATATCTTCACCGATATCTCGAGTTTCGCCATCAACTCTAATTCTGACGTAACCTTGTTTTTTAATTTGATTCAAGGCTTTTTTATGTTGACCACGTTTTGATCTAACTACTGGCGAAAGAATTTGCAGTTTAGTTCTATCGCCTAACTTCAAAATAGCATCGACCATTTGTTGAGCTGACTGACTGGTAATCTTAGTCCCATCATTAGGACAGATTGGCGTGCCAACACGTGCCCACAACAAACGTAAATAATCATTGATTTCAGTAACCGTTCCAACAGTCGAACGAGGATTTTTTGAAGTCGTCTTTTGGTCAATGGAAATTGCTGGACTTAAACCATCAATCGAATCAACATCTGGTTTATCCATCTGGCCTAAAAATTGACGCGCATAAGAAGACAAACTTTCAACATATCTTCTTTGTCCCTCAGCATACAAAGTATCAAAGGCTAATGAACTCTTTCCTGAGCCAGATAAACCAGTCATAACAACCAGTTTATCTCGAGGTATCGTTACGTTAACATTTTTTAAATTGTGTGCTCTGGCGCCATGAATAACAATTTTATCATTTAACATACTATTTTATTTCCGCCTTTAATTCCAAAATCGTATCACGCAAATTGGCAGCTGCCTCAAAGTCTAGTTTCTTAGCAGCAGATTCCATTTGTTCTGTTAGATTGGCAAGAAGCTCTTGTCGATCCTTTTTACTCATATCCTTGAAGTCGATATCATCATCGATCTTTTCTTCCTCAGATGAAGAATTATCGACTTTCTGGAACATTGAAATTGCATCCCTGATTGGTTTAACAATTGTTTTAGGAGTTATTCCATGTTCTTCATTGAATTTCTTTTGAATGCGACGACGACGAGCTGTGGCATCGATTGCGCCTCGCATCGAATCAGTAATTGAATCAGCGTACATGATAACTTTACCATGTTCATTTCTTGAGGCACGACCAATAATCTGAACTAAAGAACGTTCAGCTCGTAAAAATCCTTCTTTATCAGCATCAAGAATAGCAATCAAAGAAACTTCAGGAACATCGATTCCTTCACGCAGCAAATTAATTCCAATCAAAACATTAAACTTGCCTAAACGTAAATCACGAATAATCTTTGAACGTTCCAAAGTCTTGATATCGCTATGCAAATAACGAACCTTGATTCCTAAATCTTTGAAATAGTCAGTTAAATCTTCTGCCATCTTCTTAGTTAAAGTGGTGACAAAGACACGCTCGTGCTTTTCGACACGGTCATTTATTTCAGATACTAAATCATCAATCTGACCCATAATTGGTCGAACTTCAATCTTTGGATCAAGCAAACCAGTTGGTCGAATAATTTGTTCTGCCAAATGATTCGTTCGGTCTAACTCATAAGGGCCTGGAGTTGCCGAAACATAAAGGATTCGTTTGACATGCTGTTCAAACTCATTCAATTTTAAGGGACGATTATCTAAAGCACTAGGTAATCTAAATCCATAGTCGACCAATTGTTGCTTTCTAGCACGATCGCCATTATACATCCCTCTAATCTGAGGCATAGTAACGTGAGATTCATCAATCATGATATTAAAATCTTTAGGGAAAAAGTCTAGTAAGGTAAATGGAGGTTCACCTTCAGCTCTTCCTTCCATATGACGCGAATAATTTTCGATTCCAGAAGTGTAACCCATTTCTCGCATCATTTCGATATCATATTCAGTTCTTTGTTTAATACGTTGAGCCTCCAACAATTTACCTTCTTTAGTAAATTTCTCAACTTGTTGATCCATTTCATCTTTAATTCGTTTCAAAGCTTCGTCCATTTTTGCATCACTAATCATAAAGTGAGTGGCAGGGAATATTCCGATATGGTCCATTGAACCCTTAACCTCACCAGTTAGTGGATCCATTTCGATGATACGATCGATTTCATCACCAAAAAACTCCACCCGAAGAGCATTGTCATCGTTTGAAGCTGGGAAAATATCGACTACGTCGCCACGAACACGGAAACGTCCACGTTGAAAATCAATATCGTTTCGCTCAAATTGATTTTCGACTAATTCTTCTAATAGCTTATCTCGTGGGATCTCTTGGCCGACTCTTAGAGAAATAATACTATCCGCATATTCTCTTGGATCACCTAAACCAAAGATACAAGAAACTGAAGCAACGATGATAACATCATTGCGCTCCAATAGTGAACTTGTGGCCGCATGCCGTAATTTATCGATTTCATCATTAATGCTGGAATCTTTTTCAATATAAGTATCACTTGAAGGAACATAGGCTTCAGGTTGGTAATAATCATAGTAACTGACAAAATACTCAACGGCATTGTGGGGGAAGAATTCCTTCATTTCACCATATAATTGGCCAGCTAAAGTTTTATTGTGAGAAATAATTAAAGTTGGCTTATTGAGATTTTTAATGACATTAGCCATGGTAAAAGTCTTACCAGTACCAGTGGCACCCTCAAGGACTACCTCTTTATCGCCCGCTTTAAAATCATCTGTAATTTTATTGATTGCTTGAGCTTGGTCTCCAGCTGGAGAATACTTTGAAACCAAATCAAACTTATTATCGTTAACTCTATCTATCACGGATTAACTTACCCCCTTAAGCTAAAAAATACATCTAACCCACGCATACGAATTAGATGTAATTTATGTCTTTATTTCACTGGGTCTATATTACCATAGCGAACATATTTTCGCTATATATTTACTTACTTGTTGTCAAACGTGGCAACATTAGAAAAATTGCCAAGCCAATCATAAATAAAATACTCAAGGAAGCAGCGCCAATGGTCGACTTACCAGTAACTTGGGTCACGATTCCTACTAGAACTGGTCCCATAACAGCTGAAAACTTTCCTAAAATATTATAAAATCCGAAAAATTCACTTCCAGAATCCTTAGGAATCAACTTGCCAAAATAAGATCTGCTCAATGCTTGAATACCACCTTGGCTAGTTCCAACAAGAACAGCTAAAATCCAAAAATCAACTGCTGAATGTAATTTTAAAGCATACAAACAAATTCCAAAATACAAGACGATAGCTAACAAAATTCCTTTACGAGCTGAGAATCGATTAGCAATCCAACCATATAAAATTGAAAATGGAAAAGCGACTAACTGTACCACTAACAAAACTAACATCAAAATGGTCGTGGAAATTCCCATATCCATCCCAATTGAAGTCGCCATCGTAAAAATAGTATCGACTCCATCTATATAGAAGAAATAAGCTACTAAAAACCAAGCTGCAGCTTTATATTTTTTTAAATGAGTAATCGTCATCCAAACTCTTTTGAAACTAGACGTGATCGGATGCGGATTCTCAGGCAACGAATAAACTTGACGAACATTTTTTAACATTGGTATAAAGAAAATCAACCACCAAACTGCTGCTAAAAGAAAACTCCAGCGAGCAACACCGTAACTGAACAACATCCCAAAGCCACTCGTCAATTGTAAAACTAAAAACAAAATAAACGCTAAAACTCCACCTAAATAACCAAAAGCATAACCATTTGATGAAAGTGAATCCATCTGACGATTATCTGAAACATCTGTCAAAAAACTATCATAGAATAAGTTCCCAGCGGAATAACCAATTATCGACAGAATAAAAACACCTAATAATAAATGCCATTGACTCGGCGGTACTAACGCTAAACCAAAAGTCATAATAATTCCTAAAAATGAAAAATAACTCAAAAGTTTTTTCTTGTGATGTGGATAATCAGCTAAAGCACCTAAAACCGGCGCTAAAACTGACACAATCAAAGTTCCAAAACTATTAGCATATCCCCAAAAGGCTGTGGCATTAGCCTGAGATACACCTGCATTTTGGGCAACCGACTTGAAATAAACTGGCAAAACTGCTGTCGTGACAATTATTCCATAGCCGGAATTAGCCCAATCATAAAAAATCCAACTCCACTGCTTTTTATTAAAACCCATAATCTCCTCTAATCTAATTCAAGAAAATGTCATCAATCGCATGTCCTGCCAATGGTTCTGGAAATTCCAAACCTAATAGCTTAGCAAACGTTGGTGCTTCATCAACCAAATTAGCCTTCTTTACTGTATGATTTTTCTTGACCATTGGACCATTAAAGGCAATTGTCGTCTTATAGTCTGGCTTCAATGGGTCATAACCATGAACGCCACGATAGCGGTCAGCATTCCCCATCATTTGTGGTAAAACTTTTTCCACCACTTGTGCACGGTCGCTTTCATCGGTGAAGTAATATCCAGCTTTAGCCTCAACCATTAGCGTACATTCTGGATCAGCACCTCTAGTTATAGCTTCTTGAGCTGAATAAATCTTTTCGACGCCTTCAACATCTGAAATCAAGTCTTTCAAACGCTTCATCTGGTCAAAATTTTTCGTGTAAATATAAGTACAGCCATCACACGTCTTAGCCATGACTTGCCAATCTTTTTTGAATGTTTGATCAGGCTTTGACGTTAACCAGCCTCTCTTGGCAAATAAAGTATTCAAATGAATCATCTTATTGACATTTATTTGATAGTGATCGCCTAAAATAACAAAATTGGTATCATTAAAAGTTCCTGCTTCTCTAGTTGCCTCAATTACTTGCTTGACATGCTTATCTAATCGACTTAAAGCTTGCATAGCCTCATCAGAACGGACCCCATAACGGTGACGCATACTGTCCATATCCACTAAATGAAGCAAAGTTAAATTAGGTCGTTTGTTCTTAATTGTATCGACGGCACAGGCAGTAATAAAATCATCCAATTGTGGCTGTTTGATGCCATTACGTAATTTACCGTATTTTTTATCCATTTCTAAAATAAACAATGGCGAACTAGCTTTCAAAGAAACTAAAACTTGATTCGTCCAAATCCGATTTGGAAAAATCTCAGCCAAGTTATAGTCAATCTTGCTGCCAGCTGTGACTGGCCACAAAAAGGCTGCCGTTTTGAGGTTCTTTTGTCTTGCTAAATCATAAAGAGTTGGCGATTTAACGTCTTTTTGATACCAGAACCAATCAGGCGAACGACGTTGTGGCTGAATTTTAGTATTATTAACGATTCCGTGAACCTTAGGGTATTGTCCTGTAATAATCGTCGTGTGCGAAGGATAAGTCAGAGTTGGATAAATTCCTGTAACTTCTTTGATCCAAGTTCCACCAGAAACTAGCTTATTCAAGGTTGGCAATTCAGCTTGATGTTCATTGATGTCACGATATCCCAATGAATCAAGCGAAATAATGACTAAATGTTGATTGACTGTCAATTTAATTTCCCCTTTTTTACTACATGAAAGTATTATATCGCAGTTGGCAAATCCTTGTAATTTCTCCAAAAAGCAATTAGATTTTCTAAAACAAAAAAATATGGTAATCATTTTTTGATTACCATACATTATTAAGATTAAATTTAAATTTTATTCCCAACCTTCGATTACTTTACCAAAATCAGCCAATTTCTTATTAGCATTATCTTCAGTATCGCTCTTAACGCCGATATAGAATTTCATCTTAGGTTCAGTACCAGAAGGTCTTGCAGCAATCCAAGTATCGTCAGCTAAGACATACTTCAAAACATTAGCCTTAGGTAAACCAGTTTCTTTAGTACCAGATTCTGTGACATCAGTATCATTTAAGTAGTCAATCGATTCAACGACCTTTACGCCATTGACCTCATCGATGCCTTCTTCACGTAATGTTTTCATGATTTGAGCCATCTTATCCTTACCAGAAATACCAGCAAAAGTCTTTGAAATAGTCTTTTCGCGGTAATAACCGAATTCTTTGTACAAGTCTTCCAAAGCATCGTAGATAGTCTTACCTTTTGATTCGTAGAAAGCAGCAGCTTCAGCCAGTAACAATGTTGATTGCATAGCATCCTTATCACGCACGAAAGGTTTGACTAAATATCCATAACTTTCTTCAAAACCAAATAAAAATTCATTGCTGCCAGTTTCTTCAAAGTGTTCAATTTTTTCAGCAATATATTTGAAACCAGTCAAAACATTGAACATCTTGATATTGTATTTATCAGCAATGGCAGTTGCTAGTTCGGAAGAAACAATTGATTTAACGACCGCACCATTTTCAGGCAACTTATTTAGATTCTTCTTGGCTTGTAACAAGTAATTCAACAAGACAGAAGCAATTTGATTACCAGTCATCAATTTGTAAGAACCATCTGGTTGTCTGACGGCAGCACCTAATCTATCAGCATCGGGATCAGTGGCAATCAAAATATTTGCACCGATTTTTTTACCACGTTCAATTGCCAAATCAAATGTTTGAGCAAATTCTGGATTAGGGAAAGGTGTTGTTGCAAATTCTGGGTCAAGGATTGCTTGTTCAGTCACCATTTCAAAGTTCTTGAAGCCTAACTTTTGAAAAATTCTTGGAGCAATCATTTTACCAGTACCATGAAGTGGTGAATAAACAAACTTCATCTTGTCGCCGACATCTTTAATCAACTTAGGATCAACGATTACCGTTTCAAGATTCTTCATATAGTCTAAATCAACATCTTCACCGATTAGTTTTAGTAATTTTTCGCTTCTCAATTTTGTAACCGGCATAACTTTGATTGCAAATAAATCGCTCGCCTTACGAGCAAAACTAGTAATATTATCTGATTCCTTAGGTGGCATTTGTCCACCATCTGGACCATAGATTTTAAAACCATTGTATTGTTTAGGATTATGGCTAGCTGTAATCATGATACCTGCATAAGCATGCAAATCTCTTACAGCAAAAGATAATTCTGGAGTTGGTCTTAAACTGTCGAAAACATAACTGTGAATACCATGAATGCCTAGAACTTTAGCGGATTCATAAGCAAAGTCCTGTGAATAGTAGCGTGAATCATAACTAATTGCTACACCTTGCTTCTTAACTTTTTCATCCAAGGTGTCCATAAATGATGCCAATCCCTCAGTCGCTTGACGAACAGTATAAATATTCATGCGATTGATACCAGGACCAATCAAACCACGCATACCAGCTGTACCAAACTCCATAGGTTCATAAAATGCCTCTTCAGCCACTTTATCGTCTTGCTTCATTTCATTTAGTTGCTCTTTCATGTCTGGATCCAAATCTTTATAATCGAGCCATTCTTGCATATTATCTTGCCACGACATTAAAATTGTCCTCCTAATTTGTAAGTACTGATACCTATTATATCAATCATCCAGCACTAATAAAATTTGATTTAAACAACTTTAACAATAAAAATTTAAATCAAACTTAAAATTAAAAAGCCATCTTAGACTTTACAACGGTTTAAGCTGGCTTTTAGAACAATAATATTATCGCTTTATTAATAATAATTTTTTTACTAATAATCACTACTAATTATTCGATTGATATCCGTATCATAATATCTAGCTAAGGCAATCAATGTATCAATATCCGGCATTCTAATGCCAGTTTCATAATGAGACAAGGTTGTAACATCAATGTTCAAATGTTGAGCCACTTCTTTTTGGGTCACATTCTTATCTCTTCTCAGTAGTTTAAGATTTCTTGCAATGTTAAACCCTGATTCGTGCATTAGTCGGTTCAAGTTCTTATCTACTACTTCGCGCATAAGAATCACTTCCTGTCTTTTTACAGATATTATATGTTTAAACATGTACACTACGGAACCAATTCCTAATAATTTATTTTTCGATATTTAGGTATTTACTGTAAATTCAACAATAAAAAAAGGATTATGCGATTAGGTCAAAAATAACCCATCACACAATCCTCAATTTATTTTTACTTAATGTTTAATTATTTAGCTGAAACTTTTTCATCAGACAATTCTTGAATATAATTGTAAGCTTGTTGTCCAGCAATGCCACCTTCACCAACAGCAATAGCTACTTGACGAAGATCTTTCTTTCTCACATCACCAACAGCAAAGATACCAGGGATATTAGTTTCCATGTGATCATTTGTATCGATCCAACCATTTTCATCCAATACGCCTAAGCTCTTGAATGGTTCTGTCATTGGTTTGATACCAACGTAGATAAAAGCACCTTTAGCTGGAACAACGTGTTCTTCGCCCGTCTTCTTATCAACATATCTTACGCCGGATACTTTATCATCAGCACTCGTGATTTCCTTAACGTCAGCATTCCAAACGAACTTAATCTTATCGTTCTTAAATGCACGGTCTTGCAAAATCTTTTGAGCACGTAATTGATCACGACGGTGAATGATTGTTACTGACTTAGCTAATTGTGTTAAATAGATACCTTCTTCAACGGCAGAATCGCCACCACCGATAACGGCAACGTCTTGTCCTTTAAAGAATGCTCCATCACAGACGGCACAATATGAAACCCCACGTCCTGACATTTCATTTTCGCCAGGTACGCCAATCTTTTTATATTGTGAACCAGTTGCAATGATCAAAGCTTTTGTTTCGTAGTCGCCATCATCAGTATGAATGATTTTGACATTACCCTTATCCTCAACAGATTCAACGGCGCCATAACCAAAGTCAGCACCAAATTGAGTTGATGATTTGTACATCTTTTCACTCAAATCAGGACCCAAAATTGAATCAAATCCAGGATAGTTTTCAATTGCAGCAGTGTTATTCATTTGACCACCATAGATACCACGGTCAAGAATCATTACTGATAAATTAGCACGTGAAGCATAAAGAGCGGCAGTTAAACCACCAGGACCTGCTCCAATAACAACTACATCATATGTTTTCATCGTCGATTACCTCCTATTACTCAACAAATCTTACCATTTTTTTCAAAGTTAGCAATTAAATTGCTCACAACTCATTATACCAAGGCTCCGTTTTTTTCTTTCTTCGATAAATGAACAATGCGATAGCACAGATAAATAAAACTAAAGATAAAACCTGTGAAACTCTTACTCCAGGAAAAATATACAGGCTATCAGTCCGCATCCCTTCGACGAAGAAACGAACAGCTGGATACCAAATCAAGTAAGTCAAAAAGACCTCGCCTCGTTTTAAGAGATGCTTGCGATTTCTCAGTACCAGAATCAATATCAAGCCGATTAAATTACCAACTGATTCATAAAGAAAAGTTGGTTGGCGATAAGCTCCATTGATAAACATTTGATCCACAATAAAATGTGGCAAATGCAACGACTGTAAAAATGACAAGGTCGTTTTAGCACCAAACGCTTCTTGATTCATGAAATTACCCCAGCGACCGACGATTTGACCAAGCAAAACTGAAGGTGCTGCAATATCTAACATCAACCAAGGCGATATTTTTCTTTTTTTGCACAATACTAGCAAAACAATAAAAGCAGCTATCAAACCACCATAAATAGCAATTCCTCCATGCCAAATCTTGATGATTTCGCCTGGATTAGCTAAATAAAATGGCAATTCAAAAATTACGTAGTAAAGCCTTGCTCCGACTAAAGCAATTGGTACTCCATACAAAACTAAATCCAAAATATTATCTGGATCTAAATGTCTTCTTTTAGCTTCTCTCATTGCCATGATTACTCCAACTAGGGCACCCATAGCAATGATTATGCCGTACCAATGAATTTGCAATTCACCCAAATTGAATGCAATTGGGTTCAATGCCAATAAATCAAAATTCATTACTTAGTTTCTCCGTCATTCTTAGTTTTTGTTTCATTTTCTTTAATTAGCAGTCCTAAATTATCTTCGAACTTCTTCGTTGCATCGTAACCCATCTTTCTTGCACGATAGTTCATCGCAGCAACTTCAATAATGATGGAGATATTACGACCAACTTTAACTGGTACTGTGATTTGTGGAACATCGACATCAAAGAAAGTTCTCTTATCTTCCAATGTTCCAATGCGGTCATAATTCTTATCAGCTGACCAATTTTCCAAGTTGATTATCAATTGAATTTCACTTTGTGAACGAACCGCACCAGCACCAAAGAGATTCATGACATCGATAATTCCGATACCTCTGATTTCTAGTAGGTGATTCAAGATCTTAGGTGCTTCACCGACAATCGTTTTTTCATCACGTTGGTAAACATCAACTCGATCGTCAGCAATCAATCGGTGACCACGCTTAATCAATTCCAAGGCAGTTTCACTTTTACCAATGCCAGAATGACCTGTCAAAAGAATTCCAATACCATAAACATCGACCAAAACGCCATGAATCGATTCTCTAGGTGCTAATTTCTCATCTAGATATTCAGTAATCATACTTGAGAGTCTCGTTGTTGGCAATTCCGAACCAATCACTGGTACATGATGCTCTTCAGCTGCTTGTAAAATCTCTTTACTAGGTTGGATATTCCGAGAAATAAGTAAAGCTGGCGTATCTTCTCGACACAACTCCAACATGACTTTATAGCGATTATTTGAAGTCATTGAACGTGAATAAGCTGATTCTGTTTGTCCAAATAATTGAATCCGTTCACTTGGATAATAGTCAAAATAACCTGTCAATTCGATTCCAGGACGTGAAATATCGCTTGTTGTTACTTTTTTCTTTTCAAGCAATTGTTCTCCATTATAAACTTTTAGTTCATTATCTTTTACCATTTGTGATACGGTAACGAAATTTGTCATAGCCAACCCCCACTGATTCTAGTTTTATCTTAATTTTATCATTAAAAAAACAAAAAAACGCGCACTAGACGCGTCTTTGAAATTTATCCATGGTATAGCTGTTAATAATCGAATTACAAATTGCCAAAATAATGGCTACAACTATGGCTGAACCAAAGCTACTAAAATGGAAACTTGCAGGTCCGACTAAAGAAGAAGTTAATTCCAAGGTAAATGCATTTATAACGAATGAAAATAATCCAAACGTGATAAACGTAATCGGTAAAGAAATGATATGTAAGAATGGTCTGACAATCATATTTAGGATGGCCAAGACCACACTAGCAATTATGGCTGTTCCTAAACTGGCAATTTGAAACATACCTGGCAAGAGACGTGCAATTGCCAAAAATAATAACGTCTGTACAACCACTCTAATAATCACTCTAATAATCAACTTCATTTTGCTTCTCAAAAACTCCCTTTTAAATCAGTAATATTTTTTTGACGCCTTTGGACGATCATGCTTTTTATTATAATCCGTTTCTTGAATATTGCGCTTTTCCGGTAATGAAAAAACACAGATTACATAAATCAAAATCGGTAAAAAGTAAGTGAACGGTAATAAAAAGATAAAGGCTAAACGAATCCAAGTCGAGTCGATGCCAAAGTATTCACCTAAACCGCCACAAACTCCGGCAAGCATTCGGTCAGTACTTGATCTCGTAATTTTTCTTCTCATACATTCTCACCTCAACTTGTTCAAAAATATACTACACATCGTGATAAATATCAATTGTACTAATCTTCAACAATGTGCTTTCGATTCAGTTCTACCACATGTCCTGTATTTAAGTAAACGACCCATTCACAGATGTTTGTTGCATAATCACCGACACGTTCTAGATAACTGGCAACCAACATATATGATGAACCACTTAAAACATTTTCAACGGTCTTTTGCATATCTTTAATACATAATTCATTGATCATCGCACTTTTAGCATCAATTTCGATGTCACGATGAGCTACTTCTTCAGCTAATTTGCTATCTTTTTTCAAATAAGCTTCTAGGGCATCTTCAACGATACTTGTTGCCATATCGCCCATTTCACCAATAACTTTTTCAATTTCAGGGATTCTCGTTTCACCCTTAACTCTGATTGTTTCTTGAGCAATGCTGACTGCGTGATCGCCCATTCTTTCCAAATCAGAACTAGCTTTTAAAACGGTCACGATCATCCGTAAATCAGAAGTCACTGGCTGTTGTAAGGCAATCATTTCAAACGATTCTTTTTCAAGATCCATTTCACGCTTGTTGATAAAGTGGTCATTTTTAATAACCTCTTTAGCTAATGATTTATCGTGATCAATATATGCCTTAACTGATTTCATAATGGCTTCACTTGCCATCATACCCATTTCTGAGAACCGTAAATGTAAATTATTTAGTTGTTCTTCAAATGTAGTACGCATCTTTTTTTCTCCTAACCGAATTTTCCAGAAATATAATCTTCCGTTTGTTTTTGTTTTGGATTTAAGAAAACATTTTTAGTCTTATCGGCTTCAATTAATTCTCCATTTAGGAAAAAGGCTGTCCTATCAGAAATTCTTGAAGCTTGTTGCATATTATGTGTAACTGTAATGATAGTATAGTCTTCACGTAATGCCAACATTGTTTCTTCAACTTTAGATGACGAAATAGGGTCCAAGGCACTTGTTGGTTCATCTAATAAAATAATATCAGGTTTCACTGCTAAAACTCTAGCAATACAAACTCTTTGTTGCTGTCCACCAGAAAGCGATAAAGCACTTTGGTGCAATTTGTCTTTAACGTCATCCCAGACAGCAGCGTTTTGTAAACTAGTTTCAACTGCTTCATCTAAAGTCTTTTTATCCTTAACTCCCGCTAATCTTAATCCATATATTACATTATCATAAATTGAGAATGGAAACGGATTTGGTTGTTGAAAAACCATTCCGACCTGCTTTCTTAATTCAACAGTGTCGATGTTAGGTGCGTAAATATTCTTTCCATCAAGGGAAATCGTGCCTGTGATTGTAACGTTTGGAATCAAATCGTTCATTCGATTCAAACATCTCAGATATGTTGATTTACCACAACCCGATGGTCCAATCAAGGCTGTAATCTCATTTTTATTAAAATCGAGATTTACTCCCTTTAATGCTTCTTTCTTACCATAAAACAAATGTACATCAGAAGATGTTAAAATTTTCTCTGCCAATTTTAATGCTCCTATCCAAAGTGTCCAGAAACATAATCTTCAGTCGTCTTAACTTTTGGACGAGTAAAGATTTTTCTAGTTTCGTTAAATTCAACTGCATGTCCCATATGAAAAAATGCTGTGTAATCACTAATTCTAGCTGCTTGTTGCATGTTGTGCGTCACGATAATAATGGTGAACTTATCTTTCAAACTCAACATTGTTTCCTCAACATTTGACGTTGAAATTGGATCTAGAGCACTTGCCGGTTCATCCATCAATAAAATATCTGGTTTCATAGCAATTGCTCGAGCAATACAAAGTCTTTGTTGTTGACCCCCAGAGAGCGCTAAAGCACTTTTGTTCAGATCATCTTTGACTTGATCCCACAACGAGGCCTGTTTCAAAGTTGTCTCAACAATTTCATCTAATTTCTTTTTGTCATGTAAACCATGACGTTTTAAAGCAAAAGTAATGTTGTCATAAATTGATTTTGAAAACGGATTCGGACGCTGAAATACCATTCCAATATGTTTTCTAACCTCATAAATATCAACATTATTTTTATTGATATCTAAACCACGGTACATAATCTGTCCTTTAACTGTAGCTCCGGGGATATTGTCGTTCATTCGATTCAAAGATCTTAAATAAGTCGACTTACCTGATCCTGAAGCTCCAATCAAAGATGTAATCTTGTATCTTTCGAACTGAAGCGATGCCTTATGCATCGCTTCTTTTTCGCCATAAAATACTTGTAGATCCTTAGTACTCATGGCAATTTCATGCTCATCCTTATCTAAATGAAGGATGGATTGTTTTACTCTTTGTTCATCCATATATTACTCGCCACCCGTCATTTTTTTATAAACTAAATTACCGATATATCTTGAAAGTAAATTGAAAATCAAAACTGCGATAATCAAAACTGCAGAAGCTCCAGCTGAAACTTGTACAGCATCTGGAATCAATCCTTCTGAATTCACTTTCCAAATATGAACAGCTAATGTTTCGGCAGGTCGCATCAAGTTCAATGGACTAGTGATACTGAAAATATTGAAGTTAGTAAAGTCAAGTGGCGGAGCACTTTGACCAGCCGTATAAATTAATGCAGCGGCTTCACCAAAGACTCTTCCGGCCCCAATAATCATACCTGTAATAATACCAGGAAGTCCATCAGGAATAATAACGTGAATCACTGTTTCCCATTTTGAAAGTCCTAAAGCCAGACCGGCTTCACGTTGAGATTGCGGAACTGATTTCAATGAATCCTCAACATTTCTTGTCAAAATTGGCAAGTTGAAAACTGTCAAAGTTAAAGCACCTGACAAAATGGAAAAACCGAAATTGAAACTGATAACGAAAATCAAAAATCCAAACAAACCAACAACGATTGATGGCAATGAACTCAATACTTCAATTGAAACTCGAATCAATTCGACGAATTTATTTTTACCAGCATACTCTGATAAGTAAATTCCGGCACAAATTGAAATCGGTATTGAAATCAACATAGAAAGAATCAATAAGAAGAACGAATTGAACAATTGAATCCCCACACCGCTTCCAGCTTGAAAGGCCTTAGATCCAGAAGTGAGAAAGTGCCAGTTTACATATCGTAAACCACTTCCCAAAATATAAACTAACAATCCAATAAGAATCAAAACGATGATCCCTGACATAAAGTAAATTACGCCAGTTGCAATCTTATCTTTTGTTTTAGCATTAAACACTAGAATTCACCTCGCTTAGCAATTGATCTAATCACAAAGTTGAACAATAGTGACATTAATAGCAATAGTAAAGCTAAGGACCAAAGTGCATTATTTGCGGTCGATCCCATAATCGTATTACCCATGTTCATAGTTAGAACACTGGTTAGAGTTGATGATGGCGAAACAAGATTCTGTGGCAGAAGCATGGCATTACCAATAACCATTTGCACAGCTAATGCTTCACCAAATGCCCGTGCCATTCCAAAAACGACAGCCGTTAAAATTCCTGGCGTGGCAGCGCGTAACACTACCTTAGAAATTGTCTGCCATCTAGTTGCTCCAAGAGCTAACGAAGCTTCTCGATAATATCTAGGAACGGCTTTTAAAGCATCGACTGACATAGAAGTAATCGTTGGTAGAATCATGACGAATAAAACAAATGACCCGGCTAAAATACCAAACCCACTGCCTCCAGCAATTTTTCTAACGAAAGGAACCACAATTGTTAACCCGATAAATCCATAAACTACTGATGGAATACCCACCAATAATTCAATGACCGGTTGTAAAACTTTGCGACCCCATTTAGGCGAGATTTCAGTCATAAAAATGGCTGCTGCAATCGCAAATGGCGTTCCAATTAAAGCTGCAATCAAAGTAACTGAAAATGATCCGATAATCATTGGTGCAGCACCAACAATTGGATGGCCTGAACTATCTAACTTGTTTGGAGACCAAACTGAATGAGTTAAAAAATCAATTGGATTGACGCCATCCTTAAAGAAAATAACTAACCCTTTTGAAGCGACGAATCCAATAATAGTGATAACTAGTAAAACGATAATGGCAGTAAAACTGAAAGAAATAGCTTTTCCACGAGTTTCTCTTTTAGCGGAGACAGATTTCTTAGTTAAACTTTCTTTAATTGGATCTTTCAAATTATTTTACCCCCTTTGTAACTGGCGTAACATTGCCCTTATAATCTTTTTGATATTTCATTTCATTGATTGGAACATAGTTCATCTTTTTAACGACATCGTTTTGAACTTTCTTAGTCATAATGAAGTCCAAGAAGTCCTTGGTCATACCAGTTGGTTTGCCATTGGTATAAAGATGTTCGTAGGACCAAATCTTCCAAGTATTATTCTCAATATTTTTAATAGTTGGTGCAATATTGTTAATGTTAATAGTTTTGACAGTATCATTTAAATATGGCATTGCTAAATAACTGATGGCACCAGCAGTATTGTAGACAATTTGTCTAACCATTCCGCTAGAATCTTGTTCTTGAGAGCGAACAAACGGCGTACCGTCCATAACGTCACTTTCAAAGGCTGCTCTAGTACCACTACCATCGGCACGATTAATAATGGTGATCGGTAGATCCTGACCACCAACTTGTTTCCAGTTAGTTATTTCACCAGAAAAAATTTCTTTTAATTGCTCGATAGTTAACGATTTAACCTTAACATTTTTGTTCACTATGGGAACCATTGCGACTGCAGCTATACGATGATCGACAAGTTTACTAGCATCGATATCCTTTTTTTGTTCTGCATAGAGATCGGAATTTCCAATATCTACCGCACCTTGTTGAATCTGACTGAGTCCTGTACCAGTTCCGCCACCCTGAACGTTAACGTACTCGCTTGAATTACTCTTGGTAAATTCTTCCCCAGCGAGTTCTACTAATGGCTGAGCGGCAGACGATCCCACCGCTGTAATCGTTTGTTGGCTTCCGCTGCCTTTGCAACCACTCAATATAAAAATCATGGGTATTACAATTGCAAATAATGCGACAAGTCTTTTTTTCAATGTTCTCACCTCTATCTAGCTTAGAATAGTATAGAAATGTATATTTTTTGTATAAAAAAATGTCGCAACAAAATAAATTATTTTGTTGCGACATTTTCTTTAAAGTGGTATATCGACTGTAAATTTAGTTCCTAATCCCTTATGGGACTCGATTCTGATATCACCGTCAAGCGTATCAAGTGTTTCCTTAACGATAGCCAGACCCAAACCAGTTCCACCAGTCTCTAAACTTCTCGACCGATCGACACGATAAAATCTTTCAAAGATTCGACCTTGATCCTCTTCAGAGATTCCGATACCAGTATCTTTAATGATGAACTTGATTCGATTCTCAATTTCATCATGATGAACTTCTAAGTCAATCTCACCATTTTCTTTATTATATGAAATAGCATTTTTAATTAAATTACGAAAGACCAAGTTAATTTTTTCTTTATTGACCGTAACTTCCTGATTACCGAAATAATCTTGCTTAACAGTCAGGTTATGCTTTTTAATAGCCAGTGATTGACGCTCTAAAATCTTATTCACATCATCATGCAAATTGATAACATCGGTCTTTTCAGTATCTCGTTTAACTTTTGAAAGCGACAAAATATCTTGAATCAATTCTGTCAAACGAATACTTTCACTGTGAATAATCTTCAAGAAATGATCCAATTTTTTAGGATCATCTTTGGCTCCGCCCAAAAGCGTTTCTGAAAAGCCCTCAATTGACGTTACTGGAGTCTTCAATTCATGACTGACATTGTTGACGAAATCAACTTGCATCCGTTCAATTTGGCGGCTTTCAGTCAAATCATACAAGATAACCAAAACTTGTTGATCAAAGTCTTCTCGCGAGTGAATCAGGCGAATAACATTGGCATCAACGAATTTTTGCGAGTTGCCAACCAATTGAATCTCTCGATGATGATTCTTATTCTTCTTCAAAGTATGTTCGATCATTCGACTCAAACTATAAGTCTTAATGTCTTCAATGAAGGGGTGAATATCATTTGAAATGTTTACGTTCAACAGGCTTGCCATAGCTTGGTTATGCAACAAAACATCCCCTTGCGAATTCAACAGCATAACACCGATTGGCAAATGACCTACTAAACCACGAAATCTTCTCTCACGTAAACGGACATCATCACGTAAATCATTGATATCCATACTGATTTTATTAGTTTGTTCGACCAAGCCATACAATTCGTCATCTGGCGACAGAATCAGTGAGGCCATTTCCTTATTTTTACGTACTCGACGTAAATTCTCGGTAACGCTCTTAATATCATTGCTCAATTGCTGACGTTTGCGGTAATAAAACAGAATTACTGAATCAGTAATGAGAAAATACATCAAGGCAATGATAACTGAAGTCATTGGGCTTTGACTCCACAAACGATCAAACTTTTTAGCAACGACGTGACGATTTGAATTCGACATGAAATACATCGTTCTCGTTCCAAAGGTTGTATCCGTCACGTAATTTTTACCCGGAGCAATACGGCCACGGTGATACATATCATAGGCTTGCTTTTGCAAGGGCGTATCTTCTTTTTTCAAATCGACGTAACTCAAGCCAGCAATCCTTGCCGCCTCGGATGGATCGTGATTCTTCTTTAATTCTTGAAATGAATCAGTTTCTTCGGTAAACATATTATTTTGTGAACTGCCCAAAATACTGTCGGAAAATGTCGCCAAAATAATAAAGATAATTACGGAAATCAAGATAGCAACTATTGGTCCTATTTTTCTCTTCATCATCATACCTCTAAAATATAACCGAACCCGTGGACGGTCTTAATTATTTGTGGATTTTTCGTATCCGTTTCAATTTTATCACGGAGGTGACTAATTTGGATATCGACCATCCGCATTTGTGAATTCGAATTAATTCCCCAGACATTGTCAAAAATTTGCTCACGAGACACGACAATGCCTTTATTTCTAATCAAAAACTCCAATAACTCATATTCCTTTTTAGTCAAACTGATTTCATTTCCATCAATAATCAAACTTTTGACATCGGTATTGAGTCTGAAATTCTTTTCTTTTTCTTCACTCGAAGTTCTTCTTAGAACAACTTCGATTCGTGCCAGTAATTCTTTGATGCTAAAAGGCTTGGTGACATAGTCGTCAGCACCACTGATCAAGCCTTCAATCTTGTTATCTTCAGAATCCACCGCTGTTAAAAATATAACTGGTGTAAGATTACCTGACTTGCGCATTTTTTTCAGTACATCAATTCCACTCAATTTGGGTAACATTTGATCCAATAAGATTAAATCAAAAATTCCGGTATTGGCCTTATCAAGCGCCATTTGCCCATCTGTGGCAGTAGAGACTTGGTAATCATTACTTTCCAAATTGTATTCTATTAATTCTACGATCGTAGGTTCATCATCGACAACTAAGATTTTCTTTTTCATTGTTTGACCCCTTGTAGTTTCCATTGGAGATAAGCATAAATAAATGGATCTAAATCGCCATCCATAACGGCCTGACCATTGCTCGTTGAATAATTGGAACGATGGTCTTTAACCATTGTGTATGGATGAAAAACGTAGGAACGAATCTGTGAGCCCCAGCCAATATCCTTTTGCTCGCCTTGGATTTCAGCATGCTTTTTAGCACGTTCTTCTTCTTCTCGTTGGAAGAGCTTAGCCTTTAACATGTTCATGGCTGTTTCTCTATTTTGTAATTGGGAACGCTGTGCTTGCGAACTAACGACGATTCCTGTTGGCAAATGAGTGATTCTGACCGCTGATGAAGTCTTATTGATATGTTGACCACCAGCACCAGATGATCTAAAAACGTCAACTCTTAAATCGTCATCGTTAATTTCAACATGAATACTATCATCCAATTCGGGCATTACGTCAACTGATGCAAACGATGTATGTCGACGTCCAGCCGAATCAAAGGGTGAAATTCTTACTAAACGGTGCACTCCTCTTTCGGAACGAAGCAATCCATAGGCGTTTTTACCACGAATCATCATTGAAACACTCTTAATTCCTGCCTCATCGCCGGGTTGATAATCTTCGACTTCAACTGAAAATTTATGCTGTTCAGCCCATCTTTGATACATTCTTAAAAGCATTGAGCCCCAATCTTGCGATTCAGTTCCACCTGCTCCAGGATGTATTTCTAAAATTGCATTATGAGAATCATATGGTTCTGACAAAAGCATCATCAATTCATAATTACGCAATTCATCAGCCAACTTATCAGAATCAGTTTCCATTTGTGTTATCAAGTCATCTTCTGGATCTTCTTGATATAGCTCAGCGAGAACTTGTAAATTTTCCAAACCTTCGCTTAACTTTTTGAAATTGTCGTATTTATCTTTGAGATCATTAGTTTGATCAATTAATTTTTGAGCTTTTTCATGGTCATCCCAAAAACCATTCTCAGTCATCTTAGCTTCATTTTCAGCAATGCTTTCTTCAAGGTTCTCTAAGTCAAAGAGACCCCCTGAATTGAGTTATTTTGTTCTCCATATCGGAAATACGGTTTTTAATTTCTCCAAATTCCATTTAATCACCCTTATAAAAAAAGCCGGCCATTTGGCCCGCTTTTTATCTTTCCATATTTTGTCTAATTTCGGCCTTCATGAATAGTCTTGTAACATCATATTCAATATCAGAAACCATTTCTTCAAACATACGATATCCTTCTTCTTGATACTCAACCAAAGGATTCAATTGTCCGTATCCACGTAGACCAATTGATTGACGAAGTTGATCCATAGCATCG
Organism: Companilactobacillus halodurans; assembly: GCF_009600985.1. GTDB lineage: Bacteria > Bacillota > Bacilli > Lactobacillales > Lactobacillaceae > Companilactobacillus > Companilactobacillus halodurans. The sequence continues at coordinate 64,065 of NZ_VDFP01000008.1, forward strand.
ATATGATCAGTCCAATGTTCATCGACAACTCTTAGTATAACAACTTTCTCAAATTCTAGCATTTGTGAAGGGTCGCCTAATTGTTGTTTCTTCTCTTCATAATTCTTTGTAACAAAGTCCATCAAGTACTTAATGATTTCTTCAGGTGTCTTGAGTTGCAAATCAACAACACTCATCTTATCTTCATTAACTAAGGCTGACTTAGCAAAATCAGCAATAGCTTCAAGTTCCCAATCTTCTTCTTTACCTTGAGTATGAACATCGACTTGAGCTTTAATTGTACGTTCAATCATTGGAAGCAAGACCCTATCCAGATCCTTATCTTCAGTTATAACTTCCATTCTCTCTTTATAGATAACTTCACGTTGTTCACGCATAACATCATCATATTGCAAAGTATTCTTACGTGTATCGTAGTTATTACCTTCAACACGTTTTTGAGCTGATTCAACTTGACGAGTCATCATCTTACTTTGAATAACAGCATCGTCGTCTTCAACCTTCAAAGCCTTCAAAACGTGCTTGATTCTTTCAGAACCAAAACGTTTCATCAAGTCATCTTCAAGCGACATGTAAAATTGTGTTACACCAGGATCACCTTGACGACCTGAACGTCCACGAAGTTGATTATCGATACGACGTGATTCATGTCGTTCAGTACCAATAACAGCTAAACCGCCAAGTTCAACAACTCCCGGTCCAAGTTTAATATCAGTCCCACGACCAGCCATATTAGTAGCAATCGTAACGGCGCCACGTTGACCAGCGTTCATGATGATTTCAGCTTCTTTGGCGTGGTTCTTAGCATTCAAGACAGCGTGAGGAATACCTTCTTTATCCAATAATTTAGATAGGTATTCTGAAGATTCAACCGCAACAGTACCAACTAAAATAGGTTGACCCTTTTCGTGACGAGCTTTGATGTCGCGAACAACAGCCGCAAACTTACTCTTCAAAGTTGGATACAAAACGTCATCTTTATCATCACGGATAACTGGCTTGTTAGTAGGAATTGAAATAACTTCCATGTTATAGATTTCTCTAAATTCTTCTGCTTCAGTCTTAGCAGTACCAGTCATACCAGCTAATTTATCATACATTCTGAAGAAGTTTTGATAAGTGATATTAGCCATGGTCTTAGTTTCATCTTGGATTTCAACGCCTTCTTTAGCTTCAATAGCTTGGTGCAATCCATCAGAATAACGACGGCCATCCATAACACGACCAGTAAATTGGTCAACGATTTTTACTTCACCGTCTTGAACCACGTAATCAATATCCAAACTCATAATAAAGTTGGCACGTAATGCTTGATCCAAATGGTGATTTAAAACTGTATTATCAATATCATACAAATTATCAAGGCCAAAGTAATCTTCAGCTTTTCTAATTCCTGTTTCAGTTAAACTGATTGACTTTGTAGGCCAATCAATCTTGTAATCATCCTTGTCAAGCGTCTTAGCGAAACGATCAGTTCTAACATACATTGCAGTTGATTTTTCAGCTGCACCAGAAATGATCAATGGAGTTCTAGCCTCATCGATCAAAATAGAATCGACCTCATCGACAATTGCATAGTGAAGTGGACGTTGAACCATTTGTTCCTTGTAAACGACCATGTTATCACGCAAGTAGTCGAATCCTAATTCACTGTTAGTTGAATATGTAATGTCACAATTGTAAGCAGCACGTTTTTCTTCTGAGTCCATGCTATTAATGTTCAAGCCAACTGATAGACCTAACCAGTTATATAACTCACCCATTTGTTTAGCATCACGGCCAGATAGATATTCATTAACTGTAACAACGTGAACACCCTTGCCAGCTAAAGCATTCAAATAAACGGGCAATGTAGCTGTTAAAGTTTTACCTTCACCAGTTTTCATTTCCGCAATATTACCTTCATGCAAAGTGATACCACCGATTAATTGAACTCTAAATGGATATAGTCCAAGAACTCTTTTGGCACCTTCTCTAGCTGTAGCAAAAGCTTCTGGTAAAATATCGTCTAAAGTTTCACCGTTTGCTAGTCTCTCTTTAAATTTAGGAGTCTTAGCTTGAAGTTCTTCATCAGACAATTTACTGTAAGGTTCAGCATAAGCTTCAATCTTATCGGCAATCTTGCCCATACGTTTAACTTCTCTTTTATCGCTTTCGACCCATCTTCTTAGTGGATTTGCCATTTTAATCTATCTCTCCTAAGTGTTATAAACATACTCTTAATAGTAGCATTAATTTTTAAAGTTTTAAACTCATTATCAATTAAACAGACTTTCAGGATTACAATGATACACTATTTTTTAGTGCTTTGTATTAAAAATGCTTTACATTTTTTATAGTCAAATTAAAAAGAGCTTCAAATAAGGATTCAATCCTCATTTGAAGCTCTCTTTGTATATTATCAATTATTCATTAGTTTCAATCAAGCCATATTTGCCATCGTTACGTTTGTATACGATGCTTGCTCCATTTGTTTCTGAGTCTTCAAAAATGAAGAATTCGTGGCCAAGCATTTCCATTTGTAGAACAGCTTCTTCAGCATCCATTGGTTTCAATGAAAGACGCTTTGTTCTAACAATTTCTGAGGCATCTTCTTGAGTATCATCTGGCGTGATATCATCCAATGGAAGATCCTTAACGCTTCCACCTTCACGGCTCTTACGATTTACACGTGTTTTGAATTTCTTAACTTGTCTTTCGAGCTTATCGACAACTAAATCGATTCCAGCATATAAATCATCATTGACCTCTTCGGCTCTCAATGTGATATATGGCAATGGAATTGTTACTTCAACCTTTGTACCTTTTGAAGGGTATGTTTTCAAGTTTACATGAGCAATCGGATTGCTTTCACCACTAAAGTATTTTTCCATTTTGGAAAGTCTTTTTTCGACATATTCGCGAATTGATGAAGTTACTTCAATATTTTCACCACGTACATTAATAGTTAACATAATAATCTCTCCTTCCAACGATAGGAAATTTAAGAGTGTTCTTACATCTCTTTAATGCAATTATAATATTCTTGAGCTTATATGACAACGTTTACACTATCTAGATAATGAAAATGTCGTAACATTGTGCAAATTTTGTGCCAAAAATATCTCACGAGCGTACATTAAAGTCCGACCAGTCGTATAAATATCATCCAAAATTAAAATACTCTTGTCCTTAGGAATCGTCCTAATTTCTGGTCTGGCGCTAAAAGTCTGTGGCGTCTGCAATCGCTCTAAACGATTTTTTTGGGCTTGGGGCTTATCAGCGTCAGCTTTAATTAGGAGTTTCTTCAAATCAAAAACCTCAGAGTACAATTCATAGACTGGATCGAATCCGCGCTCTAGAAGATGACTTGGGCTTGCTGGAATATACGTAACTACATCAAAGTGATGCAAAGAAGACCACTGCATGATATCTTGATAAAACAAACGAGCCAATAAGACATCTCCATATCGTTTATACAGCTTGAAGTAGCTGTGTATGAACTGATTATACTCAAACAAAGCGTGATGACAATTGATTATATGGTATTTTTCTTCCCAAATCAGACAATCATCACAAATTCTCCCACTATTTGGTTTAAAACAGCGTGAACAATTATTGCGTCCAGCTAATGGTATTACTTGGCTACGACATAAATTGCAAATATAATTTGGATTGATTTTATTTAACGAAAAAATTTCATTTATTTTTAAATTTCTATTTATATCACTGCCACAAAAAAGACATTTCATTTTTTGACCGCCTGTCTATTCAAATAGCTGATTTCTTGGCAAGCTTGTTTTATCTGACGATTGTAAAATCGATAATAAAAATGAACTTCATCGTCAAAAGAATCCACGCCACGACCCGCTCTTCCGGCAATTTGAATCAAAGTTGTTTTAGTAAATTCTTTTGCCTGAGCTTCCAATACTATGACCGTGATTTTTTTAAAAGTTACGCCTCTTTCTAAAATAGTCGTAGTTAGGATAGCTTGGACTTGTTGTTCTCGAAATAGTTGAACCTTTTTCAAACGCTGTTCATCTTTTGAACTAACATCAACAAAAGATAATTCTGGATATAATTTCTTTAATTTCTTCGCAAATGATTTCATTATTGGAATCTGGGGAAAGAAAAGCATAAATCTTTCGTGATTTCTAATCAATCGGTTTAATCTAAGGCGTAATTTCGGATTGATTCCTAAGAATTCTAATTTTTCAATCAGCAGATGGCAATGAGGCTCTGGTAATGGATGTCCGTGAAATCTTTGATACAATTTAGTTAAGGTTACTTTCTTACGTTTTACGGCTTGCAATAATTTTTGAGGTGGCGTAGCTGATAAATAAATGATTATTCCATTATCTTTCTTTGCCTTTTTTATAGCCTTGTACAACATGTTATTGCCCGCCAAGGGGTAAGAATCCACCTCATCAATAATTAATACATCAAAGGCTCTTTCAAATCTAACTAATTGATGAACCGTCATTAATGAGATTTGAGCTAAATAATATTTTTGGTCGCTTTTACCATGAAATAATCCCACCGATGTTTGTGGAAAAACTTGCTGAATCCGAGGATATAATTCAATACAAACATCCACTCTGGGCGAACAAATGGCGACTCGTTTTTGTTGAATCAAAACTTGTTCTAATAATGGGAAAATCATTTCTGTTTTTCCGGCACCTGTCACCGCCCAGACTAAGTGATCTTGATGATTTTGAAACGCTTTGAGGAGCTCTCTAACTCCTTTTTCCTGATTGACGGTTAGTTGTCCATGCCAGGTTAAATAATTAGACTGACTTGGAAATTTTACGTTTGTGGGGGTAATTATCAATTCATCGTTAACTTCAATCTTTCCTAAATTTATACAAGCTCGACAATATTGGGATTTAATCGGCAATTTGACGATTTCCATCAAACATCTCCGGCAATACAACTTGTTACGTTTTTTAAAAGTCGCTGGAACTAAGCAGCCGCCGTTTTCTAATAAGTAATTCAATTCATCTATTTTTAAATCAGCCTTTTTTAAAATTCGGCCACCTAAATATTCATTTATTTTATCCATATTAAAAAATACGCAAGGGAGTAAATTTTTTGCAAAATTATAAAACAATTGCCAATACTGGCAGTCACGAAAAAGATATTAAGAAATCACGCTTCATCGCTCACATCGCACAAACTTTTTCAGAAGCTGAGGCCAATGATTTTATTCAAAAAATCAGAGAACAAGAATCAGGAGCTACCCACAACTGTACCGCCTTTATTGTTATGGAAAATGTTAAAACAGAACGAATGTCAGATGACGGAGAACCTAGTGGAACTGCTGGATCACCAATTCTTAATGTTTTGCAACAACAAGACCTTTTAAATGTCACAGTGGTTGTAACAAGATACTTCGGTGGCATCAAACTCGGAGCTGGCGGTTTAATCAGAGCTTATTCATCTACTACTGCAGAAGCTGTTAAAGAAATAGGCTTGGTCGAAAATCGTATTCAACAGGGATATGAATTAACGATTCCCTATCATTTATTCGATAAATTTAATAATTATGCTCAAACTGAAAAGATTCAACTAGAGAATAAACAATTTGCAATCGATGTGAAATGTGAAGTTTTCTTGGATTTAGATACAGCTGAACAGACCGAACAAAACATTCGAGACCTTTTTCAGAATCAAATCACTTTAAAGAAAACCAAACAAAGCTATAAACAAGTTCCAATTGCTGCTAATTAAACGAGTTTTCGACAAAAGGACCTAGCGATTATATAAAATCACTAGGTCCTTTTTACAATCAATTTTTAATACTTACCAGTTTGAACAGTAAATCTAACTGTTTTTTCCCACTTAGCCTGCTGTGGCAGATTTTGAGACATTTCTCGATACGTTTCATAATCAGGATACATATTATTTCGAATCGGTTTAGGAATTGATTCCCAATCGATAAAATTAATTTTAGAGACATAAGTACCATGATGTTTGACCATTGCATACGGTTTATCCTTTGGTGCCAACCCTCCGTAAAAAGTTAAATACATTGATTCTCCCCAAGCGTTGTCGGTCACCACCATATTTTTATATGGACTTCCCAAAAGTTTTTTCGTTTTATTTTTGGAAATTTTTTGAACATTATAATCCGACTTTTTCGCAGATTCCTTTGTTGGCACAGCAGCATAACCAATTTCAGTTGGTATCAGAGGATTGAATCGATCAACCACTTCATTTTTATACTGATAGGTCAAAAGAAATATAAAACTACCAAGAATGGCAATAAATACAAAAGCCATGATGGTAAACCACTTCTTATAGACTCCCTTTAACTTTAAATCTTTATCAATTTTATCCACAGTCTCTGCGTCTCCTTTTAAAAACTCATCTAAGGAAATATTCAAAATAGAACTAAGATTAATTAATGAAGAAATATCCGGATAGGTCCGACCAGTCTCCCAACTCGAAATGGTTTTATCAGAAACGTTTAGTTTCATCGCCAATTCTTTTTGAGTCAGATTAGTTTTTTTCCGATATTTTTTTAATTGCTGGCTTAATTCCATAATGTTTTCTCCTCAAAGTCAATTTAACAAGGCCAAATCTAATTAACTACCTACAGACACAAGAATTCAATAACTAGTCAGTCTATCAATTGTGGAATTAATTCTAGAGCAAAAAAAACAGGCGTTATAACGACGTCTGTTAATTTTTCTTTTCTAATCTTTTTACAAGTCTTTGAATTGCTTTTAATAAAGGTTGTCGATCATCGCCCAATAATCCAATCGATTCAATAAATAATTCCAAGCCAATCAAAACACCAATTGTTAAGAGCACGCTGCCCCACAAGGTTGACAATGGATAAAGCAAGGAAATAAACGCAAATACCAACGACAATCCGTAAATTACTAGAACCGTCTGGCGATGCGACAATCCTAATTGCATTAATCGATGGTGCAAGTGATGCTTATCAGCTTGCATAATTGGCTTTTTGTTCAATAATCTTCTTAAAATTGCATAAACAGTATCGGTAATTGGCACACCCATAATAACTACCGGCATTAACAAAGTAATGAAAGTTACGTTTTTCAAACCCTTGAGTGAGAAAACAGCCATCATGAAACCAATAAATAACGAACCGGTGTCACCTAAGAAAATACTAGCTGGATGGAAATTGTGCGGCAAGAACCCTATCAAGGCTGAAACCATCGCAAAAATCCAAATAGCAACGTAAACGTTGGTAAAGTTCAAGAAGAAATATGCCATGACGCCCATTGTGAACAGGGCAATAATTGAAACCCCCGTCGCTAAACCATCCAGACCATCAATCAAATTGACGGCATTAGTAATGGCGATAATCCAAATAATGGTAATCGGCAAACTCCACCATCCTAAGTAGAAAGTCCCTACAATTGGCAAGGTAACCTCATTCATTCTGATTCCTGCTAAGAAATAAATAACTAAAGCAGCTGCAAAAATACCGGCTAACTTAGCTTTCGGGGAAAGCTCTCGAATATCATCAATAATACCAGTCAAAATAATTATACATTCCGCTAAAAAAACACTAAATAATTCATGTGTAGGGAACTGTTCCCGTAATAACGCAAACGTGGAGAAATTAAACGCAATAAAAATAGCCAGTCCACCCATTGTGGGCATTGGCTTGATATTAACACGACGTGCATTGGGCTTATCCACTGCCCCTAAGATATAAGCTAACTTCACTACGAAAGGAGTTATCGCAGCCGATAAGATCATCGTTAAAAATAATTTTACTATTACACTAAACATACCCGACATTTTTAGAAAAACTCACTTTCCATTAATAAAACAATTATACAATACCAAGCGCTTATTCCAAAAAGAAATTAAAAAAAGAGTGCATCAAAAGACACACCCCTTAATATTTTAATTATTTAGCTAATTCAACTTTTCTAACTTCACGTACGACTGTAACTTTGATATGGCCTGGATATTCAAGATTTTCTTCAATCTCCCCTTTGATATCTCGAGCCAAAATTGCAGCTTGGTCATCAGAAATTTCTTCTGGTTTGACCATCACGCGAATTTCATGACCAGCTTGAATTGCGTAACAATGATCAACACCTTCATGCTTATTGGCAATTTCTTCCAATTTTTCAAGTCGATGGATGTAATTTTCCATCGATTCAGATCTGGCACCTGGACGTGCCGCAGAAATTGCATCAGCCGTTGCAACAATTGTTGCGATGAATGATGTTGGTTCTACATCCCCATGATGTGAAGCAATCGTATTAACGACTACTTCTGGTTCTTTATACTTAGTGGCGATATCCACACCAATTTCAACGTGTGAACCGTCAACTTCACGATCGATAGCTTTACCGATATCGTGCAATAAACCTGCTCGTTTTGCTAACATAACATCTTCACCCATTTCAGCAGCCATTACAGCGGATAATTTAGCTACTTCGATTGAGTGACTCAAAACATTTTGACCGTAACTCGTACGATATTGCATACGTCCAATGATCTTGATTAAATCTGGATTGACAGAGCTGATGCCCAGACTATAAACTGTCTGTTCACCGACTTCACGAATATGATCATCCATTTCTTTTCTAGCTTTATCGACCATTTCTTCGATTCTAGCTGGATGGATACGACCATCTTCAATCAATTTCTCCAGAGCCATGCGGGCAATTTCTCTTCTCACTGGATCATAAGCGCTCAATGAAACCGCTTCTGGCGTATCGTCAATAATCAAGTCGACACCAGTAAGTGATTCAATGGTACGAATATTTCTCCCCTCACGGCCAATGATTCTGCCCTTCATATCTTCATTAGGTAGGGTAACGGTCGTAACGGTAGATTCTGAAACCGTATCAGCCACACTTCTTTGAAGAGCTGCAACGATTAAGGCTTTCGCATCTTTATCAACATGTTGCTTAGCCTGTTCGTCGCTTTCTTTAATCATCTTGGCACGTTCATGTACTAATTCTTTATTTAATTTACCAAGAATAATCTTTCTTGCTTGTTCACGAGTTAAATTACTTACTCTAACCAGCTCCGCTTGCTGTTCATTTAGAGTATCAGTCAATTGTTTAGATTTTTCATCAAGTTTATGTTGTCTTGCTGTAATATTATTCTCGCCATTTTCAATATTTTCCTCACGTTTTTCTAACGATTGGTCCTTTTTATCTAAAATGTCTTGTCGTTCGAGAACTCTATTCTCTTGTTTCTGAATGTCTTTACGACGTTCTTTAAGTTCATCTTCTTGTTTCTCACGATAACGATGAACTTCATCTTTTGCTTCAAGCAAAGTCTCCTTTTTCAAAGACTTAGCCGCTTTTTTAGCATCTGAAACAATATCTTCAGCAGTTTGTTTTGCTTGTGAAAGTTTTTTCTCATAAGCATCCTTACAGAGAGCATATCCGAAAAGAACACCTACGATCAATGTTACTAGAGCGAAAGAGAAGGTTATGATAGCAGGATACATGCCATCACCTCCATGTTTGCTTTTAAAAAGTTTGTTGTAAAATCATATGTTACAGAATATTTACATACAACTTAATATTATAGAATAAATATGACCTGTCAACCAAATAAAAAGAAAAAAAGAGACCTAATCAGTCTCTTTTTTATTTGAATTTGGAATTAAATCGATGGTTTCAGCATTTTTTTGACCTTTTTTAGTTGATGATTTTGTCTCAGAAGACTTATCATCATCCTTTTTTTCTGTAGCTGAATCATCTGGTTTTCCATCCATTCCATAAGCGGCTCTGACACGACTCTTGATCTCTTCCATCTTCTCAGGATTCTCAGATAGATAAGTCTTCGCGTTTTCACGACCTTGTCCAATCCGTTCATCGCCATAAGAGTACCAAGAACCACTCTTATCAATGATATCCTTATCGACAGCCATATCGACCAATTCACCTGTCTGTGAAATACCATGTCCATACATGATATCTACTAGAGCCACCTTAAATGGAGGCGCAACCTTGTTCTTCACGACTTTAATCTTAGTTCTGTTACCAATTACATCTGAACCATCTTTAATTTGTTCAGCACGGCGAATTTCAAGTCTGATAGTCGAATAAAACTTCAAAGCACGACCACCAGGCGTTGTTTCAGGATTACCGAACATAATACCGACTTTTTCACGAATTTGATTGATAAATAAAGCGATTGTCTTAGTCTTGTTGATTGAACCCGAAAGCTTACGTAAAGCTTGCGACATCAATCTAGCTTGAAGGCCAACGTGAGCATCGCCCATTTCCCCTTCAATTTCAGCACGTGGAACTAAGGCTGCAACTGAATCAACAACAACAATATCAACTGCACCACTGGTAACCAAGGCATCAGCAATTTGAAGTCCTTGTTCACCTGTATCAGGTTGAGAAAGCAATAATTCATCAATATTAACGCCTAAAGCCTTGGCATATTCTGGATCCATGGCATTTTCAGCATCGATATAAGCAGCTGTACCGCCTTGTTTTTGCACTTCTGCAACCGCATGTAAGGCCACAGTAGTTTTACCAGAACTTTCAGGTCCATAGATTTCAACGATTCTACCACGTGGAAATCCTCCGACACCTAGAGCATTATCTAAGGCTAGTGAACCAGTAGATACTGTTGAAATCTGGGTATTTGCGTCATCACCCATTCTCATAATGGCACCTTTACCAAAGTCTTTTTCAATCTTTTTCAAAGCAACGTCTAACGCTTTTTGACGTTCATCTTTTACCTTTTGTCGTTCATCTTTAGCCAAATTGAGTTCCTCCTAATGCATTCATCACTAAGTATATTATTAGTAATTCATCAAAAAAGCAAGAAAAAAGCGAACAAATGTTTGTCCGTTATATTATTTCCCAAACGAGAGCAAATCCACAAAGCATTGCTTGCAAACGAATCGCCTGACGTGTTCCAGAAAAGTGAATTTCTTTAACTATTGTTTGGTTCTTTTGACTATTATTAACACCGATAAAGACGGTTCCGACCGGATTGCCTTCTAAAGGATCAGGACCAGCTACACCTGTAAAGCCTACGCCAATATCAGCTTGCAACTTTTTAGCTGATAATTCGGCCATAGCTTGTGCAACAGGACCACTGACGACAGTATTTTTTTTAATCAAGTCTTCATCCATCCCTAATAACTGAACCTTAACAGAATCAGCATAGGTAACGAATCCTCCATCAAAAACATTTGAGGCTCCAGGAACAGATGCCAAAGTTGCTTGAAATAATCCTGCCGTTAAACTTTCAGCAGCAGTAATTTTTAAACCATTGCTTTTTAATGATTCCACCACTTGTTGAGGAATATCTTCATATTCCTTAGGCAAGCCAGATTCAAAATCAGTCGATTCAATTCTCTTTAAAATTTCAGTTACTTTGCTATTCATTGTTCTCACTTTCCAAATTACGTATTAAGATTTGAAAACATCTTTACTTTGAATAAAGTAATCAGCACCTGAATAAATCGTAAAGATCAAACAGATGTATAAGAATATTTCTCCAATAGGAATACCAATAGCGGAGAAGAAAATATCGTGTAGCAATAAGAAAATAATTGCTAACATTTGTGTAGTTGTTTTAATTTTTCCAGGCATTTGTGCTGCCATAACTTTGCCACCAAATTCCAAAACAATCGTTCTCAATCCGGTAACGGCCAATTCACGGCAGACAATAATTGCGACTACCCATGCTGGAGCCATGTTAAAGCTAACTAAAAAGATAAATGCTGTCATAACTAACATCTTGTCAGCTAAAGTATCAGCAAACTTACCAAAATTAGAAACTAAATTATATTTACGAGCAATTTTACCATCAAGTAAATCTGTTAATGAAGCTACAATGAAAACTACTGTTGCAATAACGTGATTCATTGGAATCAAATCGTTAGCAACATAAATATCGCCCCAATCACTCCAACCGAATGCCAATAAAATAATAAATACTGGTATTAAAATAATGCGAAACATGGTTAATTTATTAGGTACATTCCAAACCATCAGATATCCTCCAAGATTTTTAACAAAATAATGGTGTCTACTCATATAAGATTAGACACCATTATTTTATTTTTCAATATTAAATGTCAAAGTTTTAACGATTGAACTGCCACTTTGAGATTTTGATAAATCAACAGCTTTTCCATCAATAGTAACTTTCGTATTGTTGACGTTACCTGTTTGAATCGAGAAAGTTGAAGTATCGCTTGGTACAGTCGTTGATTTCTTATCGCCAGAACTCAATGCTTGTTGCCAAGTCGTGTCTGAGCCTTCATCAAATTGAATCCAAGCTTGACCACCACTACCTTCGACAACTACTTTCAAGCCATCTGAAGGAACGTTCTTAACTGTGAATGTTCCAGAGGTACTTGATTCTTCAACACTTGCTGAAGTTGACTTTTTAGTTGTCTTAGACTTTTTCTTAGTATCTTTTTTAGCTGTTGTTTTTTTACTGCTGCTGCTCTTCTTTTTAGTTGTTTGCGTTGTATTATCCTTAGGAATTGAGACACTTGATTCGTTTTGACTACGGTGTACCATTCCAAAAGCAATCACAGCAATAATTACAATTATAATTATTCCAACAACGATTTGAGGAATATAATTACTCAAATTGGAGAAAAATGAATTGGATTCTTCTTTGATTGTTCGAGTTTTTGTTTCTGTTGGTTGTGCTTCTTGCTTTGGTTGAGAATTAGGTATCTCAGCCTTATATTCATCCAACAAGTCATCGCTATTTATCCCAACTGCATCAGAATATTGTTTGATAAAAGCTCTAACGTAAAAGTCACCAGGAAGATGATCAAATTGACCCTCTTCAATAGCAATTAAATATCTTTTTTGAATTTTTGTGATTTGTTGTAAATCATCAATTGTGTAGCCCTTTTTAATACGGGCATTTCTTAACTTTTGGCCAATTTCGTCCATTATTTACCACCGATTAACTAATTTTTCTAAGTATAACATATATTATTATCCAACTACTAGCGACCTTATAACAACCAGCCACCAGCAAAATATATCGTTTGTCCAGTCAGATAATTCGACTTGATATTGACTAAATAACTGACTAAATCAGCTATTTCATCTGGATTTGCCAACCTGTCAGCTGGTATCTCATCTTTGACGCTTTCCAAATCCTCTTGTGAAAACTCTTGTGTATTCATCTTGGTATTCACCGCACCTGGTGCAACAACATTGACAGAAATACCTAATGAAGCAACTTCTTTAGCATAAGCATCCGCAAAAGATGACATTGCACCCTTCACCGTGCTATAAACGACTTCCATTGCTGAACCAATCTTTCCATAAATGGATCCAATGAAAACCACTCGACCATGATGCGTCTTTGCAAGCTTATCCTGCAATTGTTTCAGAATAAGAATTGGTAATTTCAAATGAATATTCCAAAGAGAATCAATTTCCTCTTCTGAAATATCAACTAATAACTTGTAGTAAGTATTGCCTTGTGCAAACACAATCGCATCTAACCCAAAGATTTGTTTCGTTAAATCTGAGACAGCATCATGCGTCATATCAAATTTAATGGGAATGAAATCTTGTTGCGGATACTTATCGACAAGCTCTGTGCGTAACTTTTCAATTCGTTCTTTATTGCGATTGTAATGCAGATAAAGAGACCAGCCATTTTTAGCCAGTTTCTTTGCACTGCTAGTCCCTATATCGCCAGAACTACCCATAACCAATGCATACATAATTTACTTCCTATTTGGTAAAAGATTGTAATAGGTACAATTATCATCTTTTAGAAATTTCGCAGATATTTCTAGCACATCATCCTTACTTATCGAATCAATCATATGGATAAGTTGCAAATAATCGACATCATAAAAATACAATTCTGCCATTTGATTGGCAATTGCATCTGGTGAATTTTGTGCAAAAAGATAAGAACCGATTGCATCACGTTTGATTCTTTCAAATTTTGCGTCGCTTAAGACTTCTTTTAAGACCTCGTAAGATAGATGATTGCGTAAATATTCTTGAAATTGCTCAGGATTATTTGTTGACCCACTAACAATGATAAAACAATAGTTGTTTTCTGCAACAACATTATAAGAAAAACTATCATCAATTAAATTAAGTCGGCTCATTTCTTGATAATTTTTAGAAGATTCACCGATTAAGGTTTCCATAATCATGTTCAATTCAAACTGCTTTTTAACTAAATCATATCCAGACATTTCAGTATCGATTCTAATTCCAAATGAACTTCGAGCCTGACTGATATCCATTGTCTCCTGTCCGCCTTGAGCAATTGGAGCAAATTTTCCTTGAATTTTTTTCAAAGGTGCATCTACGGTATGAAAGTCAGATGATTCAACAATATTTTCAATTTTTTCAAAATCAACATCGCCAACTAAAACTAAATCCATATTATCTGGACGATAATTTTGAAGATAAGTCTCTGACAAGTTAGTTCGATTGATTTGTTTTAAAGATGCACTGGAACCAGCTATATCTTGAGCAATAGGGTCATTTGGATAGAGTTTTCCTAAAATTCGTTGTTCCAAGACCCACTCTGGCATATCAAGATACATTTGAATTTCTTGATCAATAATTCCTCGTTCTGAAGCCACGTTTGCATCAGTGAAATAAGGATTTTGAACCAAGTCCAAAAGGATACGCAAATTATCATAAGGATTCTCTAAAGTTTGAAATAAATAAGCCGTCTTAGTGTAACTGGTATAAGCATTTGAGTTAGCCCCATATTGAGCGAATTTTTCAGATACATCATAATTTGGCTTGGCAAACAGCTTATGCTCAATAAAATGAGCTATCCCGGCTGGCAAAGCGCCCTTTTGCGTCTGAGTGTCAACTGATCCAAAATTAGCCATCGCCAATCCATAAACTTGGTTAAAGCCTGGCATTGGTACGACGCTTATTTGCAAACCATTGGCCAATTTTTTTGTTTGTTTCTCTAATTTTTCCGTCATACTAATCTCAAATCAACTGATATTGCGCAATTGCATGCAGATTTTGAGCTGCATTTGCAATATGTTCTCGATCCAAATTATCCAAATCATTTTGAAATTGTTCATCAGTTAGTAAAGTCTTTGGATAAACTGTTTCCCAAATGCTTCTCATAATGTAATAGTGAATCGAATCAGTTGAAATCTTTCGTCTAGTTAACATAACTTTTTGAGCATGGCTAACTTGATTATCAGTGAAATCGCCACGCTTGATGTAATCAATTTGTTGATTGATCAAGTCCAAAGCCTTATCAATTGAAGCAGAATCAAGACCTGCTTGAATCATCACTAAGTGACTGATTGGTTGATAAACGCTAGAAACTGAATAAGCTAAACTATTCTTTTCTCTGACTTGTTGAAATAGTTGCGATTGGTCGTCTCCTCCTAAAATCAAGTTCATAACTTGTGGAGCCAATCGGTTAAATTTTTTATTGATATTTTCAGTCGAATAAGCTAGGGCAATTCGACTTTGGTTTAAATGTTTATGATCAATTTGTTTCAAAGGATGTTTAACTAATTCCGTGAATTTCTCAAATTCAATTTGTAAGTCATTTCGATCATTTGTCATTTGTTGATAAAAATCACTAGCCATTATTTCTTGAAGAAACTCATCTTCATTAACATTTCCGACGACATTGATCACAATCGTATCGTTTTTGACAACATCTTGATAAGTTTCCAATAACTTTTCATTTGTTAAATCTTTTAGTTGCTCAATACTTCCAAAAATTGGAATTTGACGGTTAGGATTATTTTGATAGATTAGCTTAGCTAATCCCAAGGTACTAACAAGGTCTTGATTATCTTGGACCGAAATTAAATTGGACATTAAGTTTCTTTTCTCTGTCTCAAAGGCAGTCTGATTGAACTTATTTCCATCTAAATTGGGCTTAAAAATAATTTCACCAAGTAAATCAAGATTATCCTTAATCTGCTTTTGTCCATCTATTAAAAAGTTAGGATCAGCAAACTCTACGCTAAATGCTAAATCGTTGAAGTTTAGAAGATTGCGCGTAAAGACGTTGATTTCTGAACCATAAAGTTCCATTTCACGGTCATTTATCGCTTTAAAACTGGGATAATCTGCCGTTGAATTAGACATAACATTAGCCAATAAGCGTCGGCTAGTGGTTTCATCTTTGTTTAATGGACGTAAGAAGTCCATCTGAATCTTAATGGTTCGGAATTTTTTTATTGGATTAATATTCAAGAAAATATTTTTTGCTAATGTTTTTCTCAATTTTTCACCTGATTTTTCTTTATTGTTTCAAGTTGTTCGGGAGTGATTAAGACTTTGCGGGGTTTACTTCCCTCTGAAGCACCAACAATGCCCTTATTCTCCATTTCATCGACCATTCTAGCGGCTCGATTGTAGCCAATACTGAATCTTCTTTGAAGCATCGAAACACTGGCTGATTGCTTATCAACTATCATGTCGACAGCATCATCCCAATATTCATCTTCAGGTTTTTCACCATCACCTGTGCCCGATTCATCAACATCAGTTGGAATCATATCTTCATCATATTCTGCCGTCTGTTGATTTGTAATAAAGTTAACGACATTTTCTACTTCAGATTCCGAAATATAAGCTCCCTGCAAGCGAACTGGCTTACTCTTTCCAATCGGTTGAAATAGCATATCGCCTCGCCCTAAGAGCTTCTCTGCACCAACTGAGTCAAGAATTGTTCTTGAATCGACCCCACTAGAAACAGCAAAGGCCATTCTTGATGGAATATTGGCTTTGATCAATCCAGTAATAACATCAACAGATGGACGCTGCGTTGCAATAATAATATGCAAACCAGCAGCACGCGCCATTTGAGCCAATCGAACGATAGCTGCTTCAACTTCATGCCCAGCAACCATCATTAAATCAGATAATTCATCGACTATAACGACGATATAAGGCAAACGTTCCATTTTTTCTTCATCGCTAGCTGTTTTATTGAATTTATCTACATCGGCGTTGTATTCAGTGATATTACGGTGACTGGTATCGGCAAAGAGCTTGTAACGCCGTTCCATTTCTTTAACCGCCTTTTGTAAAGCTCCAGCAGCACGTCTTGCATCAGTTACAACTGGAATCAACAATTGCGGAATGCCATTATAGACATTTAATTCCACCATTTTTGGATCAATCAAAATTAATTTGACATCATTTGGCTTAGCTTTCATTAAAATACCGGTAATAATCGTATTAATAGCTACAGATTTACCACTACCAGTTGAACCAGCAATTAATAAATGCGGCATTTTAGTAATATTTGCTTCAATAATGTTACCTGAAACATCTTTTCCTAATGGAACAATCAACGGATGAGTCTTATCCTTTTGATTCTCAGTAATATCTTTGAATGAAACAGTCGAAATAGTCTTATTAGGCACTTCAATACCAACGAATGGCTTACCAGGTATTGGCGCCTCGATTCTAATATCTTTGGCTGCTAAAGCTAGTGCTAAATCATCGGCCAAGTTAACAATCTTGCTGACTTTAACACCGACAGCTGGTTGAACTTCATATTTTGTGATGGTTGGTCCAAGACTAGCTTTTTTAACATCAACGTCAACGCCAAAACTCTTGAATGTCTCACGTAATTTATCTTTATTTTCCTCAATCAAATGTACTTCTGATGTTTGGTCAGTCTGAGGAACTTCTTTTAACAAGTCCACTCCAGGCAATTGATACCCTTCATCACTAACATTTGTATCGCCCTTTTTAGCACTGACTGGGTCTGGTAAGTCCTTATCTTTAGTCCCATCGATACCATAAGGTTTGGAAACCACTTGAGCTTTATCAGAATTAGGTTCAGACATTTCCTTCGATGCCTTTTTCATTGTTGGTTGTTCAATTTCAAACGGTTCAGAATCTGGCTCTTTTTTAGTAAAACTATTGATTCCATCGGCAAACTTATCATCGTCACGATCCACTGTATCTTCTTTAGCTGCTTTATTAGCCGTCTTCGGTTTGTTATCAGTTGCTTTTTGATCAACATAATCGTTATATTTTCCACTCAAAGCATCTTTTATTTTGATGAACAAATGTTTGAAATAAACTAAAACATCCGTTGTAACGATTGATACCTGTTTCATCGTCACATTGCACAACATCAATATTCCTATAAAAATCAATATTGCCGTGACAAAATAAGTCCCCACAGTTGAAAACATCGGCATAAAAATACTGAACAAGTATGAGCCTATCATACCTCCACCGACAGTGTCATTAACTGAGACTTGCGTTATGTCAGCAGCCAATGTATTCCAAGTCACTAAATTATAGTTATGATAAAGCGACATATTTGAGAAGAAAATGCCATGTAAAATAATTAAAGTTCCTAAATATACAAATAAAAATCCGAAATTTCTCTTCGGCGTCATAACGGGTATTCGACCCGTTGCAATCACTACTGCCCCAATAAAAATGCTAATAATCAATAATGCTTGATAACTGTCACCAACTAGAATTCGATAAAGATTATCAAAGGTTTTTCCAACCAGTCCAAATTTGAACAGGCCTAAAACTGACAAAATTATCCATACTAGACTGATTAAAGATTTAATCAAGCGTGAATTATCAACAGTCTTTTTTCTCTTTCTAGGCTTTGAACTTGCCTTTTTTCTTACCATAAGTACCTCACACGATTTTAAAAGTCATCATCTAAAATTATACCTTTTTTAAGACCTAAAAAAAACAGCCCAGCTGGACTGTTTATTTATCTTCATTCTTCAAATCATTCATAGCGTCATTGGGCTTAATCTCTGAATTTTCATTAAAGTTCAATGAAACGCCATGATTCAACGTAACGCTAGTAACTTGATAAACCAACGTTTCAATATATTCCACTACTGAACGTGATAATTGTCTAACCTGTTTAGAATCGAGATCTTTGATTTCACCATGAAAATCAACTGGCTGAACAACTTGTCCAATAAGTCCCGACACCTTGAATGGTGCATCTTCAATGTGAATTTCAAATGGAACCACGATTTGTAAAATCAGACCTTCATCTTCATTCATTGGCGTTCCATCCTCGTTTTTGAATCCAGGATGTTCAATATTGATATTCAAATTTGTTTTTGCATCGGCTGTCGGTGCTTCTGCATCATAATGAAACGACTGAACAGTAACTTCACCTTTATTAATTTTCATAATCTAATCTTTCCCCCTAATCTAATTTATCATGTTGATAATGGTGACTTAATTCTAAGCCTGCAAACTTTTGTTGACGAACAGCTTCATATATAACTAAAGCAACACTGTTAGATAAGTTCAAAGCTCGAATATTATCACTCATTGGAATACGAAGACATTTCTCAGGATTTTGACGCATAAAATCTTCTGGCAAACCTGTTGTTTCTTTACCAAATAAGAAATAGTGATCAGCTGAAGTATCAGTGAAATCTTGATCACTGTAAACTTTATTTGAAAACTTAGTGATTAAATAAAGATATTTATCATCAGGAATAGAATTCAAAAAGTCATCTAAATCATCATGATAAGTAATATCGACCTTATCCCAATAATCTAAGCCAGCTCTTTTCATATGAGCATCATCAGTACTGAATCCTAATGGACGGATGAGGTGTAATTTAGTGTTGGTACCAGCACAAGTTCTAGCAATATTACCTGTGTTTGCTGGCATCAATGGTTCGTAAAGTGCAATATGATTTGTCATTATTTAAATTTAGTCTCCTTTTTACCAAAAAAGCGCATACCCTCGGTGAAAACCACAGCAAGGACATGCGCTAGTATAGCCTCTCATTTACCTGCTTTTGTCAAAATTTCTCCTGAGAAAAACAAGCAAATACAAAACTCAAAGAACATTATATACGATATGCCCGGTCTAGACAACACAAATATGAATTATTTGTGAATTTTTTTGGAACTATCATCATCTGAATCCTCTGATTCAGTTTTTTTATCCTCTATTAATGGCTCATCTTGATACCAACTTGAGTTTCGTTTGAACCAATTAAAGAATCTCGTACAAATAATTTTCAAGATAGCAAAGATTGGAATTCCGGCAATCATGCCAATCAAACCATACATCCCTGCTGAAACTAACAGTACTAGGATTGTCGTAACAGGATGCATTTGCATTTTGTTTCCAACAACAATTGGCGAAACAACACGTGTTTCAACTGTTTGTTCAACAATAAAGACAATGACGACCTTTAAGACCATTGATGGTGCAATAAATGCAGCAATCACAAGCGATGGTATTAAAGCTAAAGTCGAACCGATATAAGGAATCAAATTAAGAATCCCAGCTACGATACCCAAAATCAAAGCGTATCTTTGACCAATAATCAGGTAGCCAATGAAAAACATCACAGCAACCCAAAAGGCAACCGTCAATTGACCTGTGATATATGAACTCAAAGCTTTGCTGATTTCAGATAACATATCGCCAACTGATTTTTTCACACGGTTTGGAACAAAACGAATCACTGACTCTTTAAATTTATTATTATCCTTTAACATAAAGAACAAAATAAATGGCGCCGTTAAGATAACTACTACCACATTGGTCAACACGCCAACAGCTGAACTGATATTATTGACGGTCTGTGGCAAAATCTGGTCCATTGATTTCTCAAAACTCTTCGTTATGCTGGTATTCGTATCAGCTAATCTCTTCTGAACAATATGAAGCTTAGGATCAGAAAATAAATTCTGCAAACTCTTATTCAAAGAATCCCAATACTGTGGCCAATTTTGAACTAACGAAGCAACTTGGCTTTGAACAAAAGGAATCAGCGACATAACGCCCCAAATCAATAATGCCAAAATAATTATGAAAACGAAGGTAATCGAAACTATCCGATTAATATGAAACCTTTTTTCTAATAAATTAATTAACGGATTAATCAAATAATATAACACCAGCGCTAAAATCACTGGTGGCATCGTAATCCCCAGAATTTGGCTTATTGGTTCAAAGACAAATTTTATTTTTGAAAATAAGTAAATTATCAAAAAAACTAGGAAAATATTAATCAGAATCACCGTCAATTGGTTATTCAGAAACCATTTGTAAAACCAACTTTTCTTTCTTTCTGGTGTTTCTTTCATGAATTACTCCCCAAAAATATTCTAGTAAGATTATACTGTATATTATAATACTATACATTATTTGGAGGAATTATTAATGATTGAAAACGTTCTTTTAAGTGGTTATACCAATACCGGCAAAGGTGTTTATCAAGCACAATTCAATTCTGAAAACGGCGAATTGACAACACCTAAAGTTCTACTAGAACTCAATAGTCCCACATATATTGACGTTACTAACGATATGAAGTTGATTGCCTTAGCCAAAAAAGGCGACAAAGGTGGAATCGTCATTTATGATATTTCCGAAGATTCACCAAAATTATTGGATGAAGATTTTTCAGAAGAAACTTCCCCATCATATGTAAAATTTGATGCCAGTCGCAATTTGATTTTCAGTGCCTATTTCCATTTGAGCAAAGTTAAGATTGACCATCTGACAGAAGATGGCAAAATTGAACACTACTCCGAATTAAATTTCGAAGGCCATGGTCCACGTACTGAGCAAGACCAATCAAAACCTCACTATAGTGCCTTGACACCAGATGGCAAATTGATTATTTGTGATTACGGTGCAGACAGGATTTATATTTATGACCTCGAAAATCCTAAACAACCTAAATTAATGAATAATTATGTTGCTCCAAGCGGCTATGCTCCTAGACATTTAGTCTTCAATCCTACTAAGCCTTATGTTTATGTGGCCTGTGAGTTATCATCTAAAGTATTAGTGATGGAATACAATAAAGAAACAGCTGGATTGACCTTAGTTGATGAAGTAGAAGCTGCTAAAGATGAACAAAAGAATACCACCGCTGCTATCCGTATCAGTAAAGATGGTAAATTCCTTTATGTTTCAACTCGTGGCGCCGATACGATCGCAACATTTTCAGTTAGTGCAGATGGCGATCGTCTCAAGAAACTCAATACTACTTCAGCTAATGGCAATGGTCCACGTGATTTTGAACTCGACCCAAGTGAAAATTACCTTGTTGTGGCTAACCAAGATTCTGACAATATCTCAATCTTTAAACGCAATGCCCAAAAGGGAAATTTGACTGATTTGAAAAAAAATATTTCCATTCCTGAGTGCGTTTGTGTACACTTTATCTAGTTCTAGTCTTAATCTAAATTTGGTCAATTTTTTAGCTAGCATATAAATCAATGTGAGGTGCTTGTTATTAAATACTAAGAATCGTTTTTCATTCATTGACCAATTACGATTTTAGAAAATGAAATGTAGAAGGGAAATATACAATCTTTCTTAAGTGCCTTTATGACATTTACTCACATCTTGTATATCAGAATAATTATTTATTATGTTCATTGAAATTATAAAAACCATCATCCTTGGTATCATTGAAGGTTTCACTGAATTTCTACCTATCAGTTCAACTGGACATTTATACTTAGCTGACGAATTCGTTAAATTAAATGAATCCACCGCTTTTATCAACATGTTCATGGTAGTTATTCAATTTGGTGCAATCTTAGCGGTTATCTTGATTTACTTCCACAAGTTGAATCCTTTCTCACCCAAGAAAAATCACGTTGAGAAAAATCAAACTTGGAATATTTGGTTCAAGGTCATCGTTGCCATCTTGCCTTCAGTAATCTTCGGATTGCCACTAAACGATTGGATGGATGCTCACTTAACTAGTTGGCAAGTCATTTCAGCCACACTTTTGATTTATGGTATTTTGTTCATCGTTGTTGAAAACTGGCTTAAAGACAAGCAACCTCAAGTAGCTGATTTAGATAGTCTTTCTTATAAAACTGCCTTGCAGATTGGACTTTTCCAAGTTCTCTCATTGATTCCCGGTACTTCACGTTCCGGTGCAACTATTTTAGGTGGTATGACAGTTGGTACTTCTAGATTCGTTGCAACTGAGTTCTCATTCTTCTTAGCCATTCCAACAATGTTTGGTGCCAGTCTTTTGAAGATTTTTAAATACTTTAAAAATGGTCATTCCTTCACAGGTGATCAAACGATAATTTTAATTGTCGGTACGTTAGTTTCATTTATCGTTGCCTACGCTTCAATCAAATTCTTATTGGATTACATCAAACGTAATGACTTTAAGGCTTTTGGTTGGTACAGAATTATCTTGGCCATCATTGTAATTGCTTACTTTGGTTTCAAAGCAATTCTATAATCGTAAAGAACGTCGTCTGACGTTCTTTTTTTTGTAATAATTGTTAGAATATAGTCACAACGAATAAAGAGAGGTTGATTATTATTTATAAGGAAGTTGCATTAGAAAATTTCACAAAGGTCCCTACTGCTGTTTTAAAGGGTGCCAATCGAATTGAATTAAACGATAATCTAGCCGTCGGTGGAACATCCCCAAGTTTTGGAGTTCTCCAAGAGACTACCAAATACCTTCAAGAAAAATCCATTCCCATAGTAGAAATGATTCGTCCTCGTGGAGGAGATTTCGTCTACAATGATTTGGAAATTAAAATGATGGAAGCTGACTTGTTCCAAGCTCAAAAATTAGGCGTCGACGGCGTCTGCTTTGGTGCATTAACTAAGGACGGAGAATTAGACACTGATGCAATGGAACAATTGATTGCTGCTTCATCTGGAATGCAAGTAGTCTTCCATATGGCTTTTGATTTCTTAGCAGAAGACAATAAAAAAGATGCTATCGACTGGCTGATCGATCACGATGTAGAGCGCATCCTGACTCACGGTGGACCACTAACTACTCCTATCGACCAAACCTTAGACAATATTAAAAAGTACATCGATTATGCCGATGGCAAAATCACAATTCTTCCTGGTGGTGGCATTAACCATCAAAATTGCGATGAAATCGCTGAAAAATTAGGTGTTAAAGAATTGCACGGTACTAAAATCATCGCTGGAATCAACGATTAGAATGATTAATTAGAAATAAAAGAGTTTAAGGACATAACTATTTTCTCCTAAACGGGGAATATAACATCCAAAATAAATAGCTCCTGGTAATTAAAGTACAATTACCAGGAGCTATTTATCTTAATTTTTCAAATATATTAACTTTTCAAACCTTGACAAAGTACTGTAAGAAACTACCTGCAATACTGAAGTAAATCAAAACACTGGTCAAATCACTCAAAGTTGAGATAAAAGGACCACTGGCTACAGCTGGATCAAATCCGAAACTAGACATCAACATAGGGATGAAACTTCCGGCTAAGTTAGCTACTGTAATCGCAGCACACATTGCCATTCCGATAACCATTCCTAAGATGAAATTGTGTTTCCAAATTCCGACAAGTAAAAAGACTGCTATTCCTGTCACCAAACCAGTTACGAATCCGGTGATGAACTCTTTAACTAAAAGCTTCAAGAATTCATGACGATCTATTTCTTCAACAGCTAGACGTCTAACCGCCACAGCCAAGCTTTGCGTCCCCGCATTACCAGCTGTACCAGTAATCGTCGAAATAAAGACTGCTAAGATACTCGCTTCAGCTAAAAGATTTTCGTAATGGTTGATTAAAGTCGCCGTAATCATACTAAGCAACAACAAAGTAATCAGCCAAGGCAAACGCTTAGAAGCAGCCTTTAAAGGCCCGTCATTATTGGCTTCATCCATACTAACACCAGCCAAACCGGAGTAATCTTGCTGAGCCTCGTCATCGATAACTTCAATAACATCATCAACAGTGACGATACCAACTAATTTATTAGAATGGTCGACGACCGGTACGGCCAAGAATTCATAATCTCTAAATACTTGTGCAACTTCAGCTTGTTCAGCATCAACGTTGACCGTAATAATATCGCTATTCATTTTTTCACCCAATGTGTCATTATCATCAAGCAAAATCAAATCACGTAAAGACATCACCCCAACTAAATCGTCGTGGTGGTCCAATACGTATAAGTAATAAATCGTTTCAGCTGTTTTAGCAAATTTTTTCAGTGCTCGAATAGCTTCTTGAGCAGTTTCTTCTTCATGAAATTCAACGTAATCAGTCGTCATGATACCACCGGCTGTTTCCGTATCATAATGCAACAAGCCACGAAGATTATTTGCATCATTTTTTGGCATTTGTTCTAAAAACCGATCAACATCGACTTTTTCTAAATGCTCCAAAACATCGGCGGCATTATCATCGTACATATCGTTCAACATCTTAGAAGCATATTCCAAATCCATTTCCTTTAATAATGCTGGAATTTGAGGATTATCGTCTTCAATCGTGTCGAACATATCGCCCATTTCATCAGGTTCAAGAATTCCATAAAGAGCTTCTCTTTCAGCCTTATTCAATGTGAGGTAAAAAGTACTCTGATCATAAAAATGCATATCCAAATAAGTTTTTCGGAACCTTTTTTTATCACCACTATCAAGATAGCCCTTTAATTGGGTAAATCTATCTTGGAGTCTTTTTTCATTTTCGTCCATTCTTCTCACCCCTTAGCACACCCTTTAACATTACCATATCTTTTGGCAATGGTGCCTTTAATTTTAATAATACTTTCGTAACAGGGTGAACAATATTTAATCGGTAGCAATGCAAGGCTTGTCGATTGATTCTTGAATCGCGGACTTTACTATACATATCATCACCAATGATGGGATGACCAATGGCAGTTAAATGAACTCTGATTTGATGAGTCCGTCCTGTCAGCAATTTCAATTTCAATAAACTAGCCTGTGGATAATTTTCAATGGTCTTATAAAGCGTCTTTGATTCTTTTCCTTTAGAATGATCGATCGTTCGCATATAAAAAGCTTTAGAATCAATCCCAATTGGCAAGTCCACCAGACCATTAGGAGGTTGAACTTGTCCGTATACTAGTGCTAAATAATATTTTTGAAAATTCTCGGTGTGGAGAATTTGATCCAACAATGAATGAGCATAAGAAGTTTTAGCAAAAACCATCAATCCCGATGTATCTCGATCTAGGCGCGTTACCAAATGAATCGAACTATTCTCATTTTTGTCAATTAAATAAGCCTTAACTAAATTAGCCATCGTTTGGGTATCTTTAGCTTTAGCTGGTAAACTAGCAATCCCGGGTGGTTTGTTCACAACTAATAAATAATTATCTTCATAAATAACATCAATTTTTCCCTTCATCGGTTTAATCAAATCCGATGGTTCTTCCGCATTCAAAACGACTAATAACTCATCGCCTGGTTTCATTTTGAAATTGAAGTGACGTTTTTTATGATTGACAAAAATTAGTCCACCTTTATTTTTTAAATTGTGTAACTGACTAGAGGAAAACTTGTGTTGAACTAAAAATTTTCGAATTACTGGTTTGTCATTTTTACCAATTGTGAACTTTAAGAAGCGATTACTTCTTCTCATCTTGTCCTAAGAAAGCCGTCTCTACTCTAGTCCAGAAATGACGATGACGATATTGGGCAAACTGGGCTCTTTGATAGTTGAGCTTAATAGTTATCTTTTTGACATTCTTCAGCTTAGTAGTAATTCCGTCAC
Source organism: Companilactobacillus halodurans (assembly GCF_009600985.1). Classification (GTDB taxonomy): domain Bacteria; phylum Bacillota; class Bacilli; order Lactobacillales; family Lactobacillaceae; genus Companilactobacillus; species Companilactobacillus halodurans. Next base: position 90,512 of record NZ_VDFP01000008.1, read on the forward strand.
AACTGATAACATAGTCGTCAGCAATTTGCGGATATAAGTCAACTTGTTGATTATGCGGAATAATGATTGGCGACGATATCGTCCGATAAACTCGATTGTTGATCGAAGCAATTTCAATCATCTGAAAAACGCTGATTTTAGGATGAATCAAAGCTCCACCGACTGACTTAGAATAAGCCGTTGATCCAGTTGGGGTTGAAAAACAGAGTCCATCCCCCCGAAAACTCTCAAAAAATTCTTCATCCAAGTCGATTCGCGATTTCATAGTCAAAGAAGATAGTCTTCTAACCACTGTTTCATTGATAGCAATCCCATGAAAAGCGGCTCCTTCTTTATTTTCGACTGTAACATCCAAAAGTGGATAACTTGTCGAAGGAATATTATCCTGACATTTGATAATCCGTTGTGCTAAATCATCAATCTCAGTATCCGTCCAATCAGAGTAAAACCCTAAATGTCCGGTGTGCAGTGCTAAAAATTTCACTTTGTCTAATCGAGCAGCGTATGCATGAAAAGTACTTAGTAAGGTACCATCTCCGCCAACACTGATGACAAGCTTGGGATCGCGTCGATCTAAAACTAAGCCCGCATCTAACAATTGTCCGCGTAATTTATTGGCTGCAACGACAGACTGTTCTTTATTATTATTATTAATCCAAAATTTCATTATTTTCTGTGCTCCGTGGAGTTATTTAAATCTCGTTTTCGATCGGTAAAGTATTGTTGTGCATCCTGAATCTCTTCTCGAATTTTAGACATTTCCTCATCGAGCATAAAGGAGGCTTCAGCGGCACGCTTCAATCTTTCATTGATCTCTTCAGGGAAATCACCCTTGTATTTGTAGTTGAGAGAATGTTCAATCGTTGACCAAAAATTCATGGCTAGCGTTCTAATTTGAATTTCTGCGAGAATGTTGATTTGACCATTCGCTGTTTGAATTGGATACTCAATAACTACGTGATATGAGCGATACCCACTAGGTTTACTGTTAGCGATATAATCACGCTCTTCAATCACTTTCATATCTTCTCTAATATGTAAGAGCTTAGCAACATCATAGATATCTTCTACAAATTGGCACTGAATTCTAATTCCAGCAATGTCTTGCATATCTTGTTTCAAAAGTTCTTCTGTGATGAAGCGACGACGCATTTTTTCTTTGATACTATCAACTGTTTTAACACGTCCAGTCACAAATTCAATTGGCGAATGTTCATTTTTTTCTAAAAACTCTTTACGCAGGTTTCTAAATTTGATTTTCAACTCATCAACTGCCTGTGAATATGGTATCAAAAATTCATTCCATTTAATTTCTGACATATTAACCTCTCTTTACTTATTAAATATATCGTATATTTGTGAAAGATTCACCCAATTGTGAATATAATGTACGTGAGTTTAAAATTTTACCTTTTTACTGAATGTTGGTAGAATGACATTGCAATAGAGATATGGAGGGAATCATAATGTGGGAAGTATTTTTATATATTAATCCCCTATGTTCATATTGTTTAAGAGTGGAACAGGCTATAATCGACTTCACTAGAAAACATGACATCGAGACACAATATCATTTCGTAACTAACTATAACATGGCAACTATCAATGGCTACATGCACCTTAAGGGCTGCAAGATTTCCGATACCAAGACACGTAACAAAGCAACTCACGAAGTTGTTGAAGCAGCAAAACTTTATAAAGCTGCTTCCTGCCAAGGAAACAAAAAGGCACGTAACTTTTTGATGGATCTTCAAGAACAAGTAAATGTTCTAAACAATCCCTTTGATGATACCACTATCAGGACTGCAATTAACAATAGCGGACTTGATTACAAGGCCATCATGGCTGATAAAGACAGCCAATGCGTCATTCAAGGTCTTAAACGAGACCAACAGTTGTCAATGGAAATGAATATTAAAAAGGCTCCAACTGCAGTCGTCTTTGACTGTGAGAATGAGGAAAAAACCGGAATCATGATTAATGATTTTGGAGAAATCAACTCCCAAGAAGAGATTTCTTCAAACGTCAATGCTTTGCTGGAACGAGAACTTCCACAAACAGATGACGGTTATGTCGATTCTAGTACAGTGATTAGTCTGGATAAATTCAGAAGATAACAATTTATGAACTTTTACATGAGGATGTAATTGAGGATAATATAAGAACTAAGCGAATCAACCAATCGAATAAGCAACACCGATAAAATAGGTGACTTCAAGGATTAAACTTGAAATCACCTATTTTTTGTCTAGCAGTGGCTGTCGCAACAAGATATTCTTTTGTCCACATGACCTTTGCCACGCTGGAAATCGATAAATTGGTGCTGTCATACAAAATGTCTGGTTCAATAAATACGTTTCGACTGGTATTTTATGTCTTTGATAAAATTGCAATTTTACTTTCTGTGATTCAGGATCATTTTTTCGACGTATTCTTTCCAGCACTCTTTCATCCACCCTTTGTAGACAATTCGTCTTTAATTGGAAATCGCTTTTCACAAACTTTTGCCAATCATTTGCAGACAAAATTCGCTTTTGAAAATAAATTTTATTGAAGGGACCGACAAATGAAATATTATAAAAAATGAGCAACAATTCCTTTTGTGCATCTAGCATCACCAAATGATAACCTAATTTTTGATTATAGCTGATGAATTTTAAATGCTCTCGTTTCAAACGGCGATTCAAATAAGCTTGTCCTAAAATCCAAATACTCTTGATGCCTAAACTTCGATAACCTTGAACCCGTTTTTCAAACGTAGGCAAATCTAATTTTGCACATTGATATTCGAATGCTATTTTTTGATTCAAGAAAAGATCTGGAGGCTGCTTAATAATCGGCAAATAGACTTCATCTAAAATCTGTTCAAAGCCTAATTTAGTCAACTCACGATGAATAATTGCTTTGCCCTTAAAGTGTACTGCTCGTTCGTTAATTTCGTTGTGACGCTTACTTTGATGCTTGAAATAAGACTTTTTAGCCGTCTTAATTAATTTGACTTTTTGTGCACAGTGACAGCAAAGATAGCTTTGGGTCAATCGAGCTTGTTTAGCGTAAATTAATCTTCCTTTATCGTCTAAAGCAGCATACATTTTTATCACCTCAGAAAAAATTACGCAAAAAAAATAACTCATCAATCCCAATTGTATTGATGGGTTAATTTTATCTATTTATCAAAGTAATATCTTGTTAATTCCAAAGCAGTCTTTGACATAATCTCTTTACCATACTCAGACAATACAGCAGCTGTGACCTTTGTCTTAAAGCTGTATTCGCTCAGTAATGCTAAAACATCGCTATAAGTCATTTCGTGCATCTCATCTGTGAACAAGATAAGTTGTAAATAATACTTCTTATCGTATTCATAAAGATTAGAAATACCACTTTCTAAGTGTAATAAGTTAGCCAATTGGACGTAATCTTCAAAGTCTTTAAACTCGACAATAATCGTCTTGGTAGGTGTATCTGGGTCATTCAAATATGGTGCTGTGTCACTGTCATATTCGGCAGTACCCAACTTATCATCATTTAAACTATCGTCATTATCATTATTACCGACTGAATTTTGTAGCCCACTCAATGGCAATGAACCTTTACCCTCAGAATCATCACTCTTACTAATCAATAATTCCAAACCTTCCTTGTTTGGCATTATCTGGAACGTAACTGGTTCATTATTCGTAAAGACATGATCCTTATCAACTTCATCCAAAATACTGTAGAAGAACGATTCAATCTGCTTTTTATTACCAAGCAAATCTAAAACAGTTACCCCACGTTCTTGTAAATCTTCCGTACTAAGAATGACTCTGATTGTATTCTCATTAAGTCGATCCATTTCCATCATAGTCACCTCAATTCTGTATCTACATTTTAACAGTCTCAAAAACTATTTCAACTATCATATACTGAAGTTTTGAGTCATTGGACAAATATACTAAAACTTAAAATGTTAGTCAAAAATAAAGACTTATAGAATTTATAAACTATTCTCCAACGTCCAAGTTAAGGTTGTAGAATAAGTTCCACTAACAATGTTTTTCCCCGTGATATTTAAGAGTATCCCCTGATCATTTTCCCAATTGAAAGTCTTGGTCTCATTACCGATCATCCCGTCATAAATTTCCGCTGGCGATTCATCTAATGAAGTCACTCTATTGTTGGCATCACGATATATCAAAGTTCCAGGCAACTGATTTTGACCATCGGCAGTTGTCAATGGATGATCCATCGAAACTGTCAAATCATATTTCACATTCGTAGTTGGATAGGAGTACTTCGTGATTGAGAGATTAGTTTTATTTTGACGATTTAGAACGCCTTGGGGAGCATTGACCGTCCCATAAGCAATGTCAGGTACCGTCATGCTAAGTTCTCGATATTCTTCTTGCTGCCACACAAAGGTCAAAACATCTTGACCACTATTCGAATACATCGCAATTATTTCATCAGTACTGAATAACTTTCCGACCGGATCATGATCTGTACCCCCACTATCAGGTGCAACTTCCTGCCATTTTGTACTAATAGCGCTGTAATTAGTATCCTGGTCCTGGAATTTCGTTCCTACAACAGGAATCGGCAAATTCATCGTACTATTCAATAAAGAATTTGGTCCTAAACTAATTTTCCACAAATTTTTATCTGAATTTAGCATTCTAGACCGATCACTATTAGCGCTCATAGTCCAATTAGATAAATCAAGTGCCTGTAAATTATCGTCTTTTTCAAACATTGATTTAAAATTCGTACATTTCTTGGGATTCCAATTTTTTAAAATATCGAGTTTTTCATAATCAGAATTGCCAAAGGCTGTTGATAAATTAGTAACATTTTCAACATCCCACTCAGCAATATTAAAATCGCTGAAATCTTGAACATCGGTATTATTAAATAATGATTGCATTTCTTTCACATTAGAGGTATCAAAATTACCGATAATTTTGGTCAAATAATTTTTATTATTGCTGAACATATTACCCATATTGGTTACTTTTGAGGTATTAAAACTAGACAAGTCTAATGTTTTAAAGCCAGTATTGCTAAACATTCCAGACATGTCAGTAACGTTTGAGGTATCAAATTTGTCCAATCCTTTTAAAACATTTTCATTGGCGGCTAAACTAACAGCAAACATATATTGCATAGTGGTAACCTTAGAAGTATCCCAAGCAGATAAATCTAAACTAGTTAATTTTGTACAATTATAAAATAAATAACTCATATCAGTTACATTAGAAGTATTCCAATTTTCAATTGCCAATTGAGTCAAACGTGTTCCCGAAAAAGTTTGTGCCATATTTTCAACTTTACTAGTATCCCAAGTATCTAAACCCTTGATTTCTGTTATTGCACTATCGTTGTAAAACAAGCTGGAAATATTTATTACATTAGACTTATTCATTTGCGACAAGTCAACATTAGTTAATTTAGAACAACTAGCAAACATCCCATTCATATTAGTTACTTTACTAGTATTCCAATTCTTAATATCATCAGTGTTTTCAATCCAGGTGCCAGAAAACATTGATTCCATATTTTCAACTTTGCTAGTGTCAAAATCAATTAATCCTTGAATATTTGCGTGACAATTATTAAAAAAAGAATTCATATTAGTGGCATTGGAAGTATCGAATTTACTTAAATCAAGTTTTCCCAGTGCACTGCATCCAGAAAACATCGAACTAAAATCAGTCACTTTACCAGTTTTAAAGTTTGAAACATCTAAATTGGTCAAAGAAGAGTCATTATTGAACATACTACCAATGTCATTCACGTTAGTGGTATCAAAATTTGAAACATCAAGCTGGGTTAGATTACTGTCATTATTAAACATTGAATTCAAGTTTTCAGCTTTAGAAGTATTCAAATTATTTAGGCCTTTAATTTCAGTTAAAGCATTCTCGGTCTTGCTACCATTAGCCATACTGAACATACTTGAAAAATCAATTACATTTTTGGTGTCAAAATTTGAGACATCGATTGAAGATAATTGATAAGCATTCATAAACATCCCTGACATGTTAATTGCACTATTAGTATCCAGTTTATCCAAACCGATTATTTGAGTTAAAGATGATGTATTTGGAGAGGTTGACATTAACTTCCTTTCAAAATAAAACATTCTATAAAAACTCTTAACATTACTAGTGTCCAAATTTGTCAAATCAATCGTCTGGACATTTGTCAGCATCGCAAACAAATTATTGGAATCAGTTGATGCGACAACGCCTGGTTCAACATAAATTTTCTTGATTAAAGCATTTGATTCAATCCAATTTCCTTGCCCAACTCCGAGTTGACCAGCATGAATCGTCAATAAACCATCGCTATCAATATCCCAGTCGCAAGTACCAAAAGTACCACTCGTACTATTAATAGCTAAAGGTTGTAAAACGGTCTTTACCATAGATTGATTTTGTAATGTTAAACTACTATTCTGATCAATTATTTGTTGAGCGTCCACATCACTATCTGCTTTAATCAAAACCGGTTTAAAAAGGATAATATTTAAACCAAAAATAAAATTTGTGAGTATAAAAACAAAACGAGGGTGTGTCTGTCTAGGACCGTGTTTATTCTCGATTTTTTTCATGATATTCCCCTACCTAAACGTTTTCATTGAGCAATTATATCGGAATAAATATCAAGTCATAATTCTTTTTATATAAAAAAATCTTGTGAAAAGTGGTTAATTGTCTAGACACATTCTGTTTGACCACAAATTCAACAAATTTGGTCATTATCTCAGCAAATTGGTAGAAAAAATCTGGTAAAAACACAAAAATCGATTCCGCTTATGATACAGGGAATCGATTTTGTCTTATTATTGTGTACTTTTTAATTTATTGCTTTTTCTTACAAAAAAAGATCACTTCCGAAAAGAAAGTGATCTGGTATATTTTAAAGTCCAGCCATTAATTGAGCCTTTTGAAGTTCCATAGTTCTGACACTTCTTGGCAAGAATCTTCTGATTTCGTCTTCATTGAATCCAACTTGGAGACGTTTGTCATCCATGATGATAGGACGTTTCAAAAGACCAGGGTTTGTTTGAACAAGGTTCAACAATTGATCAATTGTTAAATCATCCAAATCAATCTTAAGGTTTTGGAATGCCTTTGAACGTGTTGAAATAATTTCTTCTGTACCGTTCTCTGTCATTTGAAGTACTTGTTTGATTTCTTGCTTATTTAAAGGTTCGGAGTAAATGTTTCTTTCTTTGTAAGGAATGTCATGTTCTTCGAGCCAAGCCTTGGCTTTACGACATGATGTGCAACTTGGAGATGTATAAATGGTTACCATAAATAATCTCTCCTTTCCTGTGTAGTATCAAACTCTTTAAACACATTAACATTGTAACTTACTATCATAATAAAATCTATACTTTTTCAATAAAAAATTACGAATGTTTGTTCTGTTTCGGTTCAATTGTGAAAACACGTACCCGATAAACGGCTCTTTATGTAAAATTTTCACAAATTACATAAATACGACGTTATTTATTTTATTAGTTATAATCAATGTTACTTTCAATGAAAGTATTCATGTCAGTGGTTCAACTTACAGTTCTACTTCCAATCCCTTAAATGCATGGATAACAGGAACATCGCTTGCATATTTCTGTGATTGTTTTAACATAGTCTCAACATCAACTGTCTGAGGAAGATGACTAATCATCAAACGCTTGACATTAGCCTTCTTTGCCAAGGTTCCAGCTTCCTTAGTATTAAGATGAGCTTTACGACCTGTTACATCTTCAGGGAAGTTAGTATCAGCAATCAAAAGGTCGCAGTCTTTTGCAAAATCTACTAAACCATCGAAGTAAGTTGTATCAGCTGTGTAAACTAAGACCTTTCCTTCTTGATTGGTAACACGGATTGCATATGCTGGCACCGGATGAACAGTTTTTAGAAATTCAAATTTCAAATTACCGATCATCGTTGGTTCATAGTCATTATAAGCAATACCCTTTGTCGCATTTTCCACAGTTAATTGTGCAAAGTTGACAAAATCTTGAGTGTGACCATAAATTGGTAGTGGACTTTCCTTTTTAGCAGCGAGCCAATTGTACTGTAAGACACCAACGTCTGCTGTATGATCATGGTGATAATGAGATAAGACGACTTCATCTAGATCAGTTGGTTGCATGTAACTAGCAAGTGCATTTAAAACACCGCTCCCACAGTCAATCAACAAGTTCTTGCCATCATCTTGCAAGAGGTAACCGGATGTACCGATTCCCTTATAGGGATAACCACCGTAAAAACCTAAAACCGTAACTAACATAGAAAACCTCCAAAATTTATTAATTGAAAGGATTCCAATAATTATGAACATAACATTAAAACTAGGCACATATAATTTTTTAAAGAGTCAGCTAAATCCTGCTGATACTTTATTAAACCCTTTATTCCACGCTAACGCAGACCATCTTTTGATAAAAAATTTATCCACTTCTGCACAATACCGCAGTCTGACAGGAACGTACGATAAATCAAAGAATCTATATTCCTTGACTTATCTAAAATTAAATGCGGACCAAGCTAAGTTATTCGAAAACAAATTATTTAGCACCCAACAATTCTCCTTTAATTCTAACTCAACTGCTATCCTCCAAAAAAGCGAAAGTCCAAGAGAATACCTAATTATCAAAACTTTCACCGAGACGACTCAGATTAAAGATTGGCAAAAAATGCTGCAAAATGATATTCAAAAGCAAATTCAAGGAAATACTGAAGAAGACTTCGGTTTCTTCTCCAAAGCTTATTCAGTCACAGACTAAACTTTTGCTTGACGCTGCGCCATGACACTTGATAACTGATAACGCCGAATAGGCAATAAAGCACCACAAAACCTAAATAAATCAAAATAATATTTTTTGATAAATGCTTTCCAGTATTAAAAATAGCCACTGCGGTGAAAGATTGAACTAAAGCAAAGATTAACGGAATCATAAAGGTCAAGGCATTTTCTTTCTTCACGATACCTTTAATCTTGCTTTCTTCAACGCCGATTTTTTGCAGAGTCCTTAACTGATTCATCTGATGATCGTCACGCAACAAAATCCGCAAGGTCAAAACGCTGCCTAAAGCTATTAATAAGGCGACGCTAAATAATGCAACCACGAACAAGTAGAATCCTCCACCTTGAGCGAATTCTTTTTTAATATCACCCTGTCTAAGAAAACCAGTTTGCATATAAGTACTGGAAGGATATTTTGATTTAGGGTCTTTTTTTAAAACCTGAATAGTCGAATTGGCAAGCGATTTTTTAAAATTGATTTTCATAAAGTAGGCATCTCGATAACTATCAAGTTTTTCCAATTGTGATTCCTGTAATCTATCACCCTTTTTGAAGTCCCAACCGTAAAAGGTATCGTTAACTTCAGAAGGCATCTTTTGATAATAATTATCAGGAACAATCATCATTGGTCCAAAATGCATGGGACTTCCATAAGGAAAAGAGCTTCCCGTCTTAGCAGTAGCAATCAAAGGAGCATTCTTAACTTCAATATCGTGTTCCTTAAGCGTATTTTTATTAAGGATAGACGAATTGTAATCAATTTTTAGGAATTCATGCGAATTAATTTTACTATTACCTTTGCGCATTCGTTTAGGCAATGACTGATATTGCGAGTAGGACATAAATGTCATCGGTTGACGAACATAACTTTGATTTTCTTTATTATAATAAGATACTAAATTGATTTTTACATTTGTCTGATAACGACCTTTTATTTTAGCATCACTCTTTTTTAATTCCTTTTTAATCACTTTGACCGTATCCTTATTGGCGGCCAATTCAAAAGGATAATTGGAATTATAATTTTGATGAACAGCTTGATAGCCAAAGTAACAAAAAGTCAATAATGCTAAAGCAAATGCCGATACTTCAGTAACGAACCACAAAATAGAAATATTATGAAAAAGTCTTTCTTTCAAATATTTAAATGAAAAAATATTTACACCCGAATAAGCAATCGAGTGTATTTTTTGTAGCAAATTTAAGATTGATGGTAAAAAGCCAAAGTAAACTAAATAAGTCCCAAAAATATCAGCTACTAAAACAAAAAGGATTTCCATTGAAGGACGAGCTGAATAACTGATTGTATGCATATCGTAAAATAAATAAACTGAACAAATTTGCGCTGCAATCAATAGAATCAAACCAAATATACCTGCTGGTATCCTTAACCACCAACGAGTTTTAGTACTACGAGATTTCTTCTTGCGTGTCAGTATCAGCAGCGCTTTAAAAGCATTAATAAAACTCAGAATCAAAGTCGAAAAGAAGAATAGTCGTACAATTAAAAACAAATCATTCAGACTGATCGACATCTCGAAATTGACTCTTACATGCATTAAGAAAAGTAACAACATCCCCATAAATTTTTGGAAAATAATAGTTAAACTTAAGCCAATAATCCAAGCGATTGCTTGTACAAATGCCGTTTGAAAAAAACTAATGGCAACTATTACCCAATCTTGCATCCCCAATTTTTCAAAGGTCAAAAATTCATTGCGCTGTTGTTTTATAAAAAAACCACCCACATAAACCATGTAGATAAAAGCAAAGAAAGCAAAAATAACACCAGACGCTTTCACGAGATCATTTAAATAAACTAAGGCTTTGCCTAATGATGGATTGTCGCCCAACGAAAGCAAAATTCCGAAAACGCCGATGGCAAAACTGCATGCCAAAATATAAATCAAATAGCTATCACGCATATTGTACAGACTGCGTTTAATTATTTTGCGATACATTAAAGTAACTACCCCCTCCAATAGTGCGCTGCATATTGATGATTTGTTCAAAGAATTGGTCCCGGTTTCCCGGATTGACTATCTCTGAAAAAATCACGCCATCCTTTATAAAGACAACGCGACTGCAATAACTAGCTGTAAAGGCATCGTGCGTTGCCATTAAAATAGTTGTTTTTTCGCGTTGATTGACCAATTGCATATAATTCAATAAAATAGTCGCTGATTTAGAATCAAGACTTCCTGTTGGCTCGTCCGCAAATAATATTTCAGGACGATTGATTAAAGCCCGGGCTGCCGCCACAATCTGTCTTTGGCCTAACGAAAGCTCATCGATATTTCGATTGCTTAAATTTTCAATATTCAATAAATGCATCATATAGTTAAAACGTTCTTCAATCAGTTTCTTGTTGGCCCGACTCAAGGCTAAAGGCAAAATAACATTTTCCTTAACATTCAGTGAATCGAGCAATTCAAAACTCTGATAAATAAAGCCCATTTTCTTGCGCCGATATTTAGCTTGTTGATGATCATGCATCTGCGTAATATCTTGACCATCAATCAAAATCTCTCCATGATCTGGTCTTGCATTGGTGGAAAGCATATTCAAAAGCGTCGTCTTACCGGCTCCTGATGGGCCCATGATACCGAGGAACTCGCCATGATCGACTTTTAAACTGAAATCCTTGATAGCATGAACGGTGCTTCTTTTCTTTCCAAAATCCTTTGAGATATTCTTTACAACAATTTGCATGGTAATTTCTCCATTAATAAATAATTATTGTTATCATACTAATATACATAGTGTCTTTATTCTAGCACGGAGGGAATTTTAATATGGCTAAAATTATGATTATTGAAGATGACCAATCCATCTCCAAATTAATCAGCGAAAATCTTGCCAAATGGCAAATCGACTCTTACATCACGACTGATTTCAACAACATCATCGAACAATTTAATGACTATCAACCTGACTTAGTTTTACTCGACATCAATTTACCTGTTTATGACGGCTACTATTGGAACCAAGAGATTAGAAAAATTTCTAAGATTCCTATCATTATTATCTCATCACGCAATTCAAACATGGATCAAATCATGTCGATGAACATGGGAGCAGATGATTTTGTCGAGAAGCCTTTTTCAATCGACATCTTGATTGCTAAAATCAATGCTCTTTTACGTCGAACTTACGATTTCACTAAGAATACCAGCGACATCATCGAATACAACGGTTTGAAACTGAACTTATCCAGCGGCAATGTTGAAATCGGCAATAATAAAATTGACCTTTCAAAAAATGAGTACAAGTTGCTGCAGCGCTTATTAAAAGATAAAGGTAAAATCGTCACGCGTGAACAATTGCTAAACTTCATGTGGGACGATGAACGTTTCGTCGATGACAATACTTTGACCGTTAACATCAATCGCCTCAGAAGCAAGATTGAAAAATACGGTCTCAAAAATTACATCGTGACTAAAGTCGGACAAGGATACATTATTCCTTAACGAGGTAAATTATGACAATTTTTAAATACTTGCGTGACCACATCTACTCTATCCTGATTGTTTTAATTGGGATGACTTTTGTTGAACTAGTCTTATTTCTCGACCCTCGAGTTCACTTTCATATCGGTACCTTGATTTATTCTTGGATTTTAGCGGTCATCTTTTTAATTGCCAATTTACTGATTTCTTACAATCATAAAAAGAATTGGTATGAGCAACTGACTAATTATCAAGAGGACCTTTCAAAAGAATTAGCCGGTGCTCAAAACAATGAGCAACGATTCATTCAAAGCAAAATCAATAATATTTCGTTAGAATACCGCAACGAATTGACTAAACTCTATCAAAATCAAAAAGACCAACGTGAATACACTGAATCCTGGGTACATGATATTAAAGTTCCTCTAGCTGCTTTGAAATTGTCGCAAGATAACCAGTTAGATAAGGCCTTGATTTCTGAGGAACTGGACCAAATCGATTACCTAGTCGACCAAGCACTCTACTTTGCTCGTTTAAATAATTTTTCCAATGACTATCTGATTAAAGAACAGGACTTAAACGACATTGTTAAGGCTTGTATCCGATCCAACAAACGCCTCTTCATTAGCAAACGTATCGGGATTGATTTTGATATTACCGATAAAAAGGTTTTGACTGATGAAAAGTGGCTGAGTTTTATTATCAATCAAATTATTTCTAATAGTTTGAAATATACTGATACTGGTGGAAAAATCACTATTTTCACAGATATGAAAGACAACAATATTCAACTTCATATTAAAGATAATGGGGTTGGAATTATTGATACAGATATTAGTCGTATCTTTAACAAAGGATTTACAGGTAAGAATGGTCGCCAATCCGGCAGCAAATCCACTGGTATGGGACTTTATCTTGTCAAAAATATGGTTGATAAACTTGGCCACACGATTTCCGTCAAATCAAAAATTAATGAAGGAACCGAATTCATCATTACCTTCTTGGATTTACCTTATTACAAGTAAAAGAGAGCTGCAGCAATCATTTTTGATTACTTGCAGCTCTCTTTTACTATCTATTTAATAAGGCTGTACGATAAATAAAGTTGATAGGTATTTTGCCATCAACTTTATTTTTGTATACCATTTATTAGTAATAACCATTTAAGAACACCAAAAAAGGACACCATTCATGCCCTTTAGATGTTCGACC
>NZ_VDFP01000080.1 GCF_009600985.1 Companilactobacillus halodurans
TTATAGTATTTAAAAGAAAAAGAACGAATATTTAAAGAAACAAAGAAATTTTTTCACGTCCTTTTTCTGTTAACTCTGCATATCTTGTCGTCCCATATACCGGAAAACATTCATTATAAAATAACTCTATATTTTTTGCTAAGTCTTGTCTTGCTATGTTCTCGAGCGCTAACAAAAAAGTTTTTTCACTAATGTTTAATGTTTTAAAACTCACGTTATCTTCCTCTTTAATAGACAATAATATATTGTGTTCTACATCTTGAAACAATGCTTATCACCTCTTATTTATCTAGATGACGATATAAAGTTGCTCTACTTATGTTTGTCTTTTCTTTTATCTCATCCAAAGTATATTTTTTGCTCATATACATCTCTATAGCATCTCTAAGGTTTTTATCATCTCGTTTGGGTCTACCTAAAGTTTTTCCTTCTTTTGCATAATTCTCTAATCCTACACGTGTCCTAAATTTAACAATATCACTTTGAAAATCTGTAATATCATGCAATATTTCTATAAATTCTCCTTTAATATCTTTATAAATATATCGATTTAAATTGATTACATATAGAGATATATCTTCTTGTGAAAGGTAATCTAATATATCTACTAAATGCTTCGTAGAATCTGCAAGTATACATAAATCCGTAATGTATAACATATCACCCGGGACTAATTTTTGATTTAAAAGAATGTCTAATTCATTTCTCTTTTTATTATTAGCATGAATTTCTTCAACAATTTCATTTGTATGGGTTTCTAATTTATTTCTTTGTTCATTTAGATCGTCGTTTATTGTAACGGGTCTAATATAACCGTATTTCATTTATTTGCACCACCCTATAGCTAAAGTGTAACATAAAGTTTCATTAAGGGGTATACATGTGAAACTTTTCTGTTATACTTTACAATATAATTAAATAAAAAGGAGAGTAAGTTATGGTTGAAAAATTAAAACATGAATGGCTTAACCAGCCAGGTAAAAACATACTTGCCGGTATCGTCGTTGCCTTAGCCTTAATCCCTGAAGCTATCGCATTCTCAATTATTGCTGGTGTAGATCCAATGGTTGGTTTATATGCTTCGTTCATTATTGCTGTCGTTACTGCTATTGTAGGTGGCAGACCAGCAATGATATCAGGTGCAACAGGGGCTATTGCCTTATTAATTGTTCCACTTGTGAAAGATTACGGTGTAGAGTATCTTCTAGCTGCTACTATACTAATGGGGTTAATTCAATTAATTTTAGGACTTCTTAAAGTTGGTCGTCTAATGAAATTTATACCTCATTCCGTCATGATTGGGTTTGTGAATGCCTTAGGAATCATGATTTTTATGTCTCAAATAGAACATATCTTTGGGATATCAATTTCAACATATATATATGTAATTATAACTTTACTCATTGTATATATAATTCCAAGATTTTTTAAAGCTATACCTGCACCATTAATAGCTATTATCGTATTGACTGCCCTTTATATGTATACAGGTTCTGACGTGAGAACTGTCGGAGATTTAGGGAATATTAAACAAGCTTTACCTCACTTTTTAATCCCTAATGTTCCCTTTAACTTAGAGACACTTCACATTATTTTCCCTTACTCTTTATCTATGGCTATTGTAGGTTTAGTTGAAAGCTTACTTACAGCTAAAATTGTAGACGATGCTACAGACACTTATAGTAGTAAAAATAGAGAATCTCGTGGCCAAGGTATCGCTAACATGATTACCGGTTTATTCGGTGGTATGGGTGGTTGTGCCATGATTGGTCAATCGGTCATCAACGTTAAATCAGGAGCAAACAGTAGATTGTCTACATTTACAGCCGGTATCGTACTTATATTTATGATTATTGTACTTGGAGGACTCGTAGTACAAGTTCCAATGCCAATTTTAGCAGGTATCATGGTTATGGTTTCTGTTGGTACATTTGATTGGAATTCTT
>NZ_VDFP01000081.1 GCF_009600985.1 Companilactobacillus halodurans
GACGTACTCCTTAGAAAGTTTCCTAAATTCTTTCATATCTTTACAAGGTGGAAATCCATTGAGACATTCTGTTTTGAATAGATGAAAGAAACTTTCGATTGGCGCATTGTCGAGACAATTTCCTTTGCGAGACATGCTCTGTATAAATCCATCTTCAGAAAGCCTATCAGTATAATAATTTAGTTGATAATGCCAGCCTTGATCTGAATGTATCACTGGGTTGCTTCCTTTAGGTATAACTGTCGTTAATTCATTTAATGTATCCATAATTAATTTACTATTGGGACTATTACTTACTTGGAACGCTAGAACTTCTTTGCTTGCCTCGTCGGTAATTGCGGAAACATAAGCCCATTCGTTATCCCTTAAACGAACTTGTGTGACATCTGTATGCAGGACTTTAAAGGGCTCAGTTTCATTAAACTGTTGATGTAAAATGTTGTGTGCGACCTTTCCAACAGTTCCTTTATATGAGGAATACTTTCCATTTTTATGACGATTATAAAGATTTACTTGAACATTTAACTCATTCATCAAGCGACGAGCTACGGCATCTGCTATGTGAATATCTAGTTTAATTAATCCTTCTTGTACGCGACGATAACCGTAGGTTAGGCGTCCACGACATTTTCCACTTTCAGTAATTTTTAATATTTCAGTTTTTATATCTTTGTACTTATCTACATGATTTTTGATACGTTTACGCTCATCATGGTAAGTGGCCTTTTTAAGTCCAATGGCCTTAAGAATATCGCCTATCTTATACCGTTCTGCTTTTGGAAGAGACTCTTGTTCTACCCTGATCTGATCAACTATTTGTGTTTTTTTGCGTCCTTTGAAGTTCCGAACAGGGTCATTGATTTTTTTAAAATATCATTCTCCAACTTTGTGTCATATAATTCTTGATTCTTCTTTGCGAGTTCCTCGCGAAGTTGATCTAATTCATTCTTGTTTATTAAATGACGTAATTTCTTTTTATCATTTTTCACTTTGGATTTTCTGCCTTTCGGATGAGACTTCAAGGCTTCTATGCCATGTTTATTGAATGCCGTTCTCCAGGAACTAATCTGACACTTGTTAACATCAAATCTGGCGGATACTTCAGCTAAAGTTTCATCATGAGTTTGATAGTAGTTTATCACATCAATTTTAAATTCAGCTGAAAAGCTCCGTTTAGTTTTTTTTCGCTTAAGCGAGTCTACGCCGCTTAAGCGATATTTTTGAATCCAGAAACTGACTTGCCGTTTAGGTAAATTATGTTTCTCTGAGAGACTTTGCATGCTGGTTCTACCTTGGAGGTATTCACCAACAACCTCTGCCTTTAATTTTGAACTGTATTTAACCATATAAAAAGCGCTCCATAACTGTTAGATTTCTTGTCTAACAATTATGAAGCACTTTAAGTTATTGTGGGATTTTTGTCTAATTAAGTAATGTTTTTAATGAGTTAATTTCCAATTCTTATATCCTAAACCTAAGAAGTAAGCAATTACTTCAAAAGTAGAGATGAAGAAGGTAACGGGCCAATTAGTTACGAAGGCGAGATACAATCCTAACCAGACCCCAATTAATGATAAGCCGACGGAAACTAAAATCATTTTTGGAACTGAATGAACCAAATATTTAGCGGTTGCAGCTGGTAGGGTTAGTAAGACAAAGACTAGCAATGAACCAACTATTTGGGCCCCAATACTGACGCTTAGTGCTAGAGTGACTAAGAAAGTGATGGATAATAATCTTGTTTTTAGTCCCGCTGCTTGAGCACCTAAATGATCAAAGGAGTCAAAGGCGAGTGGTTTATAAAATACAAGGAATATTAAAATGACAAAT
>NZ_VDFP01000082.1 GCF_009600985.1 Companilactobacillus halodurans
AATTATCAACAATATTTTGGCGTTTACGCTAGTGGAAAAACACCAGTGGCATTAACTGCAAGAGAGCCATTACCATATGATCAACAGCTAGATGTTTTTGCCCAAAAAATAAACGAGGCCGATCATATCATTGTTGGAGGAGCTTCAGGATTATCAGCAGCTGGTGGTGGAGATTTTTATTATGAAGATAACGCATCATTTAGAAAGTATTTTGGAAAGTTTGCTGAAAAATATGGTATGAAAGGTGCCTTTGCAGGAATGAAGTATCCATTTAAAACTCGTGAAGAGTATTGGGGATATTTAGCAACGTTTTTATATACAACACAACATGCCGAAGTAAGAAAACCATATAAAGATTTGCAAGCTATTTTGCGGGGTAAAGATTATTTTATATTAACCACTAATCAAGATACTCAAGCAATCAAAGCTTTTCCAGAAGATAAAGTGGCTCAGATTCAGGGAGATCATCGTTTTTTCCAATGCTCTAATAGTTGTTCTGATGAGGTATATGATGCAGTAGAACCAGTTGAAGAAATGGTCAAAACAATGGGAGATGATACTAAGATACCAACAGAGTTGATTCCTAAGTGTCCCCATTGTGGTAGCGAAATGTTTCCATGGGTCAGAGGATATGGAAATTTCTTGGAAGGAACTAGATATCGCGAAGAATATCGAAAAATTTCAGATGATCTAAATAATAATTTACATGATAAGAAGATTTTGTTTATTGAGCTTGGCGTTGGTCGAATGACACCGATGTTTATTCAAGAGCCATTTTGGGCATTAACTCATACGTTGAATGGGGCTTACGATATTATGGTCAATCGTGATTATCAGTTCTTGCCACAACAAATTGAAGATAAGGGGCAAGCTATTAAAGGAGATATTGATAAAGTCTTAGGTGACGTAAGAAAGAGGCTAGAACAGTAGTATACGAGTAAAGTATGCTACTATAGCTTTTTAGTAATTTTCAAAGTTGAATTCTGACCTTATACTGTATTTATCATTTCAAGAGCTTGATAAGGAGATATTATGACAAATACAAATATTACAAATTTTAAATTAAACGACGGTACAGAAATCCCATCATTCGGTTTCGGTACTTTCCAAATTCCCGCTGACGGTTCAACATACAAAGCAGTTAGTGATGCTTTGAAATTAGGCTATCGCCACATTGATACAGCGGTAGCCTACTTCAATGAACAAGAAGTCGGTAAGGCTATCAAGGATAGCGGTATTCCTCGTGACCAAATCTGGGTTACTTCAAAACTATGGCTTCAAGATTTTGCTTATGAAGATGCTAAAAAGGCTATCGACACTTCACTTCAAAAACTAGGTTTGGATTATATGGATCTTTATTTGATTCACCAACCATATGGTAAAGTTGATGAAGCTTGGAAGGCCATGGAAGAAGCTAAAGCTGCTGGTAAGATTCGTTCAATCGGGGTTTCAAATATGACACCTAAGATCTGGAATAAGTGGGTACTAAACTTTGCTACAATGCCAAGTGTTAACCAAATTGAATACAATCCTTATTTCCAACAAAAAGAATTGCGTAAGATTATGGCCGACGCTCATGTGACACTAGAAGCTTGGGCTCCACTAGGTCAAGGTAGTAAAGATTTGTTTGCCGAACCATTATTGAATGATTTAGCCAAAAAATATGGTAAAGACGTCGGTCAAATTATCCTTCGTTTCGAACATCAAGAAGGTATAATCGTCTTTCCTAAGTCAGTTCATGAGGCACGTATCAAGTCAAACAAGGAAATCTTTGACTTTGCTTTAACATCAGATGAAATTGATGCTATCTGTCCTTTGGACCGCAATGGTAAAGGTAAGCACAATCCTGATTATGATTGCGTTGGGGAAAGGCTTTTGAACGCC
>NZ_VDFP01000083.1 GCF_009600985.1 Companilactobacillus halodurans
TTAAAAATACGATTGCTGATGGTTATTCATACAGTGAAGGTTTGAAGAAATCGGATTTTCATCCCAAAAATTCAACCGTTATATATGATCGTAACGGTAAAGTGCTAAAGAAATTGGCTCAATCTAGTTCAAACTATACTTCTATCAATGATATTAATCCCGATATTAGTAAAGGATTGGTGGATGTTGAAGATCAACGTTTTTATATTCATCATGGAGTTGATCTGTATGGTATTTTGAGATCGGCCGTTTCGACAGTTTTGCATCGTAGAACTGAAGGTGGATCAACGTTAACTCAACAATTGGTTAAGAATGTTATTCTGCAAGATCAGTCACAGAATTTGAATCGTAAGCTTAAAGAAATGGTTATAGCCCAGCAGTTAGAAAAGAAATTTACTAAGAAACAGATATTGGAATTTTATATCAACGATGTTTATATGGGCAATGGTTCATATGGATTCAGTGCGGCTTCAGATTATTATTTTTCACAGAATCAAAAAGATTTATCAATTGATAAACTAGCTCTTCTAGTAGGACTTCCTAATAACCCTGTTTATTACGATCCAGTCGTGTATCCAGAACGAGCATTAAAACGCCGTAACATGATTTTATATATCTTTAACCAACGTGGATTAATTTCTAAGAAGACTTATAAGGAAGCTCGAAAGCGTCCTTTAGGATTGGAAATTAATCAACGTAAATATGATAACGATGTTTCAAATAATTATGCTTTAAGTTATGCCGTATTTAATGCAACTGAGGAATTGATGAAATCTTCTGGTTTTACAATGCAGTATGATTTTAAGGATAGGGCTGAAAAAGATGCTTATGGCAAAAGATATAATGAGGCATATAACCGAGCTCATGGTGAGTTAATGGATGGTGGTTATAAAATCCATACAACAATTGATATGGATGTCCAAAATAAGATTGAAAGTTTAGTTGATAAAACATATCAAGCTTATACCGGTAGGGCTGATAATGGAAAACTTACTCCTCAAGTTTCAAGTACTGTCGTAGATAACAAAACGGGTGACGTTATAGCGATAGTTGGTGGTCGAACCACGAATGGTGATCAAGTTAATCGAGCGATAAGTGGATATCGCCAACCAGGTTCAACAGCTAAGCCAATCGTTGCGTATGCACCAGCATTTGAAAGAGGCTATTTGCCACAGAGTACCGTTATTGATTCGGCAGTTGGTAATCCGACCGTACATAACTGGTACAGTGGCTACACAGGTAGTAATACTTTACGCCATGCTTTGGAAAACTCTATTAATACAATTGCTTACAAGTTGGCTGCCTCGGATACAAAGCATACTTATTATGATGATTTAGCCAAAATGGAATTTGCCCGCTTAGACCCCAATCAAAAGGCTGATCCACGACTAGCTATCGGTTCATTTAAATATGGTGTCACAACTACGGAAATGGCATCAGCATACAGTTCATTCTCCCGTGGGGGCAAGTTTGTCCATCCAAGTAACTTGTCGAGTATTTATGATAATGATAACGGACGCTATATTTATCAAAATACGCATATGAAGAAGTCGGTTTACACCAAGAACGCCAGTTATATGATGATTAATACGATGCAATCCGTTATTACCGATGGACTTGGTAAAGCGGCCGCTTTGGATAACTATAAGTACACGGCCGGTAAGACAGGTACCACTGATGATACAAAGGATTCGTATTTTGTAGGAATGACACCTAGTTTTACGATTGCTAACTGGACAGGTAATGATGTGCCATCAACTTTGACCCAGAGCGAAGATGCTTTGGCAATGCAGGCCTTCAAAGCTGAAGGGGAGTATTTAGTTGATCATATGAAACAGAAACAGACTAACTTCAAAAAGCCTAATACAGT
>NZ_VDFP01000084.1 GCF_009600985.1 Companilactobacillus halodurans
TGATTATGATGATTTATACATCATTTCCACCTTATGGCGTTAAATGCTTTTAAAACCCCGTGTATAAGAAAACCGAAAAAAACATATGGTAAGACATATAAAATCCCCCATAAATATCTCCAAGTACTTTCTTTTGTCGCTATTTCATGATTAATAAAATCGTAGCCTTGCGAAATGCCAAAAAAGTTACTAATCGGTCCCGTTACCAACGAAACCAAAGCAATGATTGCGACAACAAAAAATAAAGATACAACGCCTTTCGTCATAATATCTAAAGATTTATTTAAATTCTCAACAATCATATCGTTTTTATCTAATCGATCTGTGATTGTTTTCTTGTATTCTATCGTTTCTTTTCTCGCTTGTTTATTATGTTTTTTATAATGCTCAAATAAATCACTTGCTTGTTTATCTATATCTTTAAATTTTTCATCAAATGCTTGCTTAAAGTCTTGTTTTTGGTTGTCTGTATCTAATTTTCTTAAATAACTTCTTGCTACATTCATAAAATTATCTTTTGTAGCATGTGTTGATTCATCAAAGTTCGAGGTCGAATCCTCTAGACTTTTTAGAAGTTCGTTGTGCCTGTTCTCTCTCTCTTTCTCGTTCTTTTTTATCTCGGATAGATTTCTCATGAGCAAGTCTTGCTGCTTCAGAACTTCGTCTATCGTGTTCAAGTTTTCTGGTGTTGTTTGCGAATTTGTCCCATTCTGCTTGAGTTGCTTTTCTATCTGGTCCAGTTTCTCTAGTATTTTCTTGTTCTCTGGATTGCTCTTTTCTTCTAATTCGTCCATCATACCCATGTTCTAAGCCCCCTTTATCATATTTTTCGCCCAGTTTACTACCACGTACTTTTTTATCTTCTTCAAGATGTTTGTAGGTAATTGTTTTTTCAGTTATACGCTCAATTTTCATACCGTTCTGTAATAAATCTTGATTTAATTCTTCATAATTCGTTGCTTGTGTTTGATCAATAACCATACGAATTTCTTCTTTCCAAGGTATTGGTTTCTTACCTTTTTTAGCCTCTTTTCCAATTTCATATTCGGCCTGTGTGTAGCGTGTTTCTCTTTGTTTTTCGGGAACTGATAAACCATGTTCACGACAGAGAGTGTCATTGGCTTGTTTTACTAATTCACGTTGCTTTTTATTACTTTGATATTTATTACCCGTTTCTAAATCAACAGAATTAATCACAATATGGTTATGATAGTGTTCTTTGTCTGTATGCGTATAAACTGCGACTTGATGATTGGGTGCTATTTTTTCGGCTAATTCTAAACCGATTTGATTACATTGTTCTGGCGTTACTTCGTTCGGTTTGAATGATTGGATAATCGTATGTGCTTGAATACCATCTTCTTTGCCATATAAAGATCGTGTGGCTTTAAAAGCTGATTTAGCGTAATCTACATCGCAATTCAAACCACTCTTTTTTTCTGCTCGCTTTTCTGCGTAATTGATTGCTCGACTTGCTGATTTAGTATTTCCTAATTTAGTCGTTGCCATTACTATCACTTCTTTTTTGTTTTGGAGCTTTTATATCTCTAACAATATAGATACACATTATAATTAGAAAAAAACCAATAGACCATTTAACATCAGGAATGTTAGTGAATATTACTAAACTTAAATAAGCTATGAATATAATCACTACTAAAATATTAAAATAGAGCCTTAATTTAGGCTTTGCCATATCTCATTCAACTCCTTTTTAAATCCATCAAATTGCTTAATTAAATCATCATACTTATGCTCGGGTAAGTTTTTGGCACTCTCGCTATTTTGATTAAACCACTTAGCAGTCTGATTTACG
Source organism: Companilactobacillus halodurans (assembly GCF_009600985.1). Lineage (GTDB taxonomy): Bacteria > Bacillota > Bacilli > Lactobacillales > Lactobacillaceae > Companilactobacillus > Companilactobacillus halodurans. Next base: position 1,817 of record NZ_VDFP01000084.1, read on the forward strand.
TTCGCACCCATTTTACTTAAATCTTTGGCCATCGATTGTCGCGTCTCTTT
>NZ_VDFP01000085.1 GCF_009600985.1 Companilactobacillus halodurans
AACGTTATCAGGCCAGTGCCAGCCAAACCTTAGCGGCTATTCAGAGTTTATATGAAGCCAAGTTGCTGAGTTATCCCCGAACGGATTGTGCTTATATCACTGATGAAGAATTTGATTATTTAGTGGCTAATCTGACGAAGTATCTGGGGTTAGTCTCTAAACAAGTCGCTTTAACCAATACCACCCCAAATAAGCGCTATGTTAATGGAAAAAAGGTTGAAGAACACTACGCCATTATCATGACTAAAGTCGTGCCGACGAAAGAGAAACTAGCCAGCTTGCCTAAATTACAGCAACAAGTCTATGACTTGGTTTTAAGAACCACATTAGCCATGTTTGCTGACCCGTACGAGTACGAAGAAACCACCATTATCACTCAGGTTGGCGACGCCAATTTTAAAGCAACCGGTAAGGTCCCAACTAAGCAAGGCTGGCAAGCTTTATTTGATGATCACAAAGCCGAGCAGCAAGAAACAGCCACTTTACCACTCGTTCACCAGGGCGACCAGGTTAAAGCAAATCTACAAACGCCGCAAAAAGAAACGACCCCACCAGTACCGTTTACCGAAGGGACATTAATCACAGCCATGAAGACGGCCGGTAAAACGCTTGATGATGAAGAAGCCCAAGCAATTCTCAAAGACGTGCAAGGCATTGGGACAAGTGCGACCCGGGCCAATGTGCTAGAAGTGTTAAAGAAACGCGGCTATCTCGTCACTGAAAAAAATAAGCTGCACGTCAGTGAAGCCGGGATCACATTATGTAAAGCAGTCGAACTCGAACCCTTGCTAACTAGTCCAGAAATGACGGCTAAATGGGAGCAAGCGTTACAGCAAATCAGTACCGAAGAACGCACCCCGGATAATTTTTTGAGCCAAATTAAGAAGTTTGTGGCGAAGTTGATTGCTGATGTTCCGACACAATTAACCGGCAGTGCAGCCATTAAGCAACAAATTAATCACCAACAGCAAGCGCAGAAAGCCGCCGAGGTGTTTTTAGAAACACCACAAGCAACTGTCATAAATAAACAAAAGTTTTACATTGTGAAACCCAAGCAAGGCGAGGACTTTACCCTACCCAAGAAATGGAGTAGCAAGACGCTCGGGAAGACCGCAATTAAAGCGTTAGTTACCAAGGGTGAAACCAGCAAATTAAAGGGTTTCAAGAGCAAAAAGGGGAAGTCGTTTGACGCCAAGTTAAAGCTTGACGGCCATAAATTAAGTTTTGATTTTGATTAGAACCTGCCTACCGTCCTTCACGTTGTTCCGGTTGGTGAACCCGTCATTTAGGTTCACTTTTATAACCCTAAAAGTAAACCCAAACAACGGGTGAGATTAGCAAAGCAAAGGAGATCATAAAATGGATAATAAATTAGCAGTCATTGGGAGTGAATTACCAGTTTTGCAGGCTAAAGGAACCTACAAGTATTTAAAAGAAATCACTGGTAACGGGGCCTATTATCAAGTGGCCTGGCAAAAATTAGCCGATGGCTACGTTGCCCTTTATGGCACGACTCCGGTTCAAATAAGATCATTGCCGACATTGAATGATACTTTTGAAGATGAGGAGGGGTAGACAATGCCGAGTAAAGCCGACGTTAAAGCCTGGAAAGCACAATTATTCGCCCAGGCTGAACAGCAAATCCTAAAATTAACTGATAGTGACCAATTTAAAAAGTATCTCAATACCCTGGCTAAATTCCACCAGTACAGTGCCAGAAATATTGACTTGATCTATGCTCAAAATCCCCAAGCGACCCAAGTCGCGGGATTTAAGCAATGGCAAACTGATTTTAACCGCACTGTTAATAAGGGTGCTAAATCCATTCGAATTGCGGCACCTATTATTAAGAAATTAACACC
>NZ_VDFP01000086.1 GCF_009600985.1 Companilactobacillus halodurans
ACAATATCCCCAGTTTTAGCTTTACTTAAATTTTTACTTTGTTTCCAATCTATAACGTTAAATTTATTAAAGGCACCTACAACATCATAATATTGAACATTACAAGGTATAACCCATTGTGTATTTGTCATTTTCATATTCCCTCCCCATTTAAGAAATAATGTTAATCAAATTAACTCCTTATATAGTTTACATAATAGGTCGTTATCAGATGTAACCAAACATCTTCTGTTATATGATTTTTATGTATTAATTTAAAGTTATAAAAAGACCCCTTTTAAATAAGGAGTCTTTTAACTGATATAAAATAACAGTTATCTAAATAAAAAATCAGTTTTCAATCACTACTTAAATTTCGAGTTCTACAATGGTTTAAGTAGATTATTGCGACCTAATTTATTTGTTTCTTAAAGTTGCAATATCAATATGTCGTATAACATTTTATTTATTAATACAATCCTTTTAGTTCATTACTTGTATCAATAAATATATTTTTAACTTGTTGATAATTACTTAAGGCTTCTTTATATGTTTCTCGTCCAATACCTGATTTTTTATAACCACCAAACGGCGCGCCTTCTGGCACTTGATTATATGTGTTAATCCAAATGCGACCTGTTTTTACAGCTTTCGCAATGTTTAATGCACGTGTAATATCTTGGGAGAATACGCCTCCTGCTAAACCATACTCAGAATCATTAGCAATTTTAATTGCTTCTTCGTCATCTTTTACTTTTATAATTGTTAAAACAGGACCAAAAATTTCTTCTTGAGCTAATTTATCAGCATTATCTTTAACAGCGATTAATGTTGGTTCTAGGAAGTAACCACTATCTAAACCATCGTTAGTAATACGTTTACCCCCTGTGAGAATTTCAGCATTAGATTGTTCTGCATAAGTGATATAAGATTGGATTTTTTCCATCTGTTCTTGGCTTGTTTGACTACCCATTTGTGTTTTTTCATCTAATGGATCGCCTATTTTAATATTTGAAAAGGCTTCTTTTAGACGTGAAATTAATTTATCATATATACCTTCCTGAACCAGCAGACGAGATCCAGCACTACAAACTTCACCTTGGTTAAATAAAATTCCAAGTTGTATACCTTCGACAGCTAAATCTAAGTTAGCATCATCTAAGATGATATTGGCACTTTTACCGCCAAGTTCTAAAGTAGCTGGTACAATACGTTTTGCTCCGGCTTCAGCAACTTGATAGCCCACATTTGTTGAACCTGTAAACGAAAGCTTGTTAACACCTTCATGATTAAAAATAGCATTGCCAGATTCTGAACCTTTACCTGTTACTACGTTGACTACACCTTTAGGTAAAATTTCTTGGAAAATTTTAGCCACTTCTAATAAGCTTAAGGGCGTTGAGGAAGAAGGTTGAATAACAATTGTATTACCTGCTGCAATTGCTGGTGCTATCTTCCAAGATGCTAATAACATCGGGAAGTTCCAAGCTACAACTGCCCCTACGACGCCAATTGGTTCATGGCGAACGATGCTCATTGTATCTTTATCTATATCATTGACTGAACCTTCATGTGTTTCGATAACGCTTGCAAAATAATTAAAATGTCTTGCAGCGTATGGTATGTCAATACCTGAGGTTTCACGAATTGGTTTACCATTATTTAAGGTTTCGATTGTTGCAATTTTCTCTTTGTTTTCCATCATTTTATTACTAATTTGTCTTAATAAATTAGCACGTTCTGTTTTAGATGTTAAACTCCATGACTCAAATGCCTCTTGAGCTGCTGCTACAGCTGTATCTACATCTTTTTCATTAGCTTTGGTAATATGTGATAATGTTTCTCCTGTCGCTGGATTTTTAACTTCTAGTGTTTCATCACT
>NZ_VDFP01000087.1 GCF_009600985.1 Companilactobacillus halodurans
TTCTCCTCCCGAAATTATGTCTTGTATAATTTGTATGTTAAGTATAACTTATCATACATTAAATTAAATATCAATTTAAAAAATAGAATTATATTCATGTAATTGGCAAGAACAACTACAGACCGATTCATACAGATTAAAGATACAAATTCTATTCTGTAGAAAATATTAAAGGACATTAAGCACTGTAATTTAACAGTACTAATGTCCCCATAAGTACGATACTTGATTATTCCATTTGTCAAGTTGTTATAGCACCTTAGAAAACTCGTTATTATGCCATTAAATGGCCCGTTTGTTGAACTACTCTTTTATAAAGTAATTTTGTCTTTCCCAGTTCCACATTGCAATAATTGAAAATCCATCTTCATCTGCTTTTTCTTCATCATCTGTATGAATCAAATCGCCATCTTCGGAATCATCAAGGTTTAATTTTTTATGTATTTCTTTTAGCAAACCACCATAAGAGATTAACCTTTTACGGTGTAAACCTTCCTCCAAATCAGATAAACGCTTCAAATTATTTTCTTCGTCATTTGTTGTAAAATCAATATCCTTTACTGGATATTTTGCAGTTTCATCAATGGCTGATTTTATATCAGATTTATGTTTATTTTTTGGTCGAATCATTTGGACTTTAACGTTTGGATCATAATCTAATTTCATAGCTCTTTTCCAAAATTGAATCCATTGCTTTTGATTCACATAGTTTTCAGTGTTATAAAAATAAGTGCTTTCTACACAAACCAACACATGCATGTGTTGGTTATAAGAATTATCTATATTATTTACAGGGTTCTGTTGCAAAGTAAAAAAATATAGCTAACCACTAATTTATCATGTCAGTGTTCGCTTAACTTGCTAGCATGATGCTAATTTCGTGGCATGGCGAAAATCCGTAGATCTGAAGAGACCTGCGGTTCTTTTTATATAGAGCGTAAATACATTCAATACCTTTTAAAGTATTCTTTGCTGTATTGATACTTTGATACCTTGTCTTTCTTACTTTAATATGACGGTGATCTTGCTCAATGAGGTTATTCAGATATTTCGATGTACAATGACAGTCAGGTTTAAGTTTAAAAGCTTTAATTACTTTAGCCATTGCTACCTTCGTTGAAGGTGCCTGATCTGTAATTACCTTTTGAGGTTTACCAAATTGTTTAATGAGACGTTTGATAAACGCATATGCTGAATGATTATCTCGTTGCTTACGCAACCAAATATCTAATGTATGTCCCTCTGCATCAATGGCACGATATAAATAGCTCCATTTTCCTTTTATTTTGATGTACGTCTCATCAATACGCCATTTGTAATAAGCTTTTTTATGCTTTTTCTTCCAAATTTGATACAAAATTGGGGCATATTCTTGAACCCAACGGTAGACCGTTGAATGATGAACGTTTACACCACGTTCCCTTAATATTTCAGATATATCACGATAACTCAATGCATATCTTAGATAGTAGCCAACGGCTACAGTGATAACATCCTTGTTAAATTGTTTATATCTGAAATAGTTCATACAGAAGACTCCTTTTTGTTAAAATTATACTATAAATTCAACTTTGCAACAGAACCGATAACATTATAAGTAGAACTGTTTATCCAGAGGTTCCTCCAAAAGTTATTTATGCTTTAACAGAAAAAGGAAAAGACTTAATTCCTATCATAGACATGATGGAAAATTATGGAAAAAAATACGGAGAGCAATTAAACAAAGATAGTTAAGTACAATATGCGTTAATAGCAAAACAACGTACCATATTAAAGTACGTTGTTTTTTCTCATTTATTAAGTGAAATCATTCTCATATACCAAGTAAAGTGACATGCTGTTTCTGTTTGTATG
>NZ_VDFP01000088.1 GCF_009600985.1 Companilactobacillus halodurans
AATGACAAAAGGGACGCCGGTACCGACGGTCGATACGTGGAAGTCATAGGTTTGTTCAAGCGGCGTTGTATCGACAAATGCAAAACTAAGCAATAGTACAAAAAAAAGGAAACATACATTAAGAAATGTGTTTTTGTTATTCATTTTGTTGTTGATCTTAGGTGGAACAGCATATGGTATGACACGTTATCGTAGTGTAAAGAACTCGGTTAATAGCTCTTTTAAACCGTCTGGTGTGACTAAAGAACGTAATGTGAGTGGGCAATTAAAGAATAAGAAGCCAATTTCAATTCTTCTAATGGGAACTGATACCGGTGCGTTGGGACGTGATTACAAAGGTCGTACGGATAGTATGATGGTAATTACATTAAATCCAAGTGAAAACAAAACAACAGTAACAAGTATTCCACGTGATACTGCTGTCAATATACCTGGTTATAAGTCGGTTTCACCAGCTAAAATTAATGCGGCATATTCTTACGGTCAAACTAAGACAGCAATTAAAACCGTTCAAAAACTTTTGAATATTCCAATTGATTTTTACGCACTTATTAATATGGGTGGTATGGAAAAGGTTATTAATCAAGCTAATGGTGTTGATGTAACACCAACCTTAAGTTTTAAGTATGAAGGATTCTCATTTACAAAAGGTGAAAAGACTCATATGAATGGCAAGAAGGCTTTAGCATATTCACGTATGCGTTATGATGATCCACAAGGTGATTATGGACGTCAAACTCGTCAACGATCTGTACTTACTGCTTTGGTACATAAGAGTAGTTCAGTATCTACGTTATTAAACCAAAGCTTTATTAACTCATTGTCTGATCAAACACAAACTGATTTGACATTCGATGAATTAACTGCCCTTGCTAAGGATTATAATTCAGTTAGAAAACATACTTCAGAGACTCATTTGCAAGGTAATGGAGAAGAAGTTGCAAAACAAAGTATGGAAGTTATGAAGGAATCCGAATTACAACGAGTTACAAACTTTATTCGTGAGAATTTAGATTTGCCACATGCTAAGACAGGTAATATTCAGTTTAAGCCTTCTACACAAAGTTCAACAACAACTAAGTCGGTTCAAGATATCAATAATATTGGTTCACAACGTTCAACCACGGGAACATCCAAATAAGAATAGTACTGGAACAAACAGTGGTTCTGGTATAAGCAATAGTGGATATTCTAACTCAGGTTATTAATTAAATATCAAGAGCGGTATAAAAATGTAGGAAAATGACGGTTAAAATGGTCCTTTGTCAAATAGTATTGATGAATAGTTTTTGTATGGAAGGCAACCTCATGTAGGTTGTCTTTTTTTATGCACAAATGAGTCTTATTCTCTTGAGAAAATGGTCAAGATTTCTAAATCCATAACTGATACGTTTGAGTTTTTTTATCTTTCAAATGGTCTCTTCAAGAGGACCATTGGATTATGACATTGTACAACTATTCTTTATATAATTTAAATTCTTATGTAACGTTGAAATAGATGTATCCAGTGCTTTATACAAACGGGAATGTTTATCATTTATTTTTTTAAGACAACTGATTCTAACTTGATCCAATGCCCGGCTATATAACTGAACTATATGAAATCTATTAACTATTATTTGAGCATTGGGAAAAATTTTATGAATGACCGACTAGTAATTAGCGTTCAAATCAATAGAGACAGTCTTAACTGCTTGTCGTTCTGACAAGCTATAATTTTTTATAAAGTGTTCAATTATTGTTCTGGATAGTCTGTTATGGATCAGTTCAACTTGTCTATGTGTGTCTGCAGTAATAGCGATTAATGTAACAAGATTTTTTTCTGAGCTCATTT
>NZ_VDFP01000089.1 GCF_009600985.1 Companilactobacillus halodurans
TTAAGCGCATGATAGTAATACCATCCTTTCGCTAAGCTGTTTAAATAATACCATGGAAGTTGGTTTTGCGCTATATAATAGGTAGAAAACGATTTTTACTGGGTGTGCCGCCTCCAAGAACAAGAAATTTAGGCCGCTATGGGGACCGACTGGAGCCAAGGTCTCCAGTCTCGATTTTGAACTTCGAGAAAATCACTCGAATTTCAAAATTCGTCCCGTGGTGTAATGGCTAAAGCCATTACGCCACCTTCACAGCGGCCTAAATTTCTTGTTCTTTCCGGCTAGTTTTCTGGGATAGGATACAACTAGTTATTTGGAGCTATTCAGGATTAAAAATTAGAGTGTTCAAGATAAAGTTAATCTATCAGGATTAGTTTTTGTTATGTTTAGGACATTAAAAGAACTTGAGGTGCTGATTATAATGGATAAGAAAAGTTTAATGGATTTGATTGATACAACCGCAAATGAGGATGAAGTTAAGAGTGATATGGGTCTCTCAAGTGCTTTGTTAGTAGCGTATCGTGATTTGAATGATGATAAGGAAATTAGAAATGTCGTTCGAAAGTTAGGTAGCGCTCTTTCAGCTTATTTAATGACCCATCAATATCAGGCATCGCCATCGGTTATGAATTTGGCAAAAGTTGTTCAAAAAGATGATCAAAACTTTTGGAAGGGTACTGGCTTAAGTAAATTGTTTTGGTAAAAAGGAGCGTGGAAGACAAAATATAGCTTTTCCCGCTGAAATTAAAAAACTAGCAATCCAAATCGGATTACTAGTTTTTTTACCTTGGTACTCGAAAGCTGACCGTGTTTAGTAATTATAAAGTTGGCGTTTCATCTTTATCCTTTTTAGGCTTAGGCTTGTGAAAGAGACTTAGTAAGAAGAAAACAATTGCCGAGATGATAAAGATAGCGTCAACTAATAGCCATGTTGATTTTGTTGAATGGTCGATAAAAATAATTCCTACGACTAGCATAGCCACGCCATACCAGAAGTTAATTGTCTTATAAAATAGTTTATTCATTCTAATATCTCCAAAATTGTGAAATGTATACGTTTTATTATACACCATCAAAATAAGAGAGATTTCAAAGTAAATAGTACTGAATATGTTATACGGATAATTTTATTTTAACGATAACTCAGTCGGAAGAGCGGGACAATAGTAACTGGCAGTGAAAGTGGCGTTATGGCTTTAGCCATTACACCACCGGGCGTGTTTGGAGACTTGCTTGCAAGGCTTCAAACCGAGACCTGAGACCTTGGCTCAGGTCGGTCCGCACAGCAAGTTGCCGATGTTTCAGCTCTAAAGAAAGGAAAAAAATTCACATTAAATTCAAACTTTTCTACAACCAATTTCATAAACTCTCGTTATTATGTATACATAGTCAAATATGGCTATTCCAAAAACGAGGTGAAGTATATGAAAAAACATCCAATTCTCGTATTAACGGGTGTATCTGTTTTAGCTACTGTTTGTACTAAAATGATCAGAAGTCGTAACGAAAAGAAATTCTTGAACTAAATTAATCAATCAAAAATACAAAACACAAAAATACATGAATCAAAACCATTCAAAATAAAATTACAAATTCGAGGTATAACATATGAAAGAAGATATGATGATAGGCTTGCGTGAGCAAGCCTTTTTTGTATCTTCTTTTTTGCATTTGTCCTAATAATCTCATATTATTTGAATAGCTAGTAAGGAGAAAATAATATGTCAAAACGTCATGTCCTGTATTACCTCGGAGCGTTTTTTATTAATCTTGTTATTATTTCAATAATATTTGCGTATGCAGGGTTG
>NZ_VDFP01000009.1 GCF_009600985.1 Companilactobacillus halodurans
ATATGTATATTACTATAACAACAAAAGGATAAGGACAAAATTGGCCGGAAAGACACCGGTAGAATACCGGAATCTTTCCGACCAACTGATTGCCTAAAATAAACTCCAATTAATGGGGTTCACTTCAATTCAGGATTTGGTCGTCTTTTTTATATAATAATAAAAATATGGTCGATAAATTAAACGTTATTTTGACGGATAATGTGCTTTATGTTCATTTTTGTTCGCATTAATTTCAAAAAAGACAAAAAAACAGCTCATCTGGGGGGATGGGCTTGTTTTTGCATTACCAGTAGTGTTTAGGCATAAGAGATATGAATGCTTGTGAGGTTTCCATGTTTGTCAAATAGAGAGGGATTTGTTAATTAATTAATGAAAGCATTCAAAGTAATTATTGTAATGGGATGCGCATTTGAGGGGGGAATGGAAGTTGATTGAGGGGGGCAACTTCTATTCGGAATGCGTTATTTTGAGGATTATGGTATGAGGATGTGTACCACAATCCTAATATGTGTTAAAAGGAAGGAATCGCATTTAACATATCTCTTATCCCTTTCACCGCTAATAATATACCATCAATAATTATTCTATTAAATTCATTTTAGAAGAAATATTTTATTTGTTTTTTGGAACAATCAATTTTTTTATATAAGGCAAAAAAATAAGCTCATCTGGGGGATGGGCTTGTTTTTTGTCACACTTACGTGTAACGGCATTACCAGTAGTGTTAGAAGGTAAAGGGTATGAATGCTTGTGAGGTTTCCATATTTTGTCAAATAGAGAGGGATTTGTTAATTAATTAATGAAAGCATTCAAAGTAAATTATTAATGAGTTGACACATTATAAATGAGAATTGATTGAGGGGGGCAATTCAAATTTATTTTTGCTAGTAAATTAGATTACGATATGAGGATGTACCGCAATCCGATTAAAGAGTTTAAAAGGAAGGAATTGCATGTCATATCTTTTACCTCTTTCACGGTTATAAATATAGCACACGTGTTTAAACAAATAAATTCAAATTTAGAAAAAATAATTATTTGTTTTTAATATCACAAACTGGTTGTTTTATGAGACTATGATAGTACCTTCAATTCTGCGTTCTCGGTGAAAGATAATACGCAAATTCACTGATTGTGTGGAATAACGAGGGGTAATTATGGTTATTATTCCTAATATAAATATTTGTGATATATTTTTCTAATTATTTTGTAAACGCTTTAATTATATGGAAGAATTAACTATAATTAAAATAAAAAAGGATGGTAGTTATTATGAAGGTAAGTATTGTAGGTTGTACACATGCAGGAACATTTTCAGCAATGAATATTCTTCAGGAGCACCCAGATTGGGAAGTTTCTGTCTTTGAAAGAAACGATAACCTTTCTTTCTTGTCATGTGGTATCGCACTTTGGGTCAGTGATCGTGTTTCTGATCCTAACAAGATGTTTTATGCTTCACCAGAAGCTTTGACAAAACTTGGCGCTCACATGTACATGCAACATGATGTCACAGATATCGACTTCGATAATAAAAAGCTAGCAGTAAAGAACCTTGTTAGTGGGGAAACATTCGAACAAGACTATGACAAATTGGTTATTACAACTGGTTCTGCTCCTGTTGTCCCTCCAATCGACGGTATTGATTCAGACCGTGTTATGCTTTGCAAGAATTGGACAAACGCTACTGAACTAAAAGAAAACTCGAAAGACATCAAGAGTGCTGTCGTAATCGGTGCCGGTTATATCGGTGCTGAATTGGCTGAAGGTTATTCTACACTTGGTAAGGAAACAACTTTGATCGATGCTTTGCCACATGTTTTGGATAAGAACTTCGATCCTAATATGTCAGCTGTTGCTGAACAAGATTACAAAGACCATGATGTTAAATTGGGTCTAGGTGAAAAGGTTGTTTCATTTGAAGAAACAGACCACAGCATTATCGTCAAGACTGACAAGAACAGTTATGAAGCTGATATTGCTGTTATGTGCGTTGGCTTCCGTCCTAATACAAAGATGTTTGCCGACCAATTTAAGACATTGCCAAATGGTGCTTTAATTGTCGATAAGTATATGCACACAAGTAAAAAAGATGTCTTCTCAGCCGGAGACGCTGCATCAGTTCACTACAATCCAACAAATGACGACCAATACATTCCTTTAGCAACTAACTCAGTTCGTCAAGGTATCTTAGTTGGTAGAAATATTGAAAAAGATACGACTGCTTATATCGGTACACAAGCAAGTTCAGCTGTTGAATTATTTGGCAGAACATATGCTGCCAGTGGTTTGACTAAGACTCATGCCGATGTTTTGGGTAAGAAAGTTGAAGAAGTGTCATTGGAAGATAACTATCGTCCTGAATTCATGTTGTCCACAACTCCTGTCTTGATGAATCTCGTTTGGGATCCAGAAACAAGAGTTGTCTTGGGCGGTGCGTTGACAAGTAAATATGATGTTTCACAATCTGCTAACTTGTTGTCATTAGCCATTCAAAAGAAAGTTACGATCGATGAGTTGTCGATGGTCGACTTCTTCTTCCAACCAAACTTTGACAAGCCAGTTAACTATGTCAGTGCTTTAGCTGGAGCTGCCGTTGAAAAGGCTAATTCAAAAGTTTCAGAATAAAATAAGAACTCCCTGATATAGATACAAAGGAAACTGCTGATTTTTAAGTAAATCAGCAGTTTTTTTATTCTTAATATAAGTATCTAAAAAAGGCTAGTGATGATATTCTTGAGTTAAATAAAATGGTGAGGATTAGACAATGGAAGATGATGATTTTCTTTTGCGACAAATTAAATCGATTGCCGAGGGATTTGGTTATTTAGCTGGGAAAAAGGGTCATGAGAAAACTGAAATTGTTTATCAGCAGCAACAAAATCAAAAAGGTTTGCTTTACACGAAATTAGATGATTTGCTCTTGCATAAAAAATATGAAGCAGCAATCCACTTAGTCTATGAACAAAAATTTGAATTAGACCGAAATAGTTATTATGAATTGGGATTATGGCTGATTGAAAAATTGAAACGCGATGATTCAACAATGAATCCTTTATTATTGCAGGAATTTTCTACTAATATGGACAAGTATAAAGACAAACGTACGAGCTAATTCACAGATTATTCTTATTTAAGATATTTAAAATTCACATATACCAGTTATGATGTATTCATAGTCAAATTTGACTATCAATAAAAACGAGGTGAATTTTATGAAAAAACATCCTATTCTCGTTCTCACAGGTGTTTCAGTTTTAGCGACTATTTGCACTAAAATGATTAGAAGCCGCAATGAGAAGAGATTCTTGTACTAAAATCTCCAAATTTTCAAAAATACAAAACAAACGAATCAAAACCATTCAAAAAATTCGATTCCGATAACTAATTTTTTTAAATAAAATATATATAAAAACGATCTTGAGAGTCTGCGTGAGCAGACTCTTTTTTTGTCTTTCTTTGCATTTAAAGAATATATCTCATATTATTTGAGTAGTTAGGAGATAAAAATATGATAAAACGTCGTTTGCCTTATTATTTCGGAGCTTTTTTCATAAATCTCATTATAATTTCGATAATTTTTGCTGCTTCGCAGTTAGTTCCTTTTGGGAGCAACAATTTTTTGAGTAGCGACTTAGGAACTCAATATTTGGCCTTTTTGACCGAATTGAGAAGACAACTAGTTTCTGGCAATGTGCATCTGTACTTATTCAGCCAGTCTTTAGGGGACAATTTTTTTCCAGTTATCAGTTACTATTTGCTATCACCCTTCAATTTATTGTTGGTACTGTTTAGTCCCAAAGGGATTCCCGCTGCAGCCAATATTATCATCATGCTAAAAATTTCCACCATGGGCGTTTCCATGGCCTACTTTTTAACGTCATATTTTAAAAAGAGAGGGATGGCTAATTATTTATTCACGATTGCGTATAGTTTTTGCGGATTCGTAGCCTCTTACTTTTATGATTTGATGTGGTTGGATGCTCTTATCATGTTGCCACTGGTTGCGGTTGGCGTGATGCTTGTTATCAAGCAACAGAAATATATTTTGTACTATTGTTCGATTTTATTAGCAATTATTTTTAACTATTATTTGGGATACATGCTGTGTATTTTTTCAGTTTGTTTCTTCGTATATATTGCTCTAGAGGAAAAACTGTTTCAAAGAAAAATCAAATGGCACATTATTCGTAATTATTTAATGACCTCTATTTTGGCAGGGCTAAGTTCAGCTGTTGTTTTAATTCCAACTCTAGTTGGGATGTTGAAGACTGCCAAAACTTCCTTTAATTTGTTCAATTATTTGCCTTCAGCTCGTTTTGGACTAGAGGCTTTAACTGAACTTGGTATTGGTGGCAATACTTTTCAACAGCGCTTGGAACATGGTCCTTCAGTCTTTATGACGACTTTGATTTTGATTTTATTATTGAGCTATTTCTTCAGTTCTAAAATTTCTAATCAAGATAAAGCTCACTCGCTGATTCTTTTAGGCGTTCTTTTAGTCAGCATGTTTGTAACCACGTTTAATACTGTATGGCACATGTTTCAAAATCCCGCAGGATTTCCATTTCGCAATAGTTTCATTTTTTCTTTCGTCTGTATTTTTATCGCTTATAAAGCTTTTGACAAAGGAGTCTTTCAGGAAAGCGACACCATCATCAAGAGTACTTGCGTCGCTGGCATCCTGATTTGTTTGGGTTATTCGACAGAATGGCTTTTGCCAAGAATCATTGAAAAATTAGGATTCGACCGTCCCGATAATCCTTATGATGGACGTTATTTTTGGCTCAGTATCGCCTGTATCGTGATTTCAGGGACATTATTGCTTTTATTGAATCGTAATCAGAAATTTTTAAGTTTAATGCTGATTATGGTGGCCTTTGAAGTGATTGCTAATTTCAATGCAGTCATGGGGACAGCTGGATTAGGCAATCAATTGGTTTACCGCAGCGAATTTGCTAAGGAAAACAATATTTTAAAGGATGTCAAAAATCAAAGCCATAAAGGGCAGCGCATCATCGTTTCAAAATCTGGACTCAATAAAGCTTTTCCTGAGAAGTATAATAATTATAATGATCCGATATTATTCAATATCAATGGACTAAGTTTGTATAGTTCGACTTTGGATCAAAATACGCTCGAAATGATGCATAATTTAGGATATTTTAGTTTGAACGTTAGAAGAATCAGTTATTATGGCGGCACTAATTTAACTAATGCCTTGTTAGGTGTCTATTATCGAGTTCGACAATGGGATAATCATTATCATGTTGAAGAAAACTATAATGCTCCATCAATGGGCTTCTTAGTTGACCCCGATGTTTATAATTTCAAGATGTATCAAAAAAGAGCGTTCTCCAATCAAGACCGCCTGTGGCAAGCTCTTAATGGCAATAGTCAGGAATACTTAAAAAATGTCATAATCAACAGTATGCAACAAACCGAATTTAACAATAAGACGCTTTACACTTACCAATTGAGCACTCGAGCTAGTGGGCCGCTTTATTTTTACGTTTCACCGATGAATTACGTCAAAGCAAGAATTTACGTCAATGGCAAGCGGATTAAAACGGCAGATAAAAATGTTTACAGTGCAGCTTCGATTCGATTGGGTCATTTCAAGAACAAGCAAAAAATTCAAGTGAAGATATTGACTGACAAAGCGCTCGATGTTGATCCTGATTATTTCCAGTCCTTAGATCAAACTAGTTTTCTAAAGACTTTGCAAAAATTTCGGCAGAATTCCTTGCAGATTAGTTCCGACCTCAATCATGATACTGTTAGAGGGACGATTTCTGTTAAGAACAAATCTCCAATGTTGTTCAGCATTCCTTATGACGACGGGTGGCAGGCGAGTGTTGATGGTAAAAAAGTCAAAATCCACAAAGTCGTTGAGAATTTAATGGCAATTAATTTAAAACCTGGTAAGCATCAGGTGGTTTTGAATTATCAAGTGCCCGGATTGAAGCTAGGCTGGATAGTTTCCGGAATATCGGTTATTCTGTTTATTAGTTTTAGTTTATTAGAAAAATCAAAATATTGGAAAAATAAATCTAAAGAATAAATTTTATAACAAAATATTAAAAATGAAGGCAATTGTTTGCAAAATTAGCTAGATGTTATAATATTTTGATGTGAAGCGTTTACATAAAAATGAGGTGAAATGATGTCAAATGAATATATTATGTCCATTGATGAAGGTACAACTAGTACTCGGGCGATGATTTTCGATCAAAAAGGAAATAAAATTGCCGATGCTCAACGTGAATTCACTCAGCATTTTCCTGAACCCGGTTGGGTCGAACACGATGCAAACGAAATTTGGAATGCGGTGCAGTCGACTATCGCAAATGTTTTTATCGAGTCTGGCATTAAACCAAAACAAATCAAAGGTATCGGTATTACGAATCAACGTGAAACGACCGTTATTTGGGATAAGAATACTGGCTTGCCAATTTATAATGCGATTGTTTGGCAAAGTCGCCAAACTTCTGACATTGCTAATCAATTAAAAAAAGATAATTATGAAGATTTAATTCATGAAAAAACAGGCTTATTGATTGATCCATACTTTTCAGCTACTAAAATTCGCTGGATTTTGGATCATGTTGACGGGGCTCAAGAACGTGCTGAAAATGGCGATTTGCTCTTTGGAACCATTGACAGTTGGTTGCTTTGGAAATTGTCTGGGGGAGCTTCTCATGTGACTGACTATTCAAATGCTAGTCGGACGATGCTCTTTAATATTCATACTTTAAAATGGGATGATGAAATTCTAAAGATTTTGAATATTCCTAAGAAGATGCTGCCACAGGTGCGTCCAAACTCAGAAGTTTATGCGAAAACTAAGGATTATCATTTCTACGGTTCCGAAGTTCCTATCGCTGGTATGATAGGTGATCAGCAGGCTGCCTTGTTCGGCCAAATGGCTTTTGAACCCGGAATGGTTAAAAATACTTATGGTACCGGGGCTTTTATCGTTATGAATACTGGTGAAGAACCTCAATTGTCAGACAATAATTTGTTGACGACGATTGGTTATGGTATCAACGATAAAGTTTATTATGCGTTGGAAGGTAGTATTTTCGTAGCTGGTTCAGCAATTGAATGGTTGCGTGATGCAATGCACTTGGTGGACACGGCTCCAGAATCTGAAGAGGCTGCTTTAGCTTCAAATGACGATGATGAAGTTTATGTCGTTCCAGCCTTTACCGGTTTAGGCGCTCCTTATTGGGATGCCGATGCCCGTGGTGCTGTCTTTGGATTGACGCGTGGAACTTCAAGAAATGACTTCATCAAAGCTACTTTGCAATCATTAGCTTATCAATCTCGTGACGTTATCGAAACGATGAAAAAAGATACTGGTATCGATATTCCAACATTGAAAGTTGACGGTGGTGCAGCCAATAATCGCTATTTGATGCAGTTTCAAGCTGATATTCTTCAGACCCCTGTTCAAAGAGCAAAGGATTTGGAAACAACTGCTCTAGGTGCAGCATTTTTAGCTGGACTAGCAGTAGGGTATTGGGATAATCTAGATGATATCAAACAGCAATATGCGACCGGCGCAACTTTTGAACCAGAAATGGAACAAAAGCGAGCTGATTACTTGTACGAAGGTTGGAAGGAAGCCGTTAGTGCAACGAGAAAATTCAAGCATAAGGCAACAAAATAAAGGCGGAATGCGCATTTTTTAGTGTTTAGGAGTAAATAATAGAGATGGATAAAGAATATATTTTAGCAATCGACGAGGGGACTACGACTGCGCGGGCAATTATTTTTGATCACAATGGAAAAAAAGTTGCCATAGCTCGACACCCAATTAGACAAATCTTGCCTAATCCTGGCTGGGTCGAACACGAGCCAAATGAAATCTGGAATGCCGTTCAAACGACAATTGCTACAGCTTTAATCGATTCAGGGATTAAACCTAAGCAAATCAAAGCTATCGGAATTGCTAGTCAACGTGAAACTACGGTTGTCTGGGATAAAAATACTGGTTTGCCAATTTATAATGCGATTGTTTGGCAAAGTCGTCAGACTTCAAGATTAGCTAATGATTTAATTAAAAATGGCTATAAAGACGAGATTCATAAAAAAACTGGTTTGATTATCAGTCCATACTTTTCAGCTACGAAGATTCGTTGGATTTTGAATCATGTTGAGGGTGCCCAAGAAAAAGCTGAAAAGGGCGATTTGTTATTTGGGACCATCAATACTTGGCTTTTATGGAAGTTAACTGACGGCGAGAGCTTCTTGACCGATTACGCTAATGCAAGTCGGACAATGCTCTTTAATATCAATACATTAAAATGGGATGAGGATTTATTAAAATTATTTAATATTCCTAAAGCGATGTTGCCAGAAGTTAAATCAAATTCTGAAATCTTTGGTATTACGAAGAATTATCAATTTTACGGTTCAGAGATTCCGATTTCAGGGATGACTGGGTCGCAACAAGCCTCATTATTTGGTCAGATGGCTTTTGAAAAGGGCATGGTCAAGAATACCTATGGAACTGGTGCTTTTGCCGTTATGAACACCGGTGATAAGCCTGCTTTATCAGACAACAATCTGTTAACGACGATTGCCTATGGGATCAATGGCGAAGTCAAGTATGCCTTAGAAGGAAGCGTCTTTGTTGCTGGAGCTGCTTTACAGTGGTTGCGAGATGATATGCGCTTGATCAGTTCGACGCCGTCGACTTCTAAAATTGCTAAGCAGTCGACTGATCAAAATGAAATTTATGTGGTACCAGCCTTTGCTGGTCTGGGTGCACCATATTGGGATAATCAGGCTCAAGGCACCATTTTTGGCATCACTCGAGGAACGACGGATAAAGATTTGGTCAAAGCTACGCTTCAAGCAATTGCTTATCAAACAAAAGATATTATCGAAACGATGGCTTCTGACGCAAAGATGCCAATTGAGGTCTTAAAGGTTGATGGGGCAGCTTCTGCCAATGATTATCTGATGCAATTTCAAACTGACATCTTGAATATTTCTTTACAACGTTCTTCAGAATTGGAAACAACTTCTTTAGGCGTAGCTTTTATGGCTGGATTAGGAGTTGGCTTTTGGAAAGATTTGGATGATATCAAAAAAAATTATCAAATCGGAAAAACTTACGAACCAAAAATGGAACAGACAGTTAGGAAAGATTTGTATAACGGTTGGAAGGAAGCGGTTTCGGCAACCATGGCCTTTAAGCATAACGATTAATAATAAGAGAGTATCTTAAAAGACTCTTATTTTTAATTGTTGATATATAAGGATTTTGATGATTTTTATTAAAAACACTTTGACATAGACGCTTTGTAAGTTTAATATTAATCTATCGTTGTGTAATGTGAGGAGAATTTTTTAATGGATAAGAAAAAGGACCGAGGATTTTTCGGTCAGCCGATTGGCTTGCGTACCTTATTCTTAACTGAATTTTGGGAAAGATTCAGTTATTATGGTATGCGTGCTATTTTACTTTTCTACATGTATTATGCTGTAGAAAAGGGCGGACTTGGTATGAACCAAACTACCGCCGCATCTGTTATGTCCATTTATGGTTCATTAGTTTACATGTCTAGTGTGCTGGGTGGATATATCAGTGATAGACTTCTAGGAGCTAGAAGAACTGTCTTCTGGGGCGGTGTCTTGATCATGTTTGGTCACATCGTCTTGTCACTACCAATTGGTCAAGGAGGTCTATATATTTCTATAGCCTTGATTACTATTGGTACTGGTTTATTGAAACCAAATGTTTCTGAAATGGTTGGTGGACTTTATACAGAAGGAGATCCAAGACGTGATTCTGGTTTCAGTATTTACGTTATGGGTATCAACTTAGGTTCACTGATTGCACCACAAGCTGTAACAACTATGTGGAATCACTTTAATTTCCATGCTGGTTTCTCATTGGCTGCTATTGGTATGTTCATTGGGTTAATTGTTTACTGGTGGGATGGTCGCAAGTACTTGCCAGAATCAAGCATGCATGCACCAGACCCTATTACCGGAGAAGAACGTGCTAAATTCTTCAAACGTTTGACTTGGGGAATCGTGGCAGTAATTATTATTGTTGCTGTAATGTTCTTTGCCAATGCCTTCAATGTTGATAACTTTATTACGATTCTAAGTATCTTAGGTATCGCCTTGCCAGTTGGTTACTTCGTAATGATGCTAACAAGCAAGAAAGTTACTAAGATTGAAAAATCTCGTGTTGTTGCTTATATTCCGCTATTTATCGCCGCTGCAATTTTCTGGGCAATTGAAGAACAAGGTTCAGTTATCTTGGCCTTGTTTGCCGCTCAACAAACGCAGCTTAACTTTGCTGGATTCCAACTATCAGCACCACAGTTCCAAATGCTTAACCCATTCTTTATTATTATCTATACACCATTCTTTGCATGGTTATGGATTAAGTTGGGCAAGAGACAACCATCATCTCCATCTAAGTTCTGGATGGGATTAGTTGCCACAGCTCTTTCATACTTCGTCTTGATTATTCCTTTGATGGGATTAGGCGCAGGTGGAAAAGTTAGTCCACTTTGGTTAGTACTAAGTTGGGGTATTATTGAAATTGGTGAAATGTTGATTTCCCCAGTTGGATTGTCAGCTACAACTAAATTGGCACCAAAGGCCTTCTCATCTCAAATGATGAGTATGTGGTTCTTAGCCGATTCAGCCGGACAAGCCGCTAATGCTCAATTAGTTAAGTTATTCAAGCCAGGAGATCCTCAAAACGAAATGATGTTCTTTGGTGTCACTGGTATCGTGACACTTATTGCCGCAGTTCTCTTGATCATGTTTGTTCCAAGAATCAAGAAGTTGATGCAAGGTGTTAACTAACATTTAAATATCAAAAAAGTCATGACTTTGTGGTCATGGCTTTTTTGTTGTATTAGATAAATTTCAATTCAACTGGTATTCATTTACTGAATTAAAATAATGTTGAAATTTGATAAAAAATCAAGAAATAATCAAATGATTCAGTATCTAATAAGAACTTTTTATTCCAATAAATTATAATTTTATAATCATAAATTATATGAGAAAGTTTTATAGCATGAATAAAACTGCCTTATTATCAAAATAATGTAAAATAAATTTAATTTTATAAAAAGCGTTTCCATTGTACAATAATCAGTGAAGTAAGGAGGCGTTAATTTTTTATGAAAAATTGTATCAAAAAAATGATTTTTGGAACAATTGCTATTTTGGGATTATTCCTTGGATTTATGCAAGGTACTAATGTTAATGCTGCAAGTGACGATACTAGCTCTTCAAGTACCTCAACATCAACGACGACTACAGCACCATCTGATGTTGATGAACAAAGTTTTGGTGACAATGCAACTTGGTCAATCAAAGACAATGTTTTGTATTTGAGTGGTTCTAGTATTGATGAAACGGAAAATGTGAGTTATGACGAAGGGCAAGTCATTAAAGTTCCTTGGTTTGAACAGTATTCTAGTTTAAAAAATGTAACTAAGGTAGTTATTACTGGGACTGGCACTGATGGAAAATTAAAATTACCTGCCAATTCAGCTAGTTTGTTTAGAAATTTGCCTTCCGTTACGGAATATGAAGGATTAGACAATCTAGATGTAAGCGACGTAACTGATTTTACAGATATGTTTCAAAGAAATACTACCATTACGAATCTTGACCTAAGTAGTTTTAAAACTGATCAGACTGTTGATATGACGGAAATGTTTCAATATGATACTTATTTGGAAAGTGTTGATTTAAGTGGTTTTACAGGTTCCGATTTAACTGTTAAAAATATATTCAGTGGTACCTATAATATTGATAAAATCGTATTAGGCAATTTGAATTTAGAAAATGCCGGTTTCACATATTCCTCTTCAAAAGTAAAATGGGTCAATACTGATTCTTCTGATACAACGGGAGAATCGTATCCTAACGGAGAAGGAACATGGAGACTTAAAGTTACTAGTGATGCTACTAATTATGGAGATCAAACCTTTGATGGGGTTAATACACTTTTAGTAAATATAGACCCAACTTCTTTTGGAGAAAAAGGTGAAAACTTTGAAGATGTTTTATTGAGTGATTCTACCGATTATCAAAAGGTCGTTTTGGATGGTGATGCCTATTGTTGGGAATTAACGATTCCTGAGGAAGATTTACCTAAGTATGTGGGAGATACTATTAAAATAGAAGCTCCAGAAGTATCCGGATATACGCCGGACGTGTCATATATCGAATTAACGGCAAAATATAACAATCAAACATCAACAGGAAGTTTTTACAATACCACAAATATTAATGAAAGTGGTACTCAATATTATTTAAGCCTTACACCTACGTATGACCACATTGTCAATGCTAAAGTAAGTACATCTTCTCTTTCAGCTAATATTCCATTCTCTTATGTTTTTTATTACACAAAAGATTCAGATGATAGCTCAACAACTGGCGATGAAGATGATGACGACAATTCAACGACAACCGGCGATGAAGACGATGATGACGGTAATTCAACAACAACCGGCGATGAAGATGACAACGGTAATTCATCATCTAACTCAGATTCAAATTATGTAGATAAAGAACAAACCGTTTCAACATATCCAGATCGTAAGGCAGTCAAAGTTTACGATAAGAACGGTAATTTAAATGAGACAGTGGAACTAGCACCAAATACTGACTGGTATTCAGACCAAGAAGCTACTATCAATAATGAAAAGTATTATCGAGTAGCAACTAACAAATGGATTAAAGCAAGTGATGCTTATGTTTACAAGTCTGTTGATAAAGTTGTCAAGACTAAGGATGTTGAATATGAATCACTCAAGAATTCTCATGGTAAAGCAGTAACTAATCGTGCTTTAGCTGGCTTGAGTAAATGGAAGGTTGATAAATTGACTGAACTTGATGGCGAAGATTACTATCGAGTAGCTACGAATGAATTTGTCAAAGCTGCCAATGTAAATATAGTTAAATAAAAATATAAATGGATCCGGAAGGATTCATTTTTTTATAGAAATTACTTGAAATGACATCGAATTTTCGGTATTATTATCTAGTCGGATAAAGACATGTGTTAAACACATGGAGGGGTAGCGAAGTCTGGCTAAACGCGGCGGACTGTAAATCCGCTCCTTCGGGTTCGGTGGTTCGAATCCACTCCCCTCCATTCATTGGGTTATAGCCAAGCGGTAAGGCAATGGACTTTGACTCCATCATGCGCTGGTTCGAATCCAGCTAACCCAATTAAATGATTCGTTAGTCGTCAACAAGTGAGGTATTCTTGTTAGGCGGCTTTTTTGTTGTTAAAAAGATTATTAAAATTATTAATAACCAACCAATTAAAACAAAAAATCATTTATAATAATTTTGTGACTACAAATTTGACTTTTTGTAATCAAAAATCAATTATTTCAACTTAATAAGGGTGTTTTTAAAGATAATATGTTTGTGGTTAAGATTTCATTTTAAGTAATGTCTTGCGATTTTAAGGCCACTTCTTAATTTTTGACAGAAATACTGTATAATTAATGGAAGTAATGCTCATAAAGGAGTGCCAAATAAATGAAGGTACCAGTATATATACAAATTCATAATGAGATTAGAAAAGAAATAGAATCTGGCAAATGGGCTGTGGGGGAACGTATTCCATCTGAAAGACAGCTATCTCAAGATTTTGATGTTAGTCGAATGACTCTTCGTCAAGCGATTCAAACTTTAGTTGATGAAGGAATTTTACAACGTCAAGTTGGATCTGGAACTTATGTTGCCAGCAGCAAAGTGCAAGAAAAGATGTCTGGAACCACTAGTTTTACTGAAATCACTGAAAGTCAGGGTAAACATCCTTCGAGTAAGACGGTTTCGTACCACGTTGCTGATCCTTCTATTAGTGAATTAGAAAAGTTAAAATTAAAAGATGGCGACCAAGTTTTACGAATGGAGAGAATTCGTTACGCTGACAAACAACCAATTTGTTTTGAAGTAGCAACGATTCCGATTGATATCGTTAATAGCCTCAATAAAAAAGACATTACGTCTTCGCTTTATAAAGCTTTGGAAGATAAAGCAGGGTTAAAATTAGGTAACGCTGCTCAAACTGTTTCAGCTATCTTGGCATCTGAAAAGATTGCCAATTATTTAAACGTTAAACGCGGCTCAGCTGTATTGCGTGTGCGTCAAATTACTACTTTGGATGATGATCGTCCATTTGAGTACGTACGTTCACAATATGCAGGTGATCGATTTGAATTTTATTTAGAGAGATAATTCGTTTCTTTAAATTTGTTTTTAGGATAATATATTACTTGTTATAGTTTTAAAATTTTTAACTGGGAGTCACCACATATGCAAAGCTTTATAAAAAAATACAGCATTTTCTTGATGCTATATATAATTTTTCAACCAGTATTAGATGCAATTACCGGATTGATGGCTCAAGCCCATATCGATGTTACATTCGGGGTTTTAATTCGTATGGCTGTGATGGCAGTTAGTGTGTTTTACATACTTATTTTCCTGATTCTGAATCGGGATAATAAGCACGGGTTTCGAGTCATTGGCTATTTCGTCTTGTTAGGAGTAGTCTCGGTAATTAGTTTAGTTATCAATTACAATACCAAAAGAACATTTATTCCAACTTTGGAAATTACAAGTTTAGCTAAGAGTTTGTATTACCCAATTATGTTGTTGTCATATTTTTATGCTTTTGAAGAATTAGCTGAAGATCGAATCATTAATCGTTTCTTCCCTAAAGTAATCTTCATTGCTATCAATATTATCAGTGTCATCATGATTGTGTCGCACTTTACAAACACTAGTTTCAGCTCTTATTCATATTATAAATTGGGAGAAAGCGGCTGGTTCTTCGCTGCTAACGAATTGAGTGCGATTGTTTCAATTTCGTTCCCAATTATGGTTTGGTATGCTCTGAAAAAAATTGACAAGTGGTCGAGGATTTACTACTGGATTTCAATTATTTTGGCGATTTATTCTGCTTTATTGATTGGAACCAAGGGTTCACTGTTAGCAATTCTCTTCGGAACATGCATGTCGATTTTAGCCGCTGTTATTCGTCTGTTCCAAATCAAGGGTAAACGAAAATATACAGTTGGTATCATTGCACTGCTAGTCATTACTTTCGGTGGAATCTTAGCAGCTTATCCAGCAATGGCCGTTTCAAGAACAGCTGAATTGCATACCGATATGATTAAGTACAAAAAGAAACAAGCTAAGACTAAAAAAGGTATTACTAAAGACCAAAAGAAATATGTTGAAACTAATAAGACAGTTTCTTATTTACTTAGTGGTCGGACAGTTTACTTTGAAAATTCAGCTCATAACTTCTCTAAAGCAAGTCTTGCTCAAAAGACTTTTGGAATGGGTTATGCTACGAATTACAAGAGCGACAAAGATGCTAAATTGGTCGAAATGGATTATATCGATATCTTCTTCCAATTCGGTGTTATTGGAACCATCGTTTACTTAGCTCCATTGGCTTACTGTTTGATTTATTTGATTGGAGCATTCCTCAGAAAATTCAAGTACATGTGGTCGGTTAAGTGGTCGATGCTGGTTTCCAGCGTTGCTATTGGATTTGGGATGGCTTTGATGACGGGACACGTTATTGAAGCACCATCTGTCAGCATTTATTTTGTAGCCATTTTAGGTTATGCAATGTTGAATGCACGTATCTTTTTAAGAACAAATGATGATCCGTATACGATTAATGTTGAAGATTAAAATAAAATAGACCTAGCAAAAACGTTTTTGCTAGGCCTATTTTTTTATAATTATTTATTTTTTTGACGAGCTTTTTTTTCTTTATTGATCATGTTGAGATACTTAGGGATTGCGAGCATTCTTCCAAATCTAGTGGGTTCTTTGACTAGACGATAGAACCATTCCAAATTGAGCTTTTGCATAATTTTTGGGGCACGTTTCTTAGTTCCTGAGAAGACATCGAAACTTCCACCAACGCCAATCCAAACGGCATTTAGTTGATCTTTGTATTTGTTGATAAAGATTTCTTGTTTAGGTGAACCAAGAGCGACTAAGACGAGATTAGGCTTTTTAGTTATGATTTCTTGTGCTATTTCGCCTTCATCTTTAAAATAGCCATCGTGATAGCCAACTAAGTCGATTTGTGGATAATCTTTTTTAATTTTGTTAGCCGTTGCTTCAATTACTTCGGGTTTTGATCCTAAGATGTAGACCTTTAGTAATTTGCGATTGGCTGCTTCAATCAAGTATTTTAATGTATCAAAACCAGTGATTCGTTCATGCATCGGAGTGCCTAAGGTTTTAGCTCCTTTAATAATTCCGATTCCATCAGGAATTACGTAATCTGCATTATTGATAATTTTCGAAAAATTGGCATCTTTTCGGGCAGAGAGAACAATTTCTGGATTGGGTGTTACGATGAACTTGTTAGCTTTAAAATCTAAATCATTGTCCAAATATAAGTGGAATTGTTTTTCAGTAAAGTTATCAAACTCTGTGCCTAAAATATTTATTCTATTTTTGTGCATGGCGTTCTCCTTTAATGTATTATTATACACGAGAAAGATTAATTTGAGAGGTGTCGAAATGAGGGTTTTACATATCAATGCCGGAAACGAAGACGGCGGAGCACGGACATATATCGTGAACCTAATGAAAGGCCAAAAAATTATTGGCGAAGAAAGTACGCTTTTGACTTTTCAGGAAGGTCCAGTTTCTAAAATGGCGCGAGAAAACGGATTAAGAGTTGCAGTTATGGAACAAAAGCAACGGTTTGATTTATCGATTCTTAAACCATTGACTAAATATATTAATAATAATAATTTTGATATAGTTCATACGCATGGACCTCGTGCCAACTATATTGTTTCTTTGATTCGTAAAAATATCAATGCAAAATGGGTGATTACCGTCCATTCTGACCCTCGTATAGACTTTTCAGGTATCAAAGGGAAAGTTATGCTCAAATTGAATCTTCATGCCTTAAAACGAGCCGATTCGCTCTTTTACATGAATCCTGACTTAAAAGAGTATTTTGAATCTTTGAAGATTGACTCCACAAAAACTTTTGAAGTTTTCAATGCAATTGATTTTTCTGGAATCAACCCTCAATTCAATCGACAACCAACTTTTAGCCTCTTAGTAGTGGCTCGTTTAGTTGAAGTCAAGAATCACCGTTTGCTTTTAGAAGCTTTGAGCAAAGTTAGATTCAATTATCGTTTAACTTTAGTTGGCGATGGTCCCTTGATGGACGATTTACGTAATTTAGTCAAAGATTTAGGCATCAAGGATAAGGTAGAATTCGTTGGCTTTAGAGAAAATACTGGCGATTATTACCAGGAAAGCGATGTATCAGTCTTGACCTCTAAATCAGAAAGTTTGCCTACAGTTTACTTAGAATCAGCTGCTTATGGCAAACCTGTTATTGCGACAAATGTTGGTGCAACTGATAAAGTAATCAATGACGATACTGGTTGGTTAGTAGAATCAGATAATGAGCAAGAACTTATTGCTGCTTTAAATGATGCTCATGAATATTGGAAAGATGGCAGTTTGGATCAAAAAGGCCTAGCTTTGTACCAAGAAGTCCGTGACAATTATTCAATTGAACAACTTGCTCGAAAAGTAAATGAAGGCTATACTGCGACATTGAATAACAATTAAGGTAAAATAGACCTGAAATAAAATGTCAATTAATTAAGGGAGATATGATGACTCAATTTCAAGATGAGGATTTAACTTTACATACTGATTATTATGAATTAAATATGATGTATACGTATTGGAAGAAAGGATTACACAACCGTCGGGCTGTTTTTGAAGTTTACTTCAGAAAATTGCCTTTTGACAATGGTTTCGCTGTTTTTGCAGGACTTGAACACGTAGTCGATTATTTGAAGAACCTCAAATTTTCCGACTCTGACATCGATTATTTGCGCGAGTATGGTGAATTTGACGAAGAATTCTTGCGTTGGCTCAAAGATATGCAATTTAGCTGTACCGTTCGTTCATCGCTAGAAGGCGACTTGGTCTTCAACGAAGAACCTATTTTGCAAGTTGAAGGACCATTAGCTCAATGCCAATTGATTGAAACAGCTGTATTAAACATGGTCAATTTCCAAACATTGATTGCTACTAAAGCTGCTCGTGTTAAAAATGTTTGTGGCGACGACCCAGTAATGGAATTCGGATCACGTAGAGCACAAGAAGTCGATGCAGCTATTTGGGGAACTAGAGCTGCTTATATTGGTGGTTTTGATGCTACAAGCAATGTACTTGCAGGTAAATTGTTCGGCATTCCTATTTCAGGTACTCATGCTCATGCCTTGGTTCAAACATATAGAAACGAATATAATGCCTTCAAAGCCTACGCTACAACGCACAAGAATTGCGTATTCTTAGTTGATACCTACGATACTTTGAAAAGTGGCGTTCCTAGTGCAATTAAAGTTGCTCGTGAAATGGGCGACAAAATCAATTTCCTCGGTGTCAGAATCGATTCTGGAGATATGGCCTATATTTCTAAGCGTGTTAGAAAGCAATTGGATGAGGCTGGTTTCCCTAATGCTAAAATCTATGCTTCTAATGACTTGGATGAAAAGACTGTTCTTAATTTGAAGATGCAAGATGCCAAGATTGACGTTTGGGGTATCGGTACTAAAGTTATCACAGCCTTTGACCAACCTGCTTTAGGTGCGGTTTATAAGTTGGTAAGCATTGAAGACAATAAGGGCAATATGATGGATACTTTGAAACTATCCAGCAATGCTGCTAAAATCTCCACGCCAGGCAAGAAACAAGTTTGGCGCATTACTAACAATGAAAAAAACGACAAATCAGAAGGGGATTACGTAACCTTCTGGAATGAAGATCCTAGAGAACACAGTTCGCTTTACATGTTCCATCCACAATATACGTATATTAATAAGACTGTTGAAGACTTCCAAGCAAAACCATTGCTTCACGACATCTTTGTCGATGGTAAATTAGTTTATGATTTGCCAAATGTTAAAGAAATCAAAGAGTACTGCAATGCTAATTTGGATTCGCTTTGGGATGAGTATAAACGTATCTTAAATCCTCAAGTTTATCCAGTTGACCTTTCCTCAAAACTTTACAGTCACAAGATGAAGTACATTGAAAAGATCAGAAATGATGTAAACAATATTAGATTAGGTGACTAGAATGAGACCACTACAAAAAGAAATTATTGAATTTGAACAAGTAAAACCAGAAATTGACCCTGAAACTGAAATACGTCGTTCCGTTGATTTTCTTAAAGATTATTTGAAACAACACAGTTTTTTAAAGACTTTAGTTCTTGGAATTTCTGGCGGACAAGATTCCACATTAGCAGGTAAGTTGTCAGAAATGGCCATGACTGAATTGCGAAAAGAAACAGGCAATGACGACTATCAATTTATCGCTGTACGTTTGCCATATGGTGAACAAGCCGATGAATCAGATGCAATGCAAGCTATTGATTGGATGCAAGCTGATAAAGTCGTGAGAGTGAATATCAAAGATAGTGTTGATTCAATGGTGAAAGCTGTTGAAGCTAATGGAATGACTATTTCTGATTTCAATAAAGGCAATATCAAAGCAAGAACGCGAATGATTGCTCAATATGCAATTGCTGGCGATAACAATGGAGTTGTAGTGGGTACTGATCATGCAGCTGAAAATATTACTGGTTTTTATACTAAATTTGGAGATGGTGCTGCTGATGTAACGCCGTTATTCCGTTTAGATAAACGTCAAGGTAAAGCTTTATTAGCAAAATTATCTGCACCAAAGAACTTGTATGAGAAAATTCCTACTGCTGATTTAGAAGAGGACCGTCCAAGTCTCCCAGACGAAAAGGCTTTAGGGGTTTCTTACAAGGATATTGATGATTACCTTGAAGGTAAAGACATCAAAGAAGCAAGTGCTGAAATCATCGAAAACTGGTTTAAAAAGACAGCTCACAAGCGCCGTTCTCCATACACCGTTTTTGATGTTAAATAAATAAAAATAATTATTAGAAGTTTCATATTTTGACATTCATTTCATTGAATGTCTTTTTTTTTCTAAATTATCGTATGTTAGAATAAAGGTGTAATCTTCTAAAAGAGGTGTTTATAGTGAAAAGTGATTTAATCTCCCTTATGAAACCGTCTGTAGTTGCCATTAAGCAACAAGAGATTTTTAAGTTTAATGCTAAAGCAAAGAGTATTCCAGGGGTGGTCAATATGACTGTTGGGGAACCTAATTTCCCAACCCCAGAACATATCAAAAAAGCCGCCAAAGATGCAATTGACGACAATGAGACACATTATACTGTGCCTGAAGGCATTCATGAACTTTTGCATGCTGTGGCAGACTATTTACATGACAAATATGATCTGAATTATGATCCTGAAACTCAAATCATAGCCTCAGCGGGTGTAACTGAGGGTGTATTCTCAGCATTCAATGCAATTTTGCAAGACGGTGATGAGGTTTTGATTCCTTCACCATCATTTACGATTTATGGACCGGATGCCGACTTCAATGGTGCCGCACCAGTTTATATTGACACTTCAGAGACAGACTTTAAGGTCACTCCTGAAGCATTGAAAGAAGCATTTAGAACTAATCCACGTATCAAGATTTTCTTGCTTAATTTCCCAAGTAATCCTACTGGCGTTAGTTATACAGAAGATGAACTGAGAGCATTGGCAGACGTCTTGAAGCAACATGATGTTTTTGTGATCAGTGACGAAATTTATAGTGAATTGACCTATAATTTCAAGCATGTGTCATTTGGTAAAATTTTACCTGAGCAAACGATTCTTTTGAATGGATTGTCTAAGTCGCATGCTATGACTGGTTGGCGTTTTGGTATTATTTGTGGACCAGCAGCAGTTATTTCGCAAATCAATAAGATTCACGAATTAGCTACAACTTCTATTTCATCAATCACGCAATATGCAGCCTTGGAAGCCTATACCAACGGGTATGACGATCCAATTTCTATGAGGGATCAATACAAGGCAAGACGTGATGTTTTACATAAGGGCTTAAACGAATTAGGTTTCGATTGTCCAGATCCAGATGGGGCATTCTACCTATTTGCTAAGATTCCTGATGAATACGAACAAGATGATGTTAAATTTGCCAACGATTTACTAGAAAAAGAACACTTAGCAATTTTGCCAGGTAGTTTCTTCGGTGTTGGTGGTAAAGGTCATCTCAGATTTAGCTATGCCGCAAGTATGGACAACATTAATACTTGTGTATCTAAATTAGGGGACTTCCTAAAGAAGCCGCAGAAAGTAGCAAATATCGAGGAGTAAAATGCTAAGTAAATTTCAAAATGTTATTAGCAAATTAATTATTATTTGCGTGGGAATCTTTACATCTGTTGTATTGATTCAAATGGGAAGTTTCTACACAGTAAATTATCTAAAAATTGAACCAGTATTAGCAATACTGGTTCTTCTTTGTGCCATTATTCTTACTTTAGGAGTCGGTTATCTGCTGTTTAGGATTCGAGACGATGATTTAAAACTCAATCGTTTGATTTTAATTAGCATGTTGTTGATATTTATCTTAGTTGCTGTAATTTGGTTAGCAATTGTTCCTAAAACGCAAATCAGTGATTTTAAGGCCTTTTGGACTACAGCTCCAAAGGCTTTGTCGGGGAAAAATATTTTTGTTCACGATAATGATTATTTTGCTAAATGGGCCTATCAAACTGGCTTTTTAGTTTATGTTATGGGCGTCGTCAAAATTTTTGGGCACCATGTCATTGCGGTTCAATTATTGAATGTTTTCTATCAAGTTGTAATTTTGTATTTGGTTTATCAGCTTTCCATCAAATTGTTCAATAAAGTAAAAATTGCTCGTTTAGCCGTATTTTTACTAATGATTGACCTAGATTGGTTTGCACTGAATAGCCAAGCTGATAATCAATATATCGGGATGATGTTTTTCTTATTGACGTTTTATTTAATTCTAAAGGACCGTTATTGGTCTTATATTTTAGCCGGAGTAACTTTGGGACTTGGCAGTATTGTTAGACCGATAGGTCCAGTTATTATTGCAGGAATCGTCGTTTACGCTTTATTGTTCTTATTTATTTCTAATAATAAATTCGATTGGTCTAAAATTTTAAAAGTTTTGATTACGCTAGTTATTTACCAAGTGATTTTTTCTGGAGCTGGCTTAATGGTCAAAAGTTCCGGTTTAAACTCTTTTGGGCTCTCGAATCGCGATTCGGAGTGGAAATTCGTCGTTGGACTAGATGCTAATTCAAATGGTTCATATGATCAAGGGATGGTGAACCGGTTTGATTTAAGTGAAAGCCGCAACAAGATGAGTAAAAAGGAACATCAAGTCATCAAAGAAAATGTTGCTAATTTGAATGCAACGCATGGTTGGCTGAAATTATTCTGGCATAAAAATGAAACGCTTTGGGCTGGAAGATCAGGAACAATTGACTTCACAGGCTTAGAAACTAAACATTCTCTAAGTTTAACTAATCATATAAAGCTTCTTGGTTACTTAGGAAGCGTCATGCTGATTATCTTTTCTTGGATTGGTTCATTATGTCTCTGGAAAAAATCGCACGATAAAGAGATGTTTTTGATATTATTACCTTTGATGGCATACGCTGTTGTACAATTATTGATTGAAGTGCAGGGTCGCTATCGACTCGAATTTTTACCTGTAATTGCAATTTTAGGTGGCTTAGGTCTCTTTAAGATTTGCGAATGGGTTGGATCGAAATGGGGAAAAGTTAATGTCTGATTTATTTAAGTTAAGTATTGTCGTTCCTTGTTATAACGAAGAGGAAGTCTTGCATGAAACGACCAAAGAATTAATGGCAATTTTACAAAATTTAGTTGATGAAAGGAAGATTACTGAAAATAGTAAAATTGTTTTCGTTGATGATGGTAGTCGTGATAAAACTTGGCAATTGATCGATGGTTTCTCAAAACAGTATCACTTTGTCTCTGGGGTTAAGTTAAGTCGTAATTTTGGACATCAAGGCGCTTTATTGGCCGGTGTGACGAGTGCTTCCAAGGATTCTGACGCCGTTATAACGATAGATGCCGACTTGCAAGATGACGTCAATGCCATTCCTAAAATGGTTGATGAGTATTTAAAGGGAGCAGAAGTAGTCTATGGCGTTAGAAATAATCGTGACACTGATACTGCCTTTAAACGGGGTACTGCTGAACTATTTTACAAGTTCATGGGATTTCTAGGCGTGAAACTTGTTCCTGATTCAGCTGATTATCGATTGCTCAGTCAACGAGCTTGCGATGTTTTATTGAGTTATCAAGAAAGAAATCTCTTTTTGCGAGGAATCGTTCCTTTAGTTGGATTCAAATCGGCTAAGGTCTACTATGCTAGAAAAGAACGATTTGCTGGAGAATCGAAATATCCATTGAGAAAGATGATTAAGTTTGCGATGGACGGTATCACGTCATTTTCAATCGTTCCAATCAAAATGATTATGGGCTTAGGTTTTCTAATTGTTTTAATTAGTATTTTGCTGTTGATTTACAGTTTTGTTAGAAAAATCAATGGTCACGTCGTCGTAGGTTGGTCGTCATTAATGATATCCATCTGGGCCCTTGGTGGTGTACAATTGATTAGTATCAGTGTCATCGGCGAATATGTTGGTAAGATTTTTAGCGAAGTTAAACAACGTCCAAGATTTACCATCGAAAAGGATATTTACACTGAAAAGACTCAAGAAGAAAATAAGAGGTAATTGTTATGAATGCCGCACAAAAGAAAGCTATGAATTATGGTCAATTGATCAATGAAACTGTTCAATCGATTCAAGATGAACAAGATAAGTTAAATCCAGAATTTGAAAAGATTCGTGACGCTTTGGATCGTAGCAAAGTGGATAAAATGGATGATGTGGAATATGCAAGGGTTCAAAAAGATTTCACAACCGGAACTAAGAACTATCAAACAACTTTAGCTAAATTGGAAAAGGGCAAAGCTCCTGCTCGTTTGATGGGTACGCATATTTCATTAGTATCTGCATTTAAGAAGTATGTTGAAGCTTGTTCAGAAATGACAACTAGTATTGGTGACAAGAAACAAGTTGATCGCCACAGTTTTGATGAAGCTGAAAAGAAACAAGACGAATACATGGATAAGTTTTCAAAACTAATTCAAAAGTTGACTAATTTAGCCTAATGACTGATTTAGAATTAACAGAATTAATAAAAAAGGTTTCCCAAGATGATTTTGGGAAGCCTTTTATTCACTATGCTTGTTTTAATAATCGTTTGAGGACGACTGGTGGCCGTTTTCACTTGAATGATCGTCACATTGACATTAATCCTAAAATCTATCAAGACTTTGGTTATGAAACCTTGGTAGGTGTGATCAAGCACGAATTGTGTCACTATCACTTATATAATGACCATTTGCCAGCTCAGCATAAGGACCGAACTTTTAAAGCTTTGCTGAAGCAAGTGGGAGGTTTGCGTTATTCTCCGATAACTAGTTCCGTGAAGAATCGGAAGTATCATCTTTATCAATGTCAGAACTGTCATCAAACTTATTTTCGAGTCAAAAAAATCAATACTAGACGTTTCGTTTGCGGTAAATGCCACGGTCATTTGAAATATCTCAAGGACATTCAAAAATTGCCTTGAAAATTTTCTTAATTATGTGTATAGTATTACTCGTACGCGGGTATGGCGGAACTGGCAGACGCGCAAGACTAAGGATCTTGTGGAGAGTTATCTCCGTGGAAGTTCGAATCTTCTTACCCGCATCAGTTAAGTAGTTGAACATCTGTTCAACTACTTTTTTTGTGTATTTTGGAAATATAAAATCTTATAGATTTGATTTATTTAATATTTGTAACCCATATATGTATATTTTTGTTAGTAATTATAGTATTATTGATAAATGTCAAAGCAAAGATAGGAGTGTGTTGCCATTGTTTCTTGGATCTATTATTTATAATAAACGACGAGAAATGAATTTAACTCAAGTTGAGCTGGCTCAAGATGTTTGTACTCAAAATACTATTAGTAAAATAGAGAAACATAATGTTGCACCAACTGTAAATATTCTAATCAAAATATGCCTAAGATTAGACTTAACTTTAAACGATGTATTTAGTGAATTTTCATCTAAAGCAAACAATCAAGAAAATATTCTTGATAAAATTGAAGAAAAAGCCTTACTAAAAGATATTGATGGTTTGGATAAAGAGATTGATTCATTACGAAGTAAATTGAGCAACGATGATTGGAAACAATACGAGTTGATCAATGGTGTTTTGGACTTTTGGAAGAACAATATTGAAACTTCAATGTTTACGTTCGATAAGGTACTACAATATACCAAATCTGATGAAACTGATGTTTATACTTTATTAGCTTATTTGTTCAAAGGTTTACGATACTCGAATCAAGGTTTTGCCGATCAAGCATCATATTATTTCAAAATGATCACTGCAGCCTTTGAAGAAGAAAAAGATATCGATAATGCCAGTGACTTAGAAATTCTCTTTATTTATAAAATGATTGCTCAATCATTTGACGAAATGAAGTTATATGATGATGCTTATCAACTAAGTCAAGAAGGATTAGATTTTGCTCAAGAGAGAAATGTTTCATATTTCTTAGATGAGTTGAACTATTCAGCTGCTTTAGCCTTACAAAATGGCGTTAATCATAAACAAGCTTATGAAGACCATTATAATTTAGCTTATTATCTAGCTAAATTAAATGATAACAAGTCATTAATGCATGATATAAAAAACATGCAAAACATTGGTTAAATATGTTTAAACAAGTTATACTTTGGATAGTCTAAGGAGACTAAGGAAGTATAAAAAATGAAGAAAAAATTTGTAGTAGTGTTATTCATTCTTCTACTAGGTTTTGGATTTTCATTTATACCTGTCCAAAGTGTCAAGGCTGAATCCGTGACTAGCGGGTACTTTGTCGATGCTTATCGCACTGCAGAAATGTATAATTCAAAAGGCGATTCGCTCGATAAGGCTGTATCAGAGAATAGTGATTGGTATCTTGGTAAAACGATTGATATCAATGGAACAAATTATTACCAAATTGGGAAAGATGAGTATTTGAATTCAAGCGATAGCTATATTTATCGCGATAGACCGGAAGTTATCCGAGTTACGACTGATGAGGATGTCCCAGTTTATGATCACAACTTTGTTGAGAGTTCCAAAGTCGCTCTAGCTCCTGGTACTTATTGGTATTCAGATCGTGTGATTTCCACTTCAGATGGAATGCCATTCGTTAGAATTGCAACTGATGAGTACGTAGGTATGTGGTACGTCATTCAACAATCTTTTACAGAAAAATACTAGTTAGAACTTAGAGAAAAATTTTTCTCACGAGTTCAAAAGAGACTATCAATTTATTTGATGAATTGGTAGTCCCTTTTTTAGTCTTTAATAGATAATGAGTGAAAATTTGTATTTAAGATAAAATTTTGTAAAAAATATTTTTTTGGAAAAGATTATCTTCATGTAATATATGTCTACGAAAGTAAATAGTACCAACGTTTATAACATTTTCTTCTTTTTTTGATAATATTTATATAGAAATTTTTATAGAAAAAAGCAAGAAAAATTAGAGTTTTTTGTTGTAATAGTGGATAAATGCTTGTACTATTAAGTTGCTTATAATTATGCCGAAAATGTATGAGCAGTGTGTGAAATATTAAAATATTTGTTCTATGAATTTAAAAAATCAATTTTTGTGTACGCTATTTTTCTGCCAAAAAATAGTGTACGAGGGAATTAACGACAATATAGTGAGGTCAAAAATATGAAAAATTTATTTTACTCTTAGTGTGCGCACTAATGGGTGCAGGAAGTGCTGTAACTAGCACAATTGGGGCAGCTACTGACGTAAATGCTCAATCAGTAAGCCAAGGAAATTATGCTCAAGTAAGTAGCGACGAAGCACAGCTGTATAACCAAAATGGGGATAAAATCAACGTTGCTTTGCAAAAAAACAGCACTTGGAAAGCTGCTAAAACTCAAAGTATCAATGGTACTGATTACTTCCAAGTCGCACCAAATCAATTCTTGAGTTCAAAAGATGGATTTGCATACAAAAACCGTCAAATGACTATTAAGGTTCAATCACTTGACGGTGCTGATAAAGCTGTTAAAGTTTATGATCATAATTTAGTACAAAAAACAGACGTATCGCTTGCACCTAATAGCAAGTGGGCTACAGATACAGTCATCAATACGTCAAACGGTATGCCTTTCTTACGTGTTGCTCCTGATGAGTACGTTGCCATGTACGATGTCGTTGAACAACAATTTAAGGCTACTATTTAATTATAGTGTGTGTGAAATATTAATCTCTAAAAGATGTTTGTGGTATGCCGACCATGAACATCTTTTTTTGTCTATATTTTTATCAATTCTCATGTACACTGCCAATGTACTTAAAATTTAATTTCAATATATCCGAGGTCAATCTTTATTACAATTCGTAGTTTACTATCGATATTTAATGATTTTAACTCATTTTTTGTAAGAGACTTTTTCCAAAAGTGAAATAAAAAATAATCGGTTTAATACTAACTGCTTATAAGCCTTGATATTAAAGGATTATAGCGCTTTATTATGAAATATTATTTGTCGAAATTTAGTTCTGTTAAAAGAAAAATTGATTGAATATTAACAAAATATTGGTTCTATGAAAAAAATTATACCGTAAATCGCTCTGTACTAACGGTCTATATATTCGGTAATCTTGCCAATCGGTTGAGGCAGTTAAGCTAACGCTGATTGTTTATATAATATTGTCTCATGATTATGTTTGGTATCTCGATAATAACTGATTAATATAGCCCTTGAAACAGAAAAGGGTGATTGAAATGTTAATAAACAAAAAAGGAATCTATATCGGTGCAACGCTGTTTTCAGCGATGATATTGACCTCATTGTCAGATCAAACCGTTAAAGCAGATGCGACCAGTACTGCAGATACTGGTACGATCCTAACGTCGAATAGTAATGCTGATGATGCGACTTCAAGTACTGATTCAACTTCTACATCTAGTAGTCCAGAAGTATCAACTTCCTCAGGTTCTGAGTCTAGTGGAGCCACTTTGAATACAGGAACGACGCTCTCAACTGGCTCAACAATTACCAGTTCAGACACCACAAGCACAGCTCCGACTACTGGTGCTACAACTACACCTAGTTCCAATAATTCTTCAAGTAGTTCGGATGATGATTCAACAGCTGCCACAGGAACCCCTAGTTCTACCTCCAGTTCTGGCACAACTGTAAGTACTGGAACAACGATTTCTACAGGTGTAACTGGAACTAGTCCAACTGATTCGACAAGTACCGCTGCAACACCAAGTACTTCAACATCAGGCAGTACAACCTCAAATGCTGCAACTTCAAGTACTTCAACAACGGGAATCACAACTTCAAGTACTACAACTTCAGTTACTACAGCATCGGGTACTACAACACCAAGTGCTTCAACCTCAAGTACGACAACGACAGGAACCGCAGCATCGGGTACCACAACACCAAGTACTTCAACCTCAAGTACTACAGCATCAGGTACTACAGCACCAAGTACTTCAACCTCAGGTACGACAACGACAGGAACCACAGCATCGGGTACTACAGCACCAAGTACTTCAACTTCAAGTACCACAACGACCGGTACCTCAACCTCAGGTACAACAGTCAATACAAATGCTGGAGCAGCAATAACTACCACACCATCTAGTAACGCAACGCCACCTAATATGAGTGGCACTACAACGTCAACAACTCCAAGTCCAGGTACGACCACGCCGACAACGCCGACAATTCCTAGTGATTTGTACACGATACCTAGCGATGTTACTGACGACACCGTTGTTAATTTTACAGATCCTATTTTAGGTAAAATGGTTGATTATGGTTTGAATATTCCAAACACTACGCCATTGACTGTTGGTGCTATCAAGAAATTCACTGGTTCAACATTGAATTTAATGTTGACCAATTTTGAAATGAGAAATCCCACTGAAGTAGGTTTGCCAGCTTCACAAAGTACTACGTCAATGAGCGACCAAGATGATGTTCCAATTGAAAGTTTAAATGGTTTGCAATATTTACAATTTTTACCTTCCAACGTAACGATTTATTTACAAGTTATGCTTGCTTATGACAGTAATGCTGATACTAATTTGACGCCATTATATAATCTAAAGTTTAACCAATTGATCATTGATGGAGATTATAGTAATTCAAATGGCAAAGAAATTGATGTCAGTCAATTTGCAAATATCGATGTTACACCAATTAGTTATATGGAAATGACAGGTATTACGAAGTTATCTTCAGATAGTGGTTTAAATGATCAAGGATTAGCTGAAGCTGCTCCTACTTTGATTAAATTTGCTAATAATGATCAAAGCTATCACCTGATTGAATTAGGTGATTCTGCTATCACTGATTTTACGCCACTAAAAGGCGTTGAAACTGGCAAACCAGTAACTATCGTTGCAGCAAATAACACCTTATCTAATCCAACGCCAGTCTATGCTGTGACCGGTCAACCAATTGAGTTTACCGCTCCCAAAGTTTTAGACATAGATGGTAAAGATATAGCTAATACTTATCACTTCTCTTATTCAGGTCCTCAAGCA
Source organism: Companilactobacillus halodurans (assembly GCF_009600985.1). Lineage (GTDB taxonomy): Bacteria > Bacillota > Bacilli > Lactobacillales > Lactobacillaceae > Companilactobacillus > Companilactobacillus halodurans. The sequence goes on from NZ_VDFP01000009.1 coordinate 29,647, forward strand.
AATCTAGTAGATGATAATTTGGATAATTTAGGCAATGATAATTATCGATTGGTCGGTGCTGATCCTAGCGCTAAAACATTGATTTACGGTCATTTAGGTTGGAACTATAGTTCTAATGCAGATGCTTATATTAGAGAAGTCAACAATGGTACAACTTTTGAAACGATTATCACTAATGGTCAACCATTGATTTGGCAAGCACATCCTAATGTTACTTTAAATTATGTCGATACTACGGGTGCTCCCATAACTGTAAATGGAGCTTCTTTGACAAAGACGATTGATGGAGAAAATATCGGCGACAGCTTTGATTTAACAGCTGACGGAGCAGTGGATGGATATGCTTTGAGTAATCCAGAAGCTTTGAAGGGCAATTACACACAAAATCCGCAAGTCATAAATTTGGTTTACACAAAGAATCAAACTTACGACGACGTACCGGATTTTCCAGTAACCCCAGCAACACCGCCGTCATCAACGACCCCACCAAGCAATCCATCTAATGATCAACCAAAGAATCGGATTGAAGTAAAAATTACAGACGTAAAAAATATCAGTAATAAGACAGATGCAGCCCTTGCTTCTTCAGGCGTTGAAGCAACCACAGAAATAAATGGTGCCAAATATTATCTAGTCGGTTATAAGCAATGGGTTTTGGCAAAAGATTTTGTATCTGAAAAATCAGGGATTGTCAGAACCTTCAATAGAGCAACTGAGATAGTACATGCCAACGGAAAGACTGTCACACGAACTTTGAAGGCTAATGCTCCTTTTAAGTTTAAAGGTATCGTGACAATCAATAATAAATTGTATTATCACGTAGCCACCGATGAGTATGTAGAAGTCGAAAAATCAGTTCTATTTACTGAAATGCCAATGAGTTCGATTAAAACTATGAAAAAAGCATCGCTTTACAATTCACAAGGCGACATTTTAACTGAAGAATTGCCAAGTGGCACTGTTTGGAAGACAGATGGCTACGCAATTATTAATGGAGTTAAGATGTATCGTGTTGCTACAGATGAATGGGTCGACGAAGCACAATTAGATCTTTCATAAGATTGAATTTAAAAAAACAGGTGATTTAGGATTTTTTCCTAAAATCATCTGTTTTTTTTGATTAATTGTTTTCTTTTTGAATAACTTCTTTGTCAAATTTCTTCATATAATTTGTGGGATTCTTGATATGCTTTTTATTAAGTTTATTAGCAATGCTTGTCCAGTCATTATAGCTGATAGGCAACATTTGACGATTTTTATTGGTTACATAAAGTTCCGCAAAGTTTGTATCGGATTGAATCGGTGAAGTTGCCCAAATATAATCGGTGTTTTTATATTGTGGGAAATATTGCGTATTTCGTTTGAGACTATTTTGATAAAGTGAATATTGAATTTGCATGTTAAAAGTTTTGTGATAATCATGCGAGATTAAATCCATTCTTAATCCTAAGGCTAATGAAATTATCGTTACGATTGGCAAAATGAATTTTTCGTAAGCTGACAATAATAAGTCAAAATTGATTATGACAATGGCTATCAAGAATAGGTAGGTTGCAAAAGTACATCTGGAACCAAAAGGCGAGACGACTGCAAAGGGCAATACGGCAACGTAACCTGACCAAAGCAAGGCAAAGTTAGCAATTTTTTGCTTTTTATTTTTCAGTTTCAAAGTGTAAAGAATTATTGCAATTGTGAATATCAAAAGGGCTCCCAAAAGCAGGATTAATTTCTTTTGGTCCATAGTTTCAAAATAGTGAATCATGTTGCCGGAATTTTTTGAGTCCAGCGAACGATAGGAGTCTTTGCCCGTTAAAACAGTTATGTAGGCTTTGTTGATAAACATTAAAAATGCACCAATAATATTTCCAGCAATTGTTAATTTAAGAATCTTTTGAAATCTTTTTCCAAAATGTTTTCTTAGAAAAATCCAGATTAAAATTCCGTTGATAACATTTAGAACCGTTATGTGTTCAGCAAAAAATTGTGCGGCAATTGAACCTATAAAAATCAGGATTACGCTTGTTCGATAGTAGTGAACTTCCTTGTTATCATAATTTTTCAGGATTAAAAAAAGCATCAATAACGGAAAAATCGCTGACGTGACATAGTTGGAAAATCCAGAATGCCACCCCAGCGTTTGTTTAAAAATTGTCTTGGGCATTATTAATAAAAATGTTGCCATTAAGGTCGATGAAACCAATCCTAATGATTTTGGTGTAGCAATTTGGTCTCTAATTTTTTGAATCAGATAAACGATTGCTGTTACAAAAGTCCCGTAGGCGATAAACGCAACAGGACGTATTTTGGTCAACAAGATGACGAGGAAGTCTCCAAGATATCGCCCGTCGTATTTTAAAAAGATTCCATTAGGAAAATAATTGCTACCAAAATACGTCCCCCAGTGAAGATCATCCCCTAAAAGCGGCATCTAAAGTCCGATAAGACCAAAGATGACAAAGACTATCAGATAGTAACTTAATTTAATTGTTCTTTTCATAGTGATTCCTTTTCTTGTTTATATCTTAGGATATTAGAATGTTTTTTAAAATTTATCAAGTATTTTTATAAACTTGCTAAGCTAGTCAGCATATTGATAGAATATTTACTTGGATAATAGGACATGGTAGTATTGGTCCTGAAAACGATTGCAGAAAAGGTGAGAATTTCATGAAAAAAACGAGGGTTATTAACTCTGATATATCGCGTGTCATCGCCCAAATGGGCCATTTTGATACCATTGGAATTGGTGACGCAGGCATGCCAGTTCCAGATGATACTGAAAAAATCGATTTTGCGCTTGAAGCAGGCATACCTAGTTTTATGCAAGTTCTAGAAAATATTTTAAGTGAATTAGAAGTTCAAAAAGTTTATCTGGCTGAAGAAATTAAAACAAAAAATCCAGATCAACTAGCTGCAGTTAGAAAAGTAATCGGCGAAACACCGATTGAATTTATTCCACATGAAGAAATGAAACAGAATTTGAGTAGCACGAAAGCATTTATCCGTACTGGTGAGGAAACACCATATTCAAATATCATACTTGAAAGTGGAGTCGTCTTTTAAAGGGGTTTTAAATATGAAAAAAATTGTTGTCTTAGGTTCCATAAATGTTGATATTATTTTAAATATTGCTCGCTTGCCTTTACCTGGCGAAACAATGGCAATGCATAATCGTTCCACTGCTGGTGGTGGAAAGGGAGCCAATCAGGCTATTGCAGCCGTACGTGCTGGTGCCGACACTTCGTTTATTGCAAAAATCGGTCAAGATCGAACAGCTGACTTTATGCTCGATACTTTTAAGTTTGATGGCTTAAACTTGGATCATGTCACAAAGGATGAAAAGGCTGGAACTGGCCAAGCATATATTTTGTTAGATGACAATGGTCAAAATAGTATTTTGATTTATGGTGGTGCCAATCAAACTATTTCAATCAAAGATGTCGAAAATGCTAAAGAAACGATTGCAAACGCTGATTGTTTGATTACTGAGTTTGAAACGCCCATGGAAGCATCAAAACGTGCCTTTGAAATTGCTAAAGAAAATAATGTTTTAACAATTTTAAATCCAGCTCCAGCTAAAACTGATATTCCTGAAGAATTGCTGAAACTCAGTGATATCATCGTTCCCAACGAAACAGAGGCGGAAGCGATTACAGGAATTAAGGTCACAGATGAGAATTCTATGGTAAAAGCTGCAAATAAATTACATACAATGGGTATAAACAATGTTATAATAACCGTTGGTGACAGGGGATCGTTTTATTCACAACCTGGAAAAAATGGATTCGTTGACGCCTATAAAGTTAACACAGTTGATACTACAGCCGCTGGTGATACATTTATTGGATATTTAGCTTCGAAACTAGATTCCGATTTGGGTAATGTTGAGGAAGCTATGCAATTTGCTAGCAAGGCCTCATCCATTACCGTACAGACTAAGGGAGCGCAAAATTCGATTCCTTATGTTAAAAATGTTGAAATTTAAGTAATTGTAAAGGAAACTTTACACTATGCCGATTGTAATAGTTCATCAATCATGTTAATATAAGAGTTGTATTTTTGAATGGTGAATGGTTCGAATGGTTTGAATGTTTCGTATTTTAGACTTTCTTCCATGATGTACCACGAAATAATGCACAAAAATAAATATTTAGTTATCAGGAGGAATAGTCTGATGGAACACGGAACAGTTAAATGGTTTAACGCAGAAAAAGGCTATGGTTTTATTACACGCGAAGATGGTAGTGACGTATTTGTTCACTTCTCAGCAATCCAAGGTGAAGGTTACAAGACCCTTGAAGAAGGACAATCTGTAACATTCGATATCGAAGATAGCGATCGTGGCCCACAAGCTTCAAACGTTGTTAAGGACTAATTAATAAACTTTGAGCAAAAAGCTAACCCATTCGGGTTAGCTTTTTTTAGTACCCAAATTTACCAAAAATTTACATTAAATTTACGTTAACTAAACAATCCAAGGTTATTATTGTTACTTAAAAATAAGAATTGAGGATAAATAATGCAAAATGGTTGGCAAAGAAATTTTAGAATTTTGTGGTTTGGCAGTTTAATAGTTGGCTTGTGCAATGCAATGACAATGCCGTTTATTGTCTTGTTTATCAATACGTTAGGAAATTTTAATCGAACAGAATTGAATCTCTTAGGAGCAGCAGCCTTTTCAATAACTTATTTGTGTAAAGCAATTGTATCGCCATTCTGGGGTCGCTTAGCAGATTTAAAGGGTCGCAAATTGATGTGCTTACGTGCTTGTGGGGCTATGACGATGACTATTTTTATGGTGGGAATTGCACCAAACGTCTGGTTCTTATTATTCTTTCGTGGCCTTCAGGGAGCTTTTTCAGGATACATCAATAATGCTAATGCTTTAATGTCTGTTTCCGCACCAAAAGGCATTAGAGGACGAGTTATGAGCAAATTGATTACAGGCGATATTACCGGCACATTAGTTGGACCGATTATCGGGAGTATTTTAGTAACTTTAGTCGGTTATCGAGGTTCCCTTTTTACAGCCAGTTTTTTAATGTTGCTGGTATTTTTAACAACTCTATTTGGAGTTAAGGAAAACTTTATACCTATTTCTAAGGAAAAATTACAACCAGCACTGCCAGTTATGAAAAAAATTGGTGCTGGATTTTTTATTGCCTTATTCGGTTCATTATTAGCTGTTCAAGCGACAACAAATGCAATTACGCCTTTGATTAGTTTATTAGTTAAAGAATTGAATGTTGATTCGAGTCAATTAGTCATGTTAACCGGAATCGTCTCAGCGGCACCAGGCTTGGCCACGATAATGATGGCAAATAGCGTTGGTAGGCTGATTGATCGATTAGGTGCGTTGAAGTGTATGATTATCTTCTTAATGTCAGCGGTAGTTTGTTTGACTTTGACCAGCTTGGTTCAAAATGTTTGGGAACTATTGATTTTGAGATTCATTTTAGGAATATCTGATGCTGCCTTGATTCCATCGATTCAGGTTTTGACAGTTCAGAGCGTTCCTCAATCGGTCTTTGGACGGATTTTTAGTTACAATCAATCAGCCCAAGCTTTTGGAAATGTTCTTGGTCCAGTTTTAGCGGCAGTGATTGCGACTGGTTTTGGCTACAAGAGTATTTTCCTATTTTTCCGCAATTTTAGAACTATTAGCCTTAGTATCTTGGCTGATTTATGCAAAAAATAAACAAATAAAATGGCTGTTTTGATTATCTAAGCAAATTTTAAATTTCTGTTTCAAATCACAAAAAGTTCAAGAATATCCGCTATAATTAGTATTAATAAACTACAAAGGATAGATCAATTGTCACAAAAAAGGAGATACAGGACTCATCGTCGTTATCGGCGCAAGCGTAGCAAAAAAAAGAATAATACAACAACTATTATCTTAATAGCAATCGTTGCAGTGTTTGTTATCAGTTTTTTTGGATACAGGAGATATGTCCAATATAAGAACGAAGCACAAGTTGAAATGGTCCAACAAGAACGTAATGACTTTGTAAAAAAGGTTGCCCCATATGCAATGGAATTAGGTAAGCAATATGGAGTTCTACCAAGTATTACAATTGCCCAAGCAATTTTAGAGAGTGATTGGGGAAATAGTACTTTGGCTAGCAAGTACAATAATTATTTTGGTATTAAGGGAGAAAATCCTAATAATACCAAGGTTTTGCAAACTAAAGAGTACACTAACGGTCAGTGGACTACCATCAACGGACGCTTTCGGGTTTATTCGGATTTTCGTGAGTCGATGAAAGATCATACAAAATTACTTGTTGATGGTACGACCTGGAACCCGCAACAGTACAAGCAAGTGTTGCAATCCAAAAATTATATTGATGCTGCCGTTGCTCTTCAAACTGACGGATATGCGACTGATCCTGGATATACAAGTAAAATTATTCGGATTATCCAAAAATATAATCTTAAAAAGTACGATGAAGGTATCAAGTGAAAAACAAAGTATGATAGACTCTAATTATTCTATTAAATAGGGAGAACGCAATGAAGGAATTAGAAGAAAGAATCAGAACCGATGGTCGAGTTTTAGGCAAAGATGTGCTTAAAGTTGATAGCTTTTTGAACCATCAAGTTGACCCAATGTTAATGGAAAAAATGGGCGAGGAATTTTACAAGCACTTCAAGGATTCCGGTATCAACAAGATTTTAACTGTTGAATCTTCAGGTATCGCTCCAGCCGTCATGACAGGCTTGAAATTTCAAGTTCCAGTAGTATTTGCTAGAAAGCACAAATCAGTAACATTGAGCGATGATCTATATACATCAGAAGTTTATTCATTTACGAAGAAGACTTCAAATCACATTAGTATTGCTAAAAAATACTTATCCAGCAGTGACAAAGTATTGATCATTGATGATTTCTTAGCTAATGGTCAAGCTGTAAATGGCTTGAATACAATTATTGAAGATGCCGGAGCAACTTTAGCCGGTATTGGTATCGTAATCGAAAAGTCCTTCCAAAAGGGAAGACAAATGATTGATAAATCAGGAACTCCAATTTATTCATTAGCTCGTATCAAGGCTTTTGATAATGGACAAGTGGTCTTTGAAGAAGAAGACGATTAGTAATGAGAAGGTGGAATTATGACTTTTATTGCGCCCGGTAAAACGTTAGGCATAATAGGCGGAGGCAGTGAAACATATATTTTTGAATTAGAAGCTAAAAGAATGGGCTTTAGAACCATGCTTTTGACCGACGAAGAAAATGATATTGCGACACAAGCAGCTGACAGCTTTTTGGTCGGTACGTTGGAAAATCTCGATAATCTAAATGAGTTGGGCAATAGAAGTGATCTGATTCTTTATATGGATGAAGATTTTGATAGCAGTCTTTTGAAACAGCTGGGCGAGAATTTTAATGTTGCTCAGGGAGCAAATCTGCTAGAAATTGCTCAAGATCAGTATATTGAGCGAACATTTTTGAACGATTTGAATATTAACGTTCCACCATTTTTCTCGATCGTAACTGTCGACGATGTAAAAAAGGCAGTCGAAGAAATCGGTTTTCCCTGTATTTTAAAACCAATTCAAAACAACCAAGATATTTTGAAACGTCATATTCTGTACAATGATGAAGATGTGTCACGCGTCCAAAGATTGTTGAAAGACGGAACATACATTTTGGAAGCTTGGATTGATAAACAAGATGAATATTCTATTATGGTCAGTAAGAGTAAGGATAAAAAAATCCATACTTTTCCAATGATCAAAGAAATTTATGATGGCACGCATCTGATGAGTTCTTTTATTTATAAAAAGAATGATCCTGATGTGGAAGCCGAGATGCAAAGAGTTGCTTTGATGGTAGCTGAAAATATCGATTATGTAGGAATCTTTGGAATCGGATTTATCCTATCGCAAACTGGGGTTTTATACGTCAAACGCATTTTCCCAGGAATCGATTATTCAGCAAATGTTTATCAAGAAGCAACTGGTATTTCACAATTTGAATTACATATCAGAGCCATCTGCGATTGGCCGATTCCCGAAATATTTCCCATGGTCAATGCAGCGAGCTTAAAGATTATTGAAGGCAATTTGCCTCAGAGTTTGGACTTATTGCAAGAAAAAGCTCAATGGAAATTTAACTATTACACAGGTTTTAAAGCTAAGAATCAAGCCGACCGAGATGTCGGATATATTTCAATTTTCTCAGACGATGTCGAAGAATTAAAAAATGATATCTTAACAACTAATATTTGGAGAGTAGAATAATTCATGATTGATAGATATGTAACTGAACAAATGAAACCAATTTGGACTGACCAAAACAGATTTCAGGCTTGGCTTGAAGTAGAAATTGCTGCCGTTGAAGGCTGGAGCAAAGAAGGAGAAATTCCTGCTGAAGATGCTAAACTAATTGCTCAAAATGCTAAGTTTGACGTTTCTGAGATTGCTGAAATTGAAAAAGAAACTAAGCATGATGTAGTTGCTTTTACAAGAGATGTTTCACGTTACCTTGGACCAGAAAGAAAGTGGGTCCACTTTGGACTTACATCAACTGATGTTGTTGATACAGCTTATGGATACTTGATGAAGCAAGCTAATGATATTATTCGTGAAGATCTCAATGAATTTCTCGAAGTAGTTAAACAAAAAGCTTTGCAATATAAAGACACGCCAATGATTGGTAGAACTCACGGAGTGCACGCTGAACCAACAACTTTTGGTTTGGTATTAGCTAACTGGTATTCTGAAATCAAACGTGACATCGAACGTTTCGACCACGCAGCTAAAGGCGTAGAAGCTGGAAAAATCAGTGGTGCCGTTGGTAGTTATGCTAATGTTCCAACCAGTGTAGAAAAATTCGTCTGTGATAAATTGGGCATCCGTGCTCAAGAAATATCCACACAAGTCCTACCACGTGACCTCCATGCTGAATACATTCAAACAATGGCCTTAATAGCCACATCAATTGAACGATTTGCACTTGAAGTACGTCACTTGCAAAGAACTGAAGTTAGAGAAGCTGAAGAATATTTTGCTGCTGGACAAAAAGGTTCCAGTGCTATGCCACATAAGAGAAACCCAATCGGTTCAGAAAATGTGACTGGTTTAGCAAGAGTAATCAGAGGCCACGCCTTTACAGCTCTTGAAGATATGCCATTATGGCATGAAAGAGACATCTCTCACAGTTCAGCCGAAAGAATCATTATTCCAGATACAACCGAATTGTTAGATTACATCTTGAGAAGATTTACAAAAATCACAAAAGATTTAACAGTCTTTCCAGATAAGATGTTAGAAGACATGAACATCACACATGGCTTAATTTACTCACAAAGAGTCTTATTGAAACTAGTAGAGTCCGGATATTCCAGAGAAGAAGCCTATGACATCGTGCAACCAATGACAGCTAAAGCTTGGGATGAAAAGAAAGACTTTAGAACCATGCTAGAAAATGATAAGAGAGTTACAGATAAATTGAGCGATGAAGATTTAGATGATGCGTTTGATTATCATTGGCATTTGAGAAATGTGGATGAGATATTTAAGAGAGTGGGATTAGAATAGAGAGTGAAGCAAGGGCGGTCAGCCCACGAGGATTAAGACCAATATCTCAGGTGGTTGTGAAACAACCGCCCGAGATATTAGACTTAACCGGAATGGGTTGCCCTTGCGTAACTCGTTTCCACTATGCGGCAAAGGTGCGTGTAGTTTACCCCAAAAAGTAAGAATAAAATAGCCTTAGGTGCAGTGAGTTGCCCCGTCGTAACTCGTTTCCACTATGCAGCAAAGAAGCGAGTAGATTTAACCGGAATGGGTTGCCCTTGTGTAACTCGTTTCCACCATGCAACAAAGAAGCACGCCGTTCACCCAAAAAAGTAAGTAAAGTGATTCACTCTTAAAAACAAATTAAATCAAAAAATAAAAAAAGATGTTTTACCTATGAACTCTCCAACGAGAGTTCAAATAAAGGTAAAACATCTTTTTCTGTCCACCAAAAAACCGTAGTACCTTTTTCGCTCTAACATGAAAAATTTGCTACAATATAAACAGCTATTTTAAGCACAACTAAATTTTTTTACACAAAGATTTGAGGTATTTTTAAATTGGACGATACTATGTTAAAAGGTCTTAACCCGGAGCAACAAGATGCAGTTAAGGCAACACAAGGACCACTCTTAATTATGGCTGGCGCCGGTTCTGGTAAAACACGTGTTTTAACTCACCGCGTAGCCTTTTTAATTGAAGAAAAAAATATTATGCCTTGGCATATTTTAGCAATTACCTTTACTAATAAGGCTGCTAAAGAAATGAAAGAAAGAATTGGCAAATTACTCGATGAATCTGCCAATGACGTTTGGGTCTCAACTTTCCACTCTCTTTGTGTAAGAATTTTAAGAAGAGATATTGATAAGTTGGGGAAGTCCAAGAGTTTCACCATCGCTGATCCTAGTGAACAGAGAACATTGATGAAACAAATTTTGGTCAGAATGAATTTGGACCCTAAACGTTATGATCCAAGAGCACTATTAGGAACTATCAGTAACGCCAAGAATGAATTGCAGACACCAGCTGAATTTGCCCAAGTAGCTGCTTCGCCATATGAACAAACGGCTGCTAATGTTTATGATGCCTATGCCAAAGAAATGGATCGCAATAATTCACTTGATTTTGACGATTTGATTATGCAGACCAATCAGTTATTCGAAGAAAATCCTGACGTTTTGGAAAAGTATCAAGAAAAATTCCAATACATTCACGTCGATGAATATCAAGATACCAATGAAGCTCAATATAAATTGGTCAAACAATTAGGTGCTAAATATCGTAATGTCTGCGTAGTTGGTGATGCTGATCAGAGTATTTACGGTTGGCGTGGAGCAAACATTCAAAACATTATGAATTTTGAAAAAGATTATCCTGAAGCAACGACGATTAAACTGGAACAAAATTATCGTTCAACGAAAACTATTTTAAAGGCTGCGAACGAAGTTATTAATAATAACGGCAATCGCAAACCTAAAGAGCTTTGGACTGACAATAAAGAGGGCGACAAGATTAAGTTTTATCGTGGTCAAAATGAATCTGATGAAGCACTCTACGTCGTCGACCAAATCAAAAACCTCCTATTAGAAGGTTTCAATTATGGTGATTTTGCTGTTCTTTATCGAACAAATGCTCAATCACGTACGTTTGAAGAGGAATTGCTTCAAGCTAATATTCCTTATAAGATTGTTGGTGGACATAAGTTCTACGATCGAAAAGAAATTAAAGATGTTATGGCCTATTTGCGTTTAGTGGCTAATCACGATGATTCAATGAGTTTTCAACGAGTTATCAACAGCCCTAAACGTGGAATTGGTCCAGGAACAGTAGACAAGCTTCAAAATTACGCTGACGAACATGGCTGGTCGCTATTAGAAGCAGCTGAAAATATTGAATTGTCGCCTTTATCAGCTCGTCCTCGAAAAAAAATCGGTGACTTTGCTAAAGTAATCGACAATTTGACTAAGTTAGCTCAAGACCAATCAATGACAGTTTTGATGGACCACTTATTGGAAGATTCTGGTTATGTAGAAGATTTAAAACAACAAAATAATTTGGAATCACAAGCTCGTGTGGAAAATATTGAAGAACTTTTAACTGTTACAACTCAATTCGACCAAAGCTATGAACCAGATCCAGAAGTGGATGAAACTCGTTTAACAACTTTCTTAACGGAATTGTCCTTAGTTAGTGACCAGGATGATTTAGAGGAAGACCAAAAAGAAGTAACACTGATGACTTTACATGCTGCTAAGGGATTGGAATTTCCAGTTGTCTTCTTAGTTGGAATGGAAGAGGGAATCTTCCCATTAGGTCGTTCGCTTCTTAAAGAAGACGATCTTGAAGAGGAACGTCGTTTGGCTTACGTTGGAATTACTCGTGCTGAAAAGAAACTTTACTTAACTAATGCCGTCAGTCGGATGCTTTATGGCCGTCTACAAAATAATCCTACTTCAAGATTCGTTGAAGAAATTAAGGATGACGCAATCGACCCAGTGAACAGCAATGTTGGCAATGTCTCAAGTGCAGGCAGAAACAATAGACCTAATAGAAGACAAAATCGCTTTGCTGCAGCAACAACGGCTTCCTTTAAGTCACCAACTTTGAAGTCAAAAGGTGCTTCCGGTGCTGAAAAATTAAGTTGGAATGTTGGCGATAAAGTCGATCACAAAAAATGGGGTCAAGGAACAGTCGTTAAAGTTAATGGTGCAGGCAAGAATGCTGAACTAGATATTGCCTTTAAGAGTGAAGGCGTTAAGCGTCTGTTAGCTGAATATGCACCAATTAAAAAAGTTACTGATTAAGAGGTGGAAACATGGCAGATTTGACAAAAGAACAAGTTAGTCAAGAATTGGAAAAGATTCGTCCACAATTGAACAAGTGGCGTGAAGATTATTACACCAAGGACGCGCCTGCGGTCGAAGATAATGTTTACGATAAACTTTATAATCGTCTTTTGGAATTGGAACAAATGTATCCCGAATTGGTAACGCCAGATTCACCTTCTCAACAAGTCGGTGACGTTACCTTGCCTGATTTCAATAAAGTTACTCACGATATTCCCATGCTTTCAATGGGGGATGTCTTTTCTGAAGCTGAATTAGCAGAATTTAACGATCGAATTGAAAAAAATGTTGGACATGAAGTAGATTATAATGTTGAATTAAAAATTGATGGTTTATCATTATCGTTGATTTATGAAAATGGTATCTTAGTTCAAGGCTCAACTCGTGGTAACGGAACAATCGGTGAAAATGTTACCGAAAATGTTAAAACGATTGCTGATGTTCCACAAAAATTGAGTCGTCCACTTTCCTTTGAAGTTCGTGGCGAATGTTTCATGTCAAAAAAGGAATTTTTACGCTTGAATCAAGCACGTGAAAAAGATGGCCATCAAGTTTTTGCTAATCCAAGAAATGCGGCTGCTGGTAGTTTAAGACAATTAGACCCTAAAATTACGGCTTCTCGTAAATTGGCAACTTTTATGTATACGATCGTAACTTTTGATGATTTGAATGTTCCAACCCAACATGATGCTTTAGAGACTTTAAAAGAATTAGGTTTTAACGTTAATCCTACGGCTAAAGTAACTACTGGCTTAAAGGGCGTTAAAGATTACATTGAGCACTTTGGAGAATTACGTGACAGTTTGGATTATGGAATCGATGGCGTCGTTTTGAAGGTCAACGATTTAGGTCTTCAAAGAGATTTAGGCAATACCGTTAAAGTTCCTCGTTGGGAAATAGCTTATAAATTCCCACCTGAACAAGCTCAATCAAAAGTCTTAGATATTACTTGGACGATTGGGCGAACTGGAGTGTTGACGCCAACAGCGGTGATGAATCCAGTTAGTTTAGCGGGTACGACTGTTGCAAGAGCAACTTTGCACAATGAAGATATGATTAAGCAAAAAGATATTAGAATTGGCGATACCGTCTTGCTGCATAAAGCGGGCGATATTATTCCAGAGGTTTCTCAAGTCGTTTTAGATAAACGTCCTAAAGATTCTAAACCAGCACAAATCCCTACTCACTGTCCATATTGCAATTCAAAATTGATTCACCTTGAAGATGAAGTAGCTTTAAGATGTATCAATCCTAAGTGTCCAGCTCAAGTTAAAGAGCAATTAACGCATTTTGCTTCACGAAATGCAATGAATATTGATGGATTAGGTCCTAAAATTATTGAACAGTTGTATACTAAGAAGTTAGTTCAAGATGTTGCTGATATTTACAAATTGACAGCTGACGACTTGAATACTTTAGATGGTTTCAAGGAGAAGTCAATCAACAACTTATTGACAGCAATTGATAATTCTAAGAGTAATTCAGTTGAACGCTTGATTTTTGGTTTAGGAATCCGTCATGTCGGTGCCAAAGCTGGTCGAATTCTGGCAGAACATTTTGGCAACTTAGATAATTTGATGGCAGCATCAACGGACGAAATTTTAAGCGTGAATACTATGGGTGAAATTATTGCCGACAGTATTTCAACTTATTTTGCAAATGATGATGTTAAAAAGTTGATAAATGAACTAAAATCAGTAAATATTAATATGAATTTTATTGGTAGTTCAAATTCTAATGAAACAAATGTACACTTTACTGATAAAATAATTGTTATAACCGGAACATTGGAAAATTATAAACGTTCAGAATTGTCGCAGAAGTTGGTGGATCTCGGTGCTAAAGTCACAGGTTCAGTTACTAAAAAGACTGATCTGTTGATTGCAGGAACAAAAGCTGGTAGCAAGCTAACTAAAGCTCAACAATTAGGAACGCAGATTATTGATGAAGCAACATTGTCTGATTATTTGGATGATGCCAAAGAGTAGGAGAAACAGATTTGAAAAAATTCTTAAAAACTACGTCGTTACTACTAATGTGTGCACTTTTGTTGTCTGCCTGTGGTAATTTACAAGATTCAACTTTATCATCTGGTAGTGGAAGTTCATCAAAGAGCTCCGTTCAGACCACATCGACGTCTGATTCAAGTAGTTATGATGTTTTATTGAGTGGAGGAAAATACAAGACAAGTGCAATTTCAGGCTTGACTGCTGCTGATAATAGTAATCAGTTCAATAGTCGTAGCTTTGAAAGTGGCTTGATGAAGTTGTCGAAAAAACAATTTTCGACTAATTCGTATGTTTTCCAAGAAGGACAGGTTTTGTCTGCCAGCACTGTTAATAACTGGTTAGACAGAAAAACTAAGAAAAATCCGACAGGACTAAATCCAAAGTCGAATGGTTCTAAGGCTGAAGACAAGCGTGCTCCAATGTATTTCCAACAAATGCTCGAAGAGGATTATCTTCAAAAACAAGATGGAAAATATAAATTAGCCGGTATGTCAATTGGTATTGCGATGAATAAAATTGACTATTACCAAAAGAAACAATATGGTGCTACTTATAAGACCACTATTTCAACTGAAGAGCAAAAAGAACAGGGTGAAAAAATTGCTAAAGAAGTTGTCAAGCGTTTACGTAAGGACAATAAAGTTGGCAATATTCCGATTGTCGTGGGATTATATTCTGTGGCCCCTGAAGATACTTTAGTTGGTGGGACTTATTTCCAATATGCGGTAAGTAAGAGTGGCGACCTTGGAAGTTGGTCTAATTTAGATTACAAGAATCAAATGTTACCAACCGTTAATGGCGATACGGCCATTAGCAGCAGCGATTCTGATGCCTTTTCTAACTTCAAGGATCACATTCAAGATTACTTCCCTAATCTTTCTGGAGTAACTGCTCAGGCACACTATGATGGTACTGATCTCAAGTCGTTAGATGTGACAATTAATACACAATTTGATGGTTTGGCTCAGGTAACTAGTTTCACACAATTTGTTCAACAAAGTGCAACTAAGTATTTACCATCTGGAGCAGATTTAGATATTAATATTCAAACTGTTGATGAACAACAATCAGTCGTTACACGTACTAATGGCAAATTCTATTCACACGTTTATGATGCAGATTAAAAAGGAGAAACTTATGATTTCAAAAGATGAAATTTTACACGTTGCCAAATTGGCTAATTTGAAATTTGAAGCTGATGAAGTTGATAGCTTCGTTAGTCAATTGGATAAAATCGTTGGCATGGAAAGTAAATTGTCCAGCGTTGACACAACTGGCATCGAACCTACATACAACATGGGCGACACTAAAACTGTCTTCCGTGAAGATAAGGGAATTCGTACTCAAACTAGAGAACAAATGCTTAAAAATGTTCCCGAAACTGATAACAACCTTATTAAAGTTCCAACGATTGTTGACAAGGAGGACGATGAATAGTGGATATCAAGAAGGAAACAATTGCTTCTTTGCATGATAAATTAGTTAACAAAGAAGTGACTGCTAAAGAGTTAGCTGATCAAGCTATTGAAAAAATCAACGCTAACGAAAAGAAACTCAATACTTTCATCACTGTTAATGACAAGGCACCTGAAGATGCACAAAAAGTCGATGAAGCTGGAATTAAAGGACCATTATCTGGTATTCCTATTGCTATCAAAGATAATATTGTCAGCAATGGCATCAAAACTACTGCTGCAAGTAAAATCTTGTACAATTTCATGCCTGTTTACAGTGCTACAGTTCTAGAAAAATTGGAAAATGCCGGTGCTGTTAATATCGGTAAAACTAATTTGGATGAATTTGCTATGGGTTCATCAACTGAAACTTCTTACTTTGGAACCGTCGTTAATCCTTGGGACTTAAGCCGCGTTCCTGGTGGTTCATCTGGTGGTTCTGCTGCAGCTGTTGCTTCTGGTGAAGTTGTTGCTGCTTTAGGTACTGATACTGGTGGTTCAATCAGACAACCTTCAGCTTTTAATGGTATCTTTGGTATCAAACCTACTTATGGACGTGTGTCACGTTGGGGCGTTATTGCCTTTGCATCAAGTCTTGATCAAGTCGGCGTTATGTCAAAACGTGTTGAAGATTCAGCACAAGTCTTGTCAGTGATTGCTGGTCATGATGACCACGATTCAACAAGTTCAGAAAAAGAAGTTCCTGACTATCGTGCTAACTTAAATAAGGACATGACAGGCGTTAAGATTGCTGTTCCTAAGGAATTCTGGCATGAAGGAACAAACCCTGATGTTTTGAAGAACGTTAACGAAGCACTCGATGCTTACAAGAAGATGGGCGCAACTGTTGAAGAAGTTAGTTTACCAACTTTGAAGCATGCGGTTGAAGTTTATTATGTCTTGGCATCTAGTGAAGCTTCATCTAACCTTCAAAGATATGATGGAGTTAGATATGGTTATCGTGCTAAAGATGTTAAGAACATTAAGGAACTCTTCGTTAATTCACGTTCTGAAGGTTTCGGCGATGAAGTTAAACGTCGTATTATGTTAGGTACATTTGCTTTATCAGCTGGTGCTTACGATGCTTACTTTAAGAAGGCTGCTCAAGTTAGAACTATTTTTATTAATGAAATGAATGATGTCTTAAAAGACTATGATTTAATTATGGGACCTTCAACGACAACACCTGCTTTCAAGATTGGTGAAAAAGTTGATGACCCATTGGCTATGTATATGAATGATATTTTGACAATTCCTGCTAACTTAGCTGGTCTTCCAGCTGCTTCAGTTCCTGCAGGCTTGGCAGACGGTTTACCTGTTGGATTGCAAATCATTGGTCGTCCATTTGCTGAACAAGATGTCTTCAATGCTGCTTATGCACTTCAAGAAGAAAATAAATTTTACGAAAAAATACCTACTGCACTTAAGGGGGAAGACTAATGAATTTTGAAACAACTATCGGACTAGAAGTTCACGTTGAATTAAAGACAAAGTCCAAAATGTACAGTCCTTCACCAGTTGCGTATGGTGCTGAATCTAATATCAATACCAATGTGATTGACTTTGGTTTTCCAGGAACATTACCAACTGTAAATAAAAATGGTTATCGTCTAGGTTTGATGGTCGCTTTAGCTTTAAATGCTGAAATTGAACACCACACTCACTTTGACCGTAAGAACTATTTCTACCCAGATAATCCTAAGGCTTACCAAATTACTCAACAAGATAAGCCATTAGGACACGATGGCTATATCGAAATTGAAGTTGATGGCAAGAAGAAGAAAATCGGTGTCGAAGAACTTCACGTCGAAGAAGATGCTGGTAAAAATACCCACGGTAACAACGGCTACTCTTATGTTGATTTGAACCGTCAAGGTACACCATTGATTGAAATTGTTTCAAAACCTGATATGCATTCTCCTGAAGAAGCTTACCAATATCTTGAGAACTTACGTAAGATTGTTCAATTTACTGGTGCTTCTGATGTTAAGATGGAAGAAGGTTCAATGCGTGTTGATACAAATATTTCAATACGTCCAGTCGGCTCAGATACTTATGGTACTAAAGTCGAATTGAAGAACTTGAACTCTTTCAACCACGTTAAATTAGGTCTTGCTTATGAAGAGAAACGTCAAGCTGCTATCTTAAAACAAGGTGGTACGATTGGCCAAGAAACAAGACGTTTTGATGAAAAGACTGGTGAAACATTCTTAATGCGTGTTAAGTCTGGTGCTGATGATTATCGTTACTTCCCAGAACCTGACTTGCCTGATTTTGATATTTCTCCAGAATGGGTTGCAGAAATCAAAGCTACTTTGCCTGAAACTGCTGAAAAGCGTCGCAAGCGTTATATCAATGAACTAGGAATTCCTGAATATGATGCTGGCGTCTTGACAGATACTAAGGAAATGTCTGATTTCTTCGATGAAGCTGTTGAATACAAAGCTAATCCAAAACTAGTTTCTAACTGGTTGATGGGTGAAGTTAATGGTTATTTGAATGAAAATAAAATTGGTTTGTTAGATACTAAGTTGACGCCTGAACATTTGGCTAAGATGATCAATTTGATTTCTAACGGAACAATTTCTTCTAAGATTGCCAAAAAGGTCTTCCAAGAAACTATCAGCAATGGTACAGAACCAGAAAAATGGGTCAAAGAAAAGGGACTTGTCCAAGAATCTGATCCAGCTGTCTTGAAGCCAATGATTTTGAATATTCTTGATAATAATCAACAATCAATCGATGACTTCAAGAATGGTAAAGATCGTGCCGTTGGTTTCTTGATTGGTCAAATCATGAAGCAAACACATGGTCAAGCTAACCCTAAGGTTGCTAATAAGCTTTTGATGGAAGAGTTAAAGAGTCGTTAGTGAGGGAAAGATATGCGTGCTAGACTGATTTATAATCCAACTTCAGGTCACGAGACCATGAACAGTAATGTTGGAGATATTTTAAATATTATTGAAAAAGCTGGTTATGAGGCTAGTGCTTACCGAACTACACCGAAAAAAAATTCAGCTAAAAATGAAGCCAGACGAGTAGCAAAAGAGGGATTTGAACTTGTCGTTGCTGCTGGTGGAGATGGTACGATCAATGAGGTCGTCAATGGAATCGCTGATTTGGATAAACGTCCAGAGGTGGCCATCATTCCTGCAGGAACCACTAACGATTATGCACGAGCTTTAAAAATCCCGCGTGATGATGTCGTTGATGCAGCAAAAGTTATTTTGAAAGGTCAAAAGTTACCTGTCGATATCGGGCAAGCTGGCGAGAAATATTTTATTAATATTGCCGGTGGCGGTTCGATGACGGAGTTAACTTACGAAGTACCTTCAGCTTATAAATCAATTTTGGGTTACTTGGCTTATTTGGTTAAGGGCGCGGAATTGTTGCCTCGAATCAGTCCAATTGACATGCATATTGAATACGATGATGGAGTTTTTGATGGTAAAGCAACCATGTTTCTGATAGGATTAACTAATTCGATTGGTGGGATGGAACAAATTGCCCCTGACTCTGTTATTGGTGATGGAACATTTTCACTGATTATCGTCAAAGAGACTAATTTAAGAGACTTAGTTCATCTGATTGCCTTAGTCTTGAACGGCGGTCGTCACGTTTATAATCCCAAAGTTATCTATACGAAGACTAAAAAAATTAGCGTCAAAGCTAATGATGATAATCGGGTGATGGTTAACTTGGATGGTGAATATGGTGGAGATGCCCCAATGGAATTTACCAATTTACATAATCATCTGAATATTTATGCAAATGTTGATTCTATACCTCTCAAAGCAATTGATACATCAACTCTTAGTGAAAAAGATGCTGGTGAAAAAATTATCGAAGAAGAAAAGAATCTCGATAAAGAGAACAAATAAAAAAGAATTGAGAAGTGTATCAATTTTGAGCACTTCTTTTTTCTATGTATAGGTGAAAAATGGACAAACCGAATTTAAAAAAGAACCAAAAAATAGAATTAGAGATTGAAGATCTCTCATACGAAGGCAAGGGTGTCGCTAAAGTAGACGACTTCACATTATTTGTGGACAATGCTTTGCCCGGTGAAAAAGTTAATGCGGTCATCACACGAGTTAATAAGAATTTTGGCTTTGCAAGAACGTTAGAGGTTCTTAAAGAATCTCCAGATCGTGTACATGATATTGATGCCGTTTATGCTCAAACAGGAATTGCTCCTTTGAGTCATTTAAAGTACGATAAACAACTTGAATTCAAACGTAATCAAGTCGTAACTGACTTCAGTAAGATTGGCCTAAAAGATGTTACAGTCAATCAAACTTTAGGAATGGACTCACCATTTAATTATCGTAATAAAGCACAAGTTCCTGTTAGACAAATCGATGGCAAATTGACAACTGGTTTTTATCGTCGTCGTTCGCATGATTTAGTACCAATGGAAAACTTCTTGATTCAAGATCCTAAGATTGATGCTGAAATCTTACGTGTGCGTGATATTTTACGTAAATATAACGTTCGTGGCTACGATGAAAAGAATCAAAAGGGTCAAATCAGAACTATCATGGTTCGTCGTGCTTACTTTACAGGTGAAATGATGGTCGTTTTGGTTTCCAGAACACCTGATATTTCTCATTACAAGGACATCACTAAAGAAATCCTAGATAATGCTGAAGTTAAGTCACTATATCTCAACGTTAATTCAAAGAATACCAATGTTATCTTTGGTCAAAAGATGACTCTCTTGGGTGGCAAGAAGTATATCGATGATGAGATTTTGGGTAATACTTACCGAATTTCTCCACGATCTTTTTACCAAGTAAACCCAGTTCAAACTCAAAATCTTTACAAGATGGCAATTGATAAGGCTGAATTGACTGGCAAAGAAAATGTTGTCGATGCTTATTCTGGTATCGGAACAATTGGCTTATCATTGGCTGATAAAGCAAAGCATGTGACTGGTATCGAAGTAATCGAAGATGCCGTTAAAGATGCTGACAAGAATGCCAAGTTGAATGGTATCAATAACGCTGATTTTATCGTTGGCAAGACAGAAGATGTCTTGGATGAATGGGCCAAAAACGATATGTCAGTCGATGTTTTGATGGTCGATCCTCCACGTAAAGGTTTGGCTAGTTCTTTGATTGGTTCATTGAAGAATATCAAACCAAAGAAAATCGTCTACATCAGTTGCAATCCTGCTACTTTAGCACGTGATTTAGAAGCCTTGAGCGATACTTATGAGATTGGCGATGTTACGCCAGTTGATATGTTCCCAATGACAAATCACATCGAATCTGTAACGCAACTTAAGTTGAAATAAAAAAATTGATTCTTTTAGTTGGGGAATCAATTTTTTTGCTTTCAGGATATAAATTTATTAATATTAGGTTGAAAATTGAGCAGGAGTTGAGGGCAATTCGCTTATAAGGAGAAGTAATATGCAAGCAATATTTGGTATCGGTGCAATCGGAATTGCCATTTGGCAAATCTTTATCTCAAAGGAATATTTTAATAATATCAAAAAACAATCAAGTCCACTTTTGTTAGCCTTGATTGCTTTGATTGCCAGTTTGATTTTTGCGGCTGTGTTGATAGTTTATGGCGTAACGACGCTTTATTCCTTATTATAACGGTTCTTTTTAGGATTCTTATTAGGAGTGTTATTATTGCCATTTTCCACGATATATTGTTCAAAAATGTTAATGAATTGATTGCTATCAAGCATATCAGAATGCTCAGCCTTGGAGCCGGTCAAAGTGATTAAAGTATAACGCTTGATTTGGTCTTCATAAATATACTTTCCAGCATCAACGCTACCTAAAGGTACGATACCATCGTCGGTATAAAGTTTGGTGCCCGCAATTGAGTAATAGGTTAAATTGCTTGGAATCTTTTCCCGCTTTTTGATTAGTTCATTTAACATTTGCGTATGATTGACTGGATTAGTTTCTTCAAAGTTATAGGGCGTACCAACAGTCAGCATTTTATTGATGGAAATTGATGAGTCGTCGAAGTAATCTTCTAAAAAGTATGTCCAAACGAGTCCACCATTTGAATGTCCAAAAGCATTAAAGCTGTTGAATTGATAGCGCTGTTTAAGTTTGTTAAAAGCGATATTGAACCAAGCAGCTTGTTTTTTTATGTTCGCATAGCCGTCAGAATTGTTCTCAAAGCCAACAACGATAAAAGGTCGTTGATCATTAGGCCGCAAACTGCCAGTATAAGTGATTTTATCGTCAGTATGGACGGTTAATTTTATCAGGCTATGATGTTCGCCAGTCTGGCGGTTGACAGTTTTAACTAAGTCGTCAAATCTAGAAGCAGTCGCGCTGCTGCCGGGAATCATGATGATAGGAGACATTGGCGAATTGTAGCGTCCAGCTAAAGTCGAAACGTTTTTTCTGGTCCAAATGTATGACGGGATTCCCAGCAAAATTAAAATAATTGCCAGTGCAATCAAATACTTGAAGTTCTTGTTTTTTTTCAAATTGTGTCTTGGCATTAGTATGCACCTTCTTCAAGCCCTAAATTGTCCAGTAATTTAACTTTGACGGCCATTTTAACGAATGGTATATAAATGTATACTGAAATAATTATGGCAATGACAGAGAAGATGAGAGCCTGCCAGCTGCCATTAGTCCCAACAAAGGCAATCAAGGGACCTGGAGTTCCAATCGGAACCGGATAAACGCTTGGCGGCATCAAATGCAGGGCAATCGCAAGTGCTGCCATGAGCATGTTTGCAATTGGAGCAAGGATAAATGGTATCAAAAAGATGACATTGAATAAAATAGGAATACCGGACATCAAACCATCGCCAATATTGAAGATAGTCGGAACCATAGCCCAGTGAGCCACCGTTTGAAAATCCTTGTCCTTGGAAATTATCAAAATCGCTATGAGCAAGCCAAGAATCGAACCCGTCCCACCAAAGGTCGCAAAAGCATGGTATAAGGTAGCACTCGTGAAAGGATTGGGTGCGTTCCAGGCGGTATGTTTTTGCAGTGCGTAATTCAAGTTAGCAGTCGAGAGGACATCCATCTTTTCAACTCCTAAAGCGGAGTAAGTTCCTGACCAACCTAAAAACGACATGATAATTGTATAAACTGAAAAAATCAGTGTTTTAAAGAGTTGCAGCCAATCATTTGAAGTGGTGTATTCACTGGATAACGAATTGATAAAGTTTCCTGGTGCTTGTGAATAATAAGTAACATTGATCAAGATGCTAAAGACCATTGCTAAAATCAAAGTAGTGATGATTGGTTTCAAAGAAATGAAGGTTCGTTCCAAAATATTATTGACGTGACTGGTTTCTGGAATAGGACGACTGAATTTTTTAAAGAGCCAACCGACGAAGATTCCTAAAATAATAGCAAATAATAAACCACGCATCCCTAAAATGGCAGGGTGAAAAGAAAATGGCTGTACTTTAGAATAGACGTAATCAACAATTAAAAGGGCACTGATAGCAGTAATTCCCGCTAATTGGTCATCGCGTCGGTAGTATTTAGCGGTGTATTTAGCAGCACCAAAAATAGCAATCACCGAGACCCAACCTAAAGAGAGGTTATATAAGACGTTAGCCATGTTGTCGACTTGACGGAAAATAAAGTCATTGCCTAGGCTAGGGAAGACGTCAGTTAAGAAACCCTCTTTACCAATAATGATTGTCTGAATAATCTTAATGAAACTGCCAAATAAGGCAAATGGAAAAATCAAAAGAAGCGTTTTTTGGATGATACGATAAATCAAAAGCTTTTGTATTTTTAAAGTTGTTAAAACCAATCGCTTTTCAAAGTTGTTTTTGAATTGGACTTTCATGAAAACACGCCGCCTAGCTTTTATTTTCAATTAGAATCTGGATACTCAAAATGAGTATAATCTTCCAATTGAAAAATCGCCATTTTTAACAATAAGTAAAAATTGTCGTTTTGGATAAAGCAATATAAAAAGCACTTCTTGAATGACAAATTTCAATTCAAGAAGTGCTTAATTATTTATTTGGATAATCTTTTTTTATGTAAATAGTGAATGTAGTAAACTGGCAATCCTAAAAGCGTGATTCCTATTCCCATAAATGCTAATCCCGGTTGGCGAAGCAAGGTCGAGATGATGATGTAAGCACCACCGATTAAAGCAATAATTGGTGGAATCGGATAGAAATTGATTTTATAGGGACGTTTCAAGTCAGGCTCGCTGCGTCTTAAAATGAAGACTCCAACGAACATCATCATTGAAAAAATCCACATAACGAAAACCAGCATGTCGGTCAGATAATCAAAACTGCCCATGAAAATCATGGCAATCGCAATGATTGTTTGAATCAAACCGGCAAAAGCAGGAACTCGTGTATGTTTCGTCAATTTGGCGAAGTGTTTGGCAAAGACGATTTCGTCATCAGCACCTAAAGTATAGCTGACACGTGAACCAGTCATTGTGTAGCCGTTGACTGAACCAAAGACTGAAATTAAGATTCCAATTGTTACGATTTTTCCACCAATATTACCAAAAATCCTGATGGCTGCTTCAGAAGCAGTATTTTGATTTCCAGGAATCAAATCAAATGGTAGAGCCTTGATAAAGACAAAGCTGATTAGGACGTAAATCAAAGTGATGAAGAATAGTCCCACAATAATTGATTTAGAAAGATCTTTTTCAGGCTTCTTCATTTCTCCAGCTAAATTACCAACATTCATCCAGCCGTCAAAGGCAAACATTGTTGCTAACAAGCCTCCACCCATTGAAGACCAAAAGTTAGGATGACTTCCGGAAGTGATAGGAAAAAGCGAGATGTTATTGGATGTCGGCGTAAAGATACCAACAACAATAATCAATACAATCGGTATCAATTTAGCAATTAAAGAAATCGATTGAATTCGTCCACCAACTTTAGCTCCTAATAAGTTGACTAAATATAAGAAGACAGCTAATGAAATAGCTATTGGAATTTGCCAAGTGCTAGGAAGATTGCAAAGATTCATAACTTGTGTGGCAAAAATAATCGAAAGAGCGGAAATTCCGGCAGGATAATAGATTACCGATTGAGCCCAAGCTAATAAAAAGGCTGGAACTTTACCATAGATATATTCAATATATTTATAAATTCCCCCTGCAACTGGTAGTGCTGAAGCTAATTCAGCAATTGTCAGTCCAGCATTGATAGTAATGAAACCAGCGAGCAACCAGACAAAGATGGTTAAACTGGCTGATCCGGTCGCTTGCGTGACACTTGAAATTTTAAAGAAGACACCGCCACCAATGACCAGACCCATTACTGTAGATAAAGCGGGAAAGAAACCGAGGTCTCTTTTCAGGCTGAACTTGTCTGTTTCATCGTTCATAAAAGTAAAACTCCCCTTTTAATGGTATAGAATAAAATTATATACCATATTGATATTGAGAAAAAACTTTTTTTGTGGTAATTGCGCTTACATTTAAGTAGAATTAGAAACAGAGGTGATTTTATGATTAGTTTAGGAATAATTGGTACTAGTGGCATTACAGAACAATTTATTAAAGCAATTGATGAAACCGAAACTTTTTCATTAACCAACGTTTATTCACGTACGGAAACTAAGGCGCAAAAGTTTCTTGATGATATAAACAAGAGTGATATCCAAATCGACACGGACATGGATAAATTTTTCCAAAGAAATTTTGACACTGTTTATATCGCTTCACCTAATGCATTGCATTTTCCAGAAGCAAAAAAGGCAATCGAAAACAACAAGAATGTTATTGTTGAAAAGCCAAGCACATCAACAGTTAGAGAGTTCTCAATTTTGGATGAGCTGGCACATTCTAAGGGAGTTTACTTGTTTGAGGCTGCTAGACACATTCACGAACCTATTTTCAAGAAGATTCAAGAAGTCGTTTCAAAGCATCAAAAAGATATTACTGGCGCAACGTTTTCTTATATGAAGTATTCCAGTCGTTATGACGCTTATTTAGCAGGCCAAAATCCTAATATTTTCACGACCAAGTTTTCTGGTGGCGCCCTATATGATTTAGGAGTATATACCGTCTACGATGCCGTAGTTTTGTTCGGTCAACCAGAAAGGGTCCAATATACGCCTGAAATTATTGAATCAGGTATCGACGGCAGCGGTAGTTTAACACTCAAGTATTCTGATTTTGACGTTAATATTATTATTGGCAAGACTAAAAATTCTTACATGTCTTCAGAAATCTACTTTGGCAAGGATACTTTGATTCTTGATAATGGTGGCGACATCAATCATCTGGATTGGGCCGACGACAACAGAAATATTACTGATATTCCAACAGTCAAGAGCAGCAACCCGATGGACGCTGAAGCTAAAGTATTTGCAAAAATAATTACTGAAAATGATAAAGAAACTTATGAAAATCTGTTAA
Organism: Companilactobacillus halodurans; assembly: GCF_009600985.1. Lineage (GTDB taxonomy): Bacteria > Bacillota > Bacilli > Lactobacillales > Lactobacillaceae > Companilactobacillus > Companilactobacillus halodurans. Next base: position 55,837 of record NZ_VDFP01000009.1, read on the forward strand.
AGTACGCTAGAATTGTAAATAAAGTTTTAGAGCAAGCCAGAACTAGTGCTGGACTTGTTTTTGATGCAGATGAGGAAAAATAAAATTGGAAATACCAAAATTATATCAGGATTATTTTAAACAAAATCATTTTGAAGCTTTAACAAAGATTCAAGATGCTGTTTACATGCCTTTTAAAGAGGGCAAAGATTTAGTAGCGATGGCACCAACTGGTTCAGGGAAAACTTTAGGCTTCGTGATGCCAATGTTAGAGACTTTAGTTCCTAAAGATGGACTGCAAGTTTTGATTTTAGAGCCATCGCAGGAATTAGCAATGCAGGTTAGGGATGTTATCCAACCACTTGCTAAATTGGTCGACTGCAAAGTTCAGGCTTTGACTGGTGGTGCTAATCCAACTCGTCAATTGAAGAAATTGAAGGAAAAGCCTGAAATCATTGTGGCAACCTTAGGTCGTTTGAATGAATTGACTGAAAGTCGCAAAGTTAAGTTAGGCAAGATCAACACTGTCATTGTCGATGAAGCTGATGAAATGTTGAATGAATCTAAATTAGAGAGCGTTCGTAAGATTATCTCGCAAATGCCCGCTGATGTGCAAATGACTTTCTTCTCAGCTACTGGCAATGACATCTTTCAAGATATGCACAAGTGGTTCGGTCAAGATTTCTTAGTGATCGATCAAAGACATGACACGACTTACACGGCCGGAATCAAGCATTACTTCGTCGATGCGAATAATGAATTCGTCAAGAACGCCATTTTACGTGAGTTGGCACACAGCAAGAAATTCTTGGGAATCGTCTTTTTCAATAATTCCCGTTCGCTTCACAAAACTGTCAGCGATATGAACCACAATAAGACTAATTTCGTTGTTTTGGACAGTAAGATGTCTTCTCAGCAACGTAAAACTGTTTTGCAACTATTCTCCAGTAAAAAGGTCAATCTGCTCTTAACGACGGATGTGGCTGCTCGTGGGATGGATATTGATGATATCAATATGATTATTAATTATATGATTCCTCGAGATAACAGTGAATACGTGCACCGTGCTGGTCGGACTGGCCGAATGGGTAAGAGTGGCTCAGTTATTACCTTTGGTAACAGCCATGATATGCGTAATCTTCAAGAGATGATCGAATCTCCTGTTACAAAGATGTATGTTGGTCACGAAGGGCAATTGACTAAGAAACCTGTCTTTGATAAGAACAAACGTCATCATACTTCTAAGTCGCAATCAACTAACACTAAATCTAAAAAACGTTTACGTGACCAAAAGAACAAGGGAAAACGTAAATTCAATAAGAAATAGTAAATTTAATTTGGCACACTTTCAATTGGCATTTTGCGTTAAAATAGAAAGTGTGTTTTATTGGTCCCTTGGCTCAGCAGGATAGAGCAACTGCCTCCTAAGCAGTAGGTCCCCGGTTCGATTCCGGGAGGGATCATAAATTTTCGGGTCATAATTCCTTTTGGGAGGTTATGGCTCATTTTTTATAAGGAGAAACAGTGAATGAAAACTATAAAATGCAGCGATACGCTCTCAATCAGCAATCATCGCGTTTTCTCATCAGATTTGAATGAGCATGACACCGTCTTTGGTGGCAAAACCTTGATGACGATTGACGATAATTCGTCGATTTCGGCTTCTAGAGTGGCTCGAATCGAGACGGTCACAGCTTCAATCGACCAAGTTAATTTTATCTTGCCATTTAAACTGCAGGATTCGATGTGTACTGAATCTTATGTTTCAGGAGTGGGCACTCGTTCAATCGAAGTTTTTACGAAAATTATCGGCGAGCATCTAAAAACTGGTAAGAGATTTTTGGGATTGACTTGTTTTTCTAGTTTTGTGGTAACGGATAAAAATGTAGTTTTGCCAACCGTGGTACCAGATACAGATGAGGCGGAATTTGTCTGCAGCGGATATAATGACCGCCAATCGGAACGTTTGCAAAAATTATTGCAACAAGAAAAATTCAATAAAAATATTAGTTTGAAATTTCCCTGGCAAAAATAAATCGGCAAAATAGCTCAACAATCACTTTTAAGATTGCTGGGCTATTTTTTATGCTTTGTTCGGGTTGGAGGCGTTTGAAAAGCCTTTAAATGGGCTTTTTGGTATACTAAATGTAAATTAATAAATGATTGAAGGGATATAAATGGATTTTTATTCGTATCAATATATAACCAATCATAGTGACCAACCCAATTTCATGTTCATTATTGGAACCTTAGTTTTAGCTTTAGCAATCCTAGTCACGGCTTTTTTGTATTTCAAAAATAGGTCGGACAATAAATATCGTGATTTGTTGATTATTTTTGTTTTAGGAATTTTATTGTTTTTAGGAATCAACTATAACAATTATGAACAACAACTTGATGTCAGCAATAAAAATTCGCAAACGTTGGAATTAATGAAATCAATTGCCAAGGATCAAGATGTCTCCTTGAAAAAAGTCTATTCCAATAGTTCCAGTTTGACTGAAGGAATGCTGATTAAAGCTGGTTCTAAAATTTACAAAGTTAGTTTCGACGACAATCAAACTAGTTTTACGTTAAGTGAAGCTGGTATTGTCAGCACAAAACAAATTAAATTGATTAAAAAGTAGGTGAAATGATGGATTTAAATTACGGAGATTTAACTTTAAAATTTATTATCGGTTTCCTATTCATGGTTCTACAAATCAATCTCTTTGGACGAGGCAACATTGCACCTACAAGTGCGATTGATCAACTTCAAAACTACGTTCTTGGTGGTATCGTCGGTGGTATGATTTACAATTCAAGCATCACGATTTTGCAATTTGCTTTGGTCTTGCTGATTTGGACGATGGTCGTTTTTGTAGCAAAATTTTTGACCAACCACAATAATATTTTTAAGAAGGTAGTTGAAGGTACCCCCAAAGTAATTGTCAAAAATGGTCACATCGATGTAGATTTAGCACTGAAAAATGGCTTATCTGCCAATGACCTGTCATTTAAGCTCCGTCAGTCTGGCGTGATGGATATCCGAAATGTTAAGCGGGCCGTTTTTGAACGTAATGGTATGTTGACTATCATTATGAAAGATGAAGACAGTTTGCGTTATCCAATCATTTTGGATGGGAAAATTGACTATGATGAATTGGAATCAATAAAAAAAGATGAAGATTGGGTCGAAGAAGAATTGAAAAAGCAAAAGGTCGATGTTTCAGATGTTTATTTAGGAAATTATATCGATGGCGAGTTAGTCATTTATACATATTAATGTTTTAGGTTACCCGAAAATAGTTTTTAATATAGAAGAAACTGTATTAGAATGTAACTGTATTAAATTTTTGGTGGTGATACAGTGTCAAGCAGTTCAAAAACATTTTCATTAATCATGCTGGTTTTTTATGCTATTTTGCTTTATTTTGTTTTTGCAAATAAGAATATGATTGCAATGTATATGATGGCAATTGGTATGTTTGTTGATGCTTTAGTAGGTTTCATTTGCACTTTCCGATCAAAAACTAAATAGGGTGGCGAATTTTAAATGACAGATTCAAAGGTTTATAACGATTATTTCTTCGATGAACCCATATTCGATTTACACGATGGTGGCTATGTTCCACTAGAAAAGGCTGATGTACCAGATCAACCTTTAAATATTCCCGCAGCTTTGGAACCAGATAAAGTTGACGGAAACGATGTTTATTACACAATTACGGCTCAAGAGGGCGAAACACAAATTCTTCCTGGTGCTAAGACAAAGACTTGGGGCTACAATGCTTCATTGTTAGGACAAACAATTGTTTTGAAAAAAGGCGTTCACTACCATGTTCACCTAGTTAACAAATTGTCAGAAGTAACAACTTTTCACTGGCATGGACTAAATGTTACTGGACCTATCGTTGATGGTGGTCCGCATGCACCGGTTTATCCAGATGGCAGTCGTGATATCGACTTCACTTTGGACCAACCTGCACAAACTGATTGGATTCACCCACATCCATGTCCAAATACAGCTCGCCAAGTTTGGAATGGATTAGCTGCTGCTGTCGTCGTTACAGATGATGAAGAAGCTAAGTTGCCATTACCAAGAAACTATGGCGTCGATGATATTCCAGTGATTTTACAAGATAGAACTTATCATGATAATCAACTTGATTATAAAAAAGATTATGATGTCGATGGAACTCTTGGCAAGTATGCTTTAGTCAATGGAACAATCAATGGTGTCTTCAATGTTACGACACAAAAAGTCCGTTTAAGAATCTTGGATGGGTCTGATCGTCGTGAATGGAGATTGCACTTTGACGACAATCACGAATTTACACAGATTGCTTCTGACGGCGGCATTTTGCCAGAACCCGTTAAATTCACGAAATTGATGTTAACTTGTGCTGAACGTGCAGAAGTTATCGTTGACTTTGGCGACAAGAAACCAGGTGACGTGGTAACTTTGATGAGCGATGATATGCCAATTATGAAATTTAAGATTGGTCAATATGCTGCTGACGATTCTAAATTGCCAGAACACTTAACAACTATCGACGCACCAAAAGTTACACCAGGACTTCCTGTTACAAAGACTGTTATGTCAGGGATGGATGACCAAGTACGTTTGGATGGCAAACTCTTTGATATGCAAAGAATCGACCGCAAGCAAAAGATTGGCGATACTGTCCTTTGGGACGTTGTTAATACTAACGATATGGATGGCGGAATGATTCATCCATTCCATATGCACGGTTGCCAATTCTTAGTCATCAGTCGTAATGGCAAAGAACCATATCCTAATGAACATGGCTGGAAAGATACGGTTGGTGTCAATGCAGGTGAAACAGTTAGATTAGCTGTTCAATTCACTAAATTTGGTGTTTATATGTATCACTGTCACATTCTAGAACACGAAGATACTGGAATGATGGCTCAAATTGAAGCTTATGATCCAAATGAAAAACATGAATATCACTTATTGAGCATGGATGAAATGAATCACCCTAAGAAATAAGCCGATTGACATTGAATTAGTCCTTAATTAAACTAATCAATGAAATCAAATAAAAAGGGAGCTGACCTTATTTGGTCTTAGCTCTCTTTTGTTATATGTGGAAGGATATTGTTTTGAGACAGGGAAAATTTAAAATTCGGTTAGGCTATTTAGTTTTTGCAATCGTCTTAGATGCTTTTGCCAATGCTTTAATGATTGACAGCAACATGGGGAGTGCTGTCTGGACGGCTTCAGCGGTCAACATCTCATCCCTATTGCATTCAAGTTATGGAACGACCTTATTCGTTTATGCGGTCATTGTAACGATTGCCAATCAATTTTTATTAGGCAAATTCGATGAACATATTTTTATCTCCAATTTACTATTTTCATTGCCATTCAGTTATTTGGTTGGCTTCTTTTCAGACATCCTCAATCCTTTACAATTGAATAATTTATCGATAGCTTCACGATTATTGGTCGATGTTATCGGCTTAATTGGGGTATCCATCGGAACTTCGATTTATCAACGTTGCAATTTGATACAACATCCTAATGACGAATTAGCTTATCTCTTACGTTTCAAATATCTTCATGGTTCAGCTGGCTGGGGACAATTAATCAGTTATACACCACCAGTAATCATTATGATTATTTGTTATTTCTTGACGGGTAATATCCTGTCCGTAGGGATTGGAACCGTTCTAGCAATGTTTTTCCAAGGAGTAATTATTGGCATTTCCGATAAGATAGTCGTCCCATCTTTGAAGCATCATTATTCATTTTAAAATTAACAGTTTAATGCTTGCGCTAGTGTGTCACATGGTTTAATATTATGCGTAGGGACTACCAGATTTAAAAACAACTGATTCCTTCCCGACGGTGAGATTAATTTCTCACTATTTTTTTATTTCGAATTTTAGAAAAATATACAGTTGAAAATACGAAAAAAGCATCACTGATTTTTATAGTCAGTGATGCTTATTTAGTTAATTTATTAAAATTATATGTCAATCCTTCAACAGTCAAACGGTTGCGACCAAGGTTTTTTGATTCGTATAAATAGCGATCGACTCGATTAAAGAGGTCATCGAAGTTAAGATCGGTCTTATCAAGCTTGGAAACGCCAAAAGAAATTGTTATTTCTAACTTTTCGCCATTTAAAACCAAAGGTGTGTTAGTTAAAGCTTCTCTAAGATTTGCGATGATAGGGATGCATTGGGCTGGCTTCTTGCCTCGAAAGACGATAATAAATTCTTCGCCTCCAAAACGGAATAGTTCCCCCTTGGCATCACCTAAAAACATTTCCCGCTCAATCGTCTGGGCAACGTGCTTCAAAACTTCATCGCCGGTGCTGTGTCCATATGTATCGTTGAATTCTTTAAAGTGATCGATATCAAACATGGTAACAGTTAACGGGATTTCTTCATTAGAATAAGTTTCAAAAAGTTCTTGAGCTGTTTTATCTAAGCTGGCTCGATTCCTGATTCCAGTTAATTCATCGTAATTTACTTTCACTTTTAAATCATCATAATTAATCATTGTATCTTCTAGTTTTTTTGCACAAAAACGAATTATTGCCATATAAATCAAGAAAACTATGAGCATATTAATGATTTCAAGCATTGGAAAACTATGATCGACCCAAAGGAGTATCCACCAAGATAATCCAAAGAATAGTTGCATGATTAAATATTTCCATTCAGAGCGTTGCAATTTTTCAGTTTGCTGATAAATATAAATTACGATAATAACCAAGAAAATGTACGAGACGGCAAAGAATGGTAAATTTTTATTTTCCAAACGATCTAAATTAATAGATGTGTAATATGCAAAAGGCATTAAAATATTGATCAGTAAAGTAATCTTATTGCGAATCAGATACATGCAGTAGAGCAGAATCGTCAATTGAGCATTGGCATACAGCCAGCCGTGATTGATTGAGCCCGTATTTAAAATATGGAATATCTGTTGCAACATAATCATACTAAAGGTTAGAACTAATCCCTCTATTAGGTGTTTAAAAAATTTTTGATAAGAGGGCGACGACTTACCGATTATTCGTTCGAGTGAATAAGCAACGATCGTAATGATCGTTATCAGACCAATTGTCACTAGAGTAATAATTGCTGAATTGATATTCAGATAATTATTGATGATGCTTCCTAAAATGATATCTGGCAAGTTTTTCCCTCAATTATTTAATTTTATTATTTTTTCAATTAAGAAAAGTCTAACATAGAAGTTCATTTTTAAGATACAGGTGTTTATTAATACTTAATAATTCCGGTTATTAGTATACTCTTTATTCACTGATTAATTGAATGGTTTATAATATTAGTCAATAGTGTAGTTATTTTTAAATTTATGTTTAATTATTTCAAAATTAATTTATGTATATTTAGAAAAATGAGGGGAAACTTATGAAAGTAGTGATTGTAGGTTGTACTCACGCCGGTACTGCAGCAGTTGAGCAAATTTTAAACGATCATCCCGAAACAGAAGTGACCGTCTATGAAAAAGATGATAATATTTCTTTCCTATCTTGTGGGATTGCACTATATCTGGGGAAACGAGTCAAGCATTTAGAAGACATGTTTTATGAAACTCCTGAAGATTTGGAAAAAATGGGCGCCAAAATTAAATTGAAACATGATGTTCTAAAAATTGATGCTAAGCATAAGACTTTGATGTGTGAAAATATGCAGACGCATGAGATTATCAATGATACTTACGATAAGTTGATTATGACGACGGGGTCTTATGTAGTAGTCCCACCAATTGTTGGTATCTCAGATCCAAAAATTTTGATGTGTAAAAATTATGCCCAAGCACAGGCCATTTATAAGACAGCTCAAAATCATCGCCATATTACGATTATCGGCGCAGGCTATGTTGGAGTGGAGCTAGCAGAAAGCTATGCCAATACTGAACATGATGTCACGCTGATTCAATCAAGAAATCAGGTTTTAAATAATTATCTAGACAAAGATATGTCGCAAAATGTGATTGATTTATTAAAAGATCATGGCGTCAAAGTTCTTTTAAACGAACGGGTCACAGGCTTTGACCGTGATGACAATGATGAGAATATCATAATTGAAACAACTAAAACGAAACATAAATCAGATCTTGTAATCGTTGCGACCGGGTTCGTAGCCAATACTGAATTATTACGTGGACAAGTTGAAATGGATCGTCATGGAGCCATCATTATCAATGATTATTTACAGACGTCAAATCCTGATATTTATGCAGCGGGAGATGTTTGTACAGTCAATTTCAATCCTACTGGAAAACCTGCTTATATGCCCTTGGCAACTAATGCTATTCGTCAAGGAACTCTTGCAGGGGTCAATGTCTTCGGGGATATTCAAAAGTACATGGGAACTCAAGCCACTTCAGCAATGGAATTATTTGGTTATACGACAGCTTCAACAGGATTGACCTTGAGCCATGCTTTAGAAAGTAAAATCAATGCTGCGGCAGTCGAGTATCATGATTACTACCGTCCTAAATATATGCCTTCGACTAGTATGTTGACGATTAAATTAGTTTATAATCGCGATAATCATCTGATTTTAGGAGCCCAATTATTTAGTAAACATGAAATAGCCCAATCGGCGAATACAATTTCCGTCTGCATTCAAAATAAGAATACGATTGAAGATTTGGCCTTTGTCGATATGCTCTTTCAACCAAATTACGACAATCCGTTCAATTATTTGAATTTAGTTGCTCAAAAAGCAATTCAACAGGAAAAACAAAACAGCCGCTAATTTTTAGATTAGCAGCTGTTTTTATTTGTCATCATCTTTTTTTAATTTTAAGAGGCGAGGCTTGCCATAAAAATAGCCTTGTCTGAGGTCGATATTTAAGGAATCGGCCAATTTGTCATCTGTTTGGTCTTCAATACCTTCCAAAATAAAACGGAGGTTATTTTTTTGACTGAAATCACGCCAGAAAATAACTTTTTGTTCGATATCTGGGTCGCGTAATTTCTCACCAAAATTTTGAATTGCAAATTTAATTTCTGAAGCGAGAGGAACTAAATCTTTAATTTGGTCTAATTGATTAACGCCGGTTCCACAATCGTCGAGGCTAAAATCCATGCCATAATTGATGAAATCTTTGATTAAAGGAATCAGTTGAGAATTCTTCCAATCGTAGTCAGGCTTGTCTTCTGTCAATTCAACAACAAGTCGTAAGGGACGCAAATTCTTTTGAGCCTCAATAATGGCTGCTCTTACTTCTTGGTCCATCAATTGATTGCGATTGATATTTACCGAAACGGAACCAATTTTTAAGGATAATAAACTAGTTGTATCAATCAATAATTTAGCCATGAGGTGAGAAGGGACGTCAGAAAAATTTGCTGGTGGACGCCATCCTTGCTCAGTCTTTTTTTTCATAAGCAATTCATAGCCGATCAGTGAATCATTGACCTTATCGAGTTGAGGTTGAATAAAAAATCTATACATTATTAAATAGGCTCCCTAAATAATCTCAAATATGTCTGAATCGGATTACTGAATCAATCTTACTACAATAGAAGTTTCATGTCATGATGAGCAATGCCGACTTCCTGATATTGTTTGCCGATGACCTTAAATCCTAATTCTTTATAAAAATTTTGAGCATGATCTTGTGCTCCAAGGATGACATAATTATAACCTTGTTTTTTGGCAAATTTAAAAATATATTTTAATAATTGAGAACCAAGATTTTTGTGACGGTAATTTTTTAGAACAGCAACTCTTTGAACATGGATGCCGCCATCATCAAGTGGAAAGAAGCGAGCCGTGGCAACAGCTTTGTTGTCAGAGTAAAGGTTGAAGTAGGTACATTGATCTTCTTTGTCATCAATTTCTAAATTTTCTGGAACATTTTGTTCGTTAATAAAAACAATTTTTCTAATATTTGTGCTATCTTTGTAAGTATTAGAACGTACGTCGCTGGAATATTTGATTTCGTTCATGGATATGACCTCGCTTCAAAAAATGTCAATATACATCTATTATATTACAAATATTCTCAAAAACAGGCCCGATTATGAATAGATAAAAATACAATTTTTAAAAAAATGAGCGAAATTGAGCTTGCTACAATGTAATCAAGTGTCGTGTTGTTCTAATTGCAATAAAGGATAGGATAAAAAAAGTACTACTGTAGAGGAGGAACCGACTAGTGAAAGTAATCGTTGTCGGATGTACACATGCTGGAACGGCTGCAGTTGAACAAATTTTAGAAAAGCATCCTGAAACCGATGTGACCGTTTATGAACGTGAAGATAATATTGCGTTTTTATCATGTGGAATTGCATTATATTTAGGCAGAATCGTCAATCATCTTGAAGACATGTTTTATGCTGACCCTACCACACTAGAGGGGTATGGAGCTAAGGTTAACATGAAGCACAATGTTTTAAAGATTGATTCGAAAAATAAAAAAATTGTCGTTCAAAACTTAAAAACAGAAGAAATTTTTGAAGATACTTATGACAAATTAATCATGACCACAGGTTCAGAGGTAGGGATTCCTCCAATCGGCGGCATGGACAATAAGCGAGTCCTTTTGTGCAAGAGTTATGAACAAGCAAAAAAAATTTATGAATCAGCTTTGAATTATCCTAGCATTGCTATTGTTGGTGCAGGTTATGTTGGCGTTGAGTTAGCTGAAAGTTACGCCAATACTGTCCACGATGTAACATTGATTCAATCTAGAGACCAAATTTTGAATAATTATGTCGATAAACCATTATCGGATACGATTATCAATAAGTTAAAGGAACACAATGTAAAAGTTCAATTAGGCGAACGTGTTTCAGAAATTGTTGATGGAGATCAATTAACCATCAAGACTAAAGCGGGACATGCTTATAAAGCCGATTTAGTTATCGTCTGTACCGGATTTTTTGCCAATACTGATTTATTACGAGGTCAGGTTCAAATGAATGGATATGGAGCCATCATTATTAATGATTATATGCAAACTTCTGATCCTGATATTTATGCAGCTGGAGATTCCTGTGTCGTTAAGTTCAATCCAACTGGTGAAATGAAGTATATTCCGCTAGCAAGTAGTGCCGTTCGTCAAGGAACCTTGGCCGGTATTAATGTTTTTGGCGACATTCGTAGATACATGGGAACTCAAGCAACGACGGCTATGGAGATATTTGGTTATACTTTAGCTGAGACCGGATTAACTTTGAAGAAAGCTTTGGCTAGTGGTATCAACGCTGATCGAGTAATTTATTCTGATAACTATCGTCCTGACTATATGCCTACGACCGACTTGCTGACGATTTATCTCGTTTATGATAAAGATACGCGTAAAGTCCTTGGGGCTCAGCTCTTTAGTAAACATGAAATTGCACAATCAGCCAATGCTATTTCAATTTGTATTCAAAATGAGAATACGATTGATGACTTAGCTTTTGTCGATATGCTTTTCCAACCAAATTATGATAATCCGTTTAATTATTTGAATTTAGTAGCTCAACAAGCTATTGCTAAAGAGGCAAAAGAAAAAGAGACTAAAAAAGCCTAACTAAATAAATTTGTTTAGGTAGACGAATTGAAAATTTACAAAATGTATACTAAAAGGACCAGTTGACGGGGAAAACTCAACTGGTCCTTTTTTTGGTGATTTGATTTGTGATAGGAGTAGGAAATTAACTGTTTTTTCCGTCAGATGATGGGGTATCTAACGAATTTAGGGAGATTATTATGGTCTGTCTATCAATGTTGAGTTGAGTAAACTTAAGAAATGAGTCTTATTCCTATCAATCGTAATTGGGAGTTACTAGCAAATCAATCACTAATCTAAAATAAGCATCTAGTCATAGATTTTTGTAATTTTCTATACGGGAGGCAAAAAACAGACTTTGCAAACCTATGCTTACCTTGGATTTTAACAAAGTTGCTATGTTAGCCCCTCCTTCCTCTATGTTAGCGCTTTCTTATTTGGTACAAAGACAGTATAGCAAGGAATGCTTGATTTCACAAAAGAAACGCTCATGAGGATATCTGTCAGAAATGTTGATAAATAGCGGTCTATAGCAGTTGCTCAATATTCTCTCTCAAAAAATCATTAATTTCTTTTGTTCAAAATATTTCACAATCAAATAAATAGCGACTAAAATTAAGTTTTATGCTTGTTTAAACAGAGAAAGTATATTACTATGAAGTCGTTCGAATGGCGATGACGTTCGCCGAAAATATTACTTAATTGTGATTGATGACGTCTACTTTAGATAACCACCTAATACTGGGGGAATTATTTGAGGTAGTCGTCTTTTTTTATGATTAAGAAGGGAGTATTTATATGACAGTAACAATTGAGAACGTAAAAGCTAGGGAAGTATTCGATTCACGTGGTAACCCAACCGTTGAAGCAGATGTTTTACTTTCAAATGGTGTCTTAGGTCGTGCAAGTGTTCCATCAGGTAAATCAACTGGTGACAATGAAGCCGTTGAATTGCGTGACGGTGGAGACAGACTTGACGGAAAAGGTGTTTTAAAGGCTGTCAACAATGTTAATACTTTAATCAACGATAAACTAAAGGGTGCAGATCCATTCAACCAAGCTCACATCGATCAAATGATGATTGATCTTGATGGCACTCCTAATAAGGCAAAATTAGGTGCCAATGCAATTCTCGGTGTTTCAATTGCCAATGTCCGTGCTGCAGCAAATAGTGAAAAGATTCCAGTATACCGCTACTTAGGTGGTGTCGATCTTGAATTGCCACAAACATTCCACAATGTTATCAACGGTGGAGAACATGCTGACAATGGTATTGATATGCAAGAATTCTTGATTACTCCAATCAAGCGCACAACCTTTAGAGATGGATTTGAAAAAATCGTTAATGTTTACCATCAACTAAAGAAAAACCTTGAAAAAGAAGGCTATCAAACAGGACTTGGCGATGAAGGTGGATTTGCTCCAGACCTTCCATCAAGTGAAGCTGCTATTGATGAATTAAACTGTGCTATTAAAGATGCCGGTTATGTTCCTGGCGAAGAAATTGGTATTGCCTTTGATGCTGCTGCATCAAGTTTCGCTCAAGATGACGGTTCATACTTATTCGAAGGTGAAAAACGTTCAGCTGACGAAATGGGCACATATTATGAAGGACTATTAGATAAATATCCAGCTATTGTTTCAATGGAAGATCCATTTGGCGAAAATGATTGGGATAATTTTGCTAAATTTACTCAAAAGAATGGCAATCGTGTTCAAATTGTTACTGATGATAACGTATGTACAAATCCTGCACTCTTCAGAAAAGCTATCAAGAAGGGTATGGCAAACAGTTTCTTAATCAAATTGAATCAAATCGGTACTGTTACAGAAACTATGGAAGCTATCCGTGTTGCTAGAAAGAATGGCTACACAACAATGATGTCTCACCGTTCAGGTGAAACTGAAGATTCATTCTTGGCTGACTTTACAGTTGCTATGCACGCTGAACAATTGAAATCAGGTGCTCCAGCTCGTGGTGAACGTTTGGCTAAGTACAATCAACTATTGAGAATCGAGGAAGAGTTAGGCAAGGAAGCCAATTTAGCACACTTCCCTAATGATGTCGACTTTGACTAATTAACACATAATCATGAAAGAAAAATATGGTCTTACTACACAAGATGTAACAAAAATCAGACAAGAGAGCGGTTTTAATGAGACTCCAAAAATCAAAAAAACTTTTCTCAGTTTGATTGGCAAACGTTTGATTGGACCGATTCCTTATATTATCGAGTTGGCTTTAATCATTGAATTGTTATTAGGCAACTACATTCAGGTTGGATTTATCTTTGCTTTACTCTTGTTTTCAGCAATTGATGGGGCGATTCAAGAGAATCGAGCTGCTCAATCCATTGGGGAGTTAGATTCGAAATTGATTGCTTATACAAGTGTCTTTCGAGATGGCAAATGGCAAAAGATTTCTAGTCGTGAGTTGGTTCCAGATGATTTAATACACTTGTCGGTAGGATCAATAGTTCCCGCAGACTGTAAAATAGTCGCGGGAACTATTTTGGTTAATCAGGCAGTTGTAACCGGTGAAACCAGCGCTATTACGAAAATTGAAGGCGATGGGCTGTATTCTGGGTCGACTGTGATTGAAGGCAGCGCTGATGTTTTAGTTCAGAAGATTGGCAAAGAAAGCAGTCTTGGCAAAACTACTGAATTAGTGAGAACCAATGAAGCTCCTGGTAGATTGGAGAATTTGCTGTTTACGGTGGTTAAATATTTAGCCTATCTAGATATCGTTTTAGCGGTAATCTTAACTATTGCAGCTCTAGTTCGTCAGACTCCGTTTCTAACATTATTGCCATTTTTGGTAATCTTGTTTGTCGCTACGATTCCAATCTCTATGCCATCAAGTTTTGCCGTGGCTAATTCTTTGGAAGCAGGTATCTTATCTAAAAAGGGTATTCTAGTCAGTGGTTTAACTGGAATTCAAGAAGCCGGGTCAATGGATGTCCTATTGATGGATAAAACTGGGACCATCACTAAAAATGAACCTAGATTAGATAATTTGATAAGTTTAAATGGGGTAGCTGAGTCATATTTATTGCAGTATGCTTTAGCAACTGTCAAAACTAGCAGCGTTAATCCCTTAGACCAAGCTATTTTAAAAGCTGCCAAAGACAAAAATATTTCTAAATTAATTGTTAAAGAACAAGTTTCCTTTGATCCAAAATTAAAGGGGGCTAAGGCGGTTCTTAAAAATGGCGATGAAGTCTTTTTGGGTTCACCGGTTAAAGGTGATTTAGATGATAAAGCTTTAAGGCAAATTGAAAAGCAAGCTTCGTTGGGATTACAAGTCTTAGTCTTAGCAGTCAATCAAGAAGTAATCGGATTATTGACATTTAAGGATCAAGTAAAGGATGATATGCCACAAACGATTGCTGCATTAAAAGAGCAAGGCGTAAGAATCCTAATGGTAACTGGCGATACAGCATCTACAGCAAGTGCAATTGCTAAAAATGTTGGTTTGAGTAAACCAATTGGAACCGTTAATGATGCTTTAAATAATCCCTTAGAGTTTGATGGTTTTGCTAATGTTTATCCAAAGGATAAATTCAAAATCGTTAAGTCTTTGCAAAATCAAGGTCATGTCGTCGGGATGACTGGCGATGGTATCAATGATGCTCCAGCATTAAAACAAGCGGATGTCGGAATAGCAATTGATTCAGCTACCGATATTTCTAAAATGGCAGCCAGAATCATTTTAACGGCACCATCTTTAATGGGAATCACGGAATTAGTTGAATCAGGGCATCGAGTATATCAGCGAATGATGACTTGGTTGATTACAAAACTAGCACGAACAGCTCAGTTAGCTTTGTTGCTAACTTGTGGATATCTGTTTACTAATTTCTTCCCAGTCTCATTAAATATCATTGTCTTTATAGTCATTTTTAATGATTGCGTAACTTTAACTCTAGGGACTGATCGAGTCAGGACCAAGAGATTACCAGAAAATTGGAATTTGAAAAATCTAACTAAAATATCGGCTATTTATACGATTGGTTGGTTATTGTTAGGCTTTCTGATTTTATGGTATACATTAAATTACACCGTTTTAAATCATGGTCAGATTAGCGGCTTACTCTTTGCTTACTTGATTTATTCGGCAATGGGGATGATTCTATCCACTAGAACTAGAAATCATTTCTGGAGCATTAAAACTAGCAAAGCAGTTGGGACAGTTATTTTGATTAATTTTATTCTTTCAACTTTGATTAGTATCTTCTTCTTGAAGGTAGGAGCAATCGATATTTTGGTTGTCTTCTTGATTAGTTGTTTGATGTTTTTAATATTAGATTGGCTAAAAGTTTTGTATTATCAAAAATGAAAAAAAGCATCTCTTTGAGGAGTAAACAGTTATTCTGTAAACTCTAAAGGGATGCTTTTTTAGTTGAAATAGGGTACAAAAAAAGACGAGATGTAATCTCGTCTTTTAAATTATCAATTAAATAATTATTTAACTGAAGGTGTACCGAACCACTTGATACGTTCGATTGTTGTATCAGTAATTGCCTTTGTACCAGGTGCAAGCAACTTACGTGGGTCATAACCCTTAGCATCAACATCTTGGTCTTTGCCGGCTTCGATGTATTCGCGTGTTGCTTTAGCGAAAGCAAGTTGTAATTCAGTATTAACGTTAACTTTTGAGATACCCATTGAGATAGCCTTAACGATTTGTTCCTTAGGGATACCTGAACCACCGTGAAGTACAAGTGGTGTTGAGATTTCAGCAGCTAATTCTTGTAGACGATCAAAGCTCAAACCTTTCCAGTTGTCAGGGTAAACACCGTGAATGTTACCAATACCAACAGCAAGGTAGTCAACGCCTGTAGAAGCAAGTGTCTTAGCTTCTTCAACATCAGCTAGTTCACCAAGACCAGTAATACCATCTTCAGTACCACCGATTGAACCAACTTCAGCTTCAACAGACATACCCTTAGCGTGAGCTAATTTAACGATTTCCTTTGTCTTTTCAAGGTTTTCGTCGAATGGTAAGTCGTGGCCATCAAACATAACAGAGTTGTAACCAACTTCGATACATTCCTTAGCAGCTTCGTAGTTACCGTGATCCAAGTGCATTACAACTGGAACTGTAATACCCATTGATTTGATTGTGTCTTGTACAAGGTGTAGACATAGTTCGTAACCACCCATGTACTTAGCAGCACCCATTGATGTTTGAACCAAGATAGGTGTATTTATTTCTTGAGCAGCAGCTAAAATGCCACGTGTCCATTCCAAGTCGTTGATGTTAAAAGCACCAACAGCATATTTGCCTTTGCGGGCGTCATTGAAAATTTCGTTACCGTTTGTTAAAACCATCGATAATCCTCCAAAAATTTCATTCATTATTTGAATACATTAGTAATTTTAACTCAAAGTTAGTAAAATTAATACTCATTTTTAACAATCAATTTCAGTAAGCGCTTTACTTAAAATGAAAATATGCGTAAAACGCTATCAAATAAAGAATTATCAAAAAAAGAAGTGCTATCCACCAATATTTTCGCCCCTTTGCTTTGATTACAGTGTTGTAAATTGCCAAAACGGCAAAAAAAGCAATCAATGTTGTTAAAATACTTAATATAATTAGTATCGTTAGATTTATCATAATAAACTATTATAACCATACCTTTTCAGAAAATAATAGATATCCTCAAGAGGCTTTATCTACCTATAATATTAATCGCATCTTTGATATACTGTAACTAATTTATTGAGGTGATAATTTTGGATAAAATTAAAGTTATGACAGTTTTTGGTACTAGACCAGAAGCAATCAAAATGGCTCCATTAGTTTTGAAATTAAAACAAAATAGTGACCGTTTTGAGACTGTTACCGTAGTTACGGCCCAACATCGTGAGATGCTTGACTCGGTTCTTGAAATCTTCAAGATCACGCCCGACTATGATTTGAATATTATGAAAGAACGCCAAACTTTGAGTGGCATTACTGGTTTGGTCTTAAAAGAACTCGATAGTATTATCGAAAAAGAAAAGCCTGACATCGTCTTAGTTCATGGCGATACGACGACGACTTTCAGTGCTGCCTTGTCGGCATTCTACCATCAAACAAGTATTGGCCACGTCGAAGCTGGTTTAAGGACTTGGAATAAGTATTCACCATGGCCAGAAGAAATGAACCGTCAAATGACTGACGATTTAACGGATCTTTATTTTGCTCCAACAAACGAGAGTAAAGCTAATTTGTTGAAGGAAAATCACAAGGGCGAAAATATTTTTGTGACTGGGAATACAGCTATTGACGCTTTGAAGAGTACAGTTCACAAGGATTATCACCACGATATCTTGGATGTGATCGATCCGGATAAGAAAATGATTTTGATTACAATGCACCGTCGCGAAAACCAAGGCGAACCAATGAAACAAGTTTTCAATGCTATGAAAAAGGTTGTTGCTAAACACGATGATATTGAGTTAGTTTATCCAGTCCACTTGAATCCGGTCGTTCAACAGACTGCTAAGGATATTCTAGGTGGCATCGATCGAATTCATTTGATTGATCCATTAGATGTTGTTGATTTCCACAACTTAGCATCAAGAAGCTACTTTATCATGACTGATTCTGGTGGCGTTCAAGAAGAAGCTCCTTCACTTGGCAAGCCAGTTCTAGTATTGCGTGATACGACTGAACGTCCTGAGGGCGTTGAAGCTGGTACTTTGAAGTTAGTTGGAACTGATGCAAATGTCGTTGAAAAAGAAATGACTAATTTGATTACTAATAAAGAAGAGTATGACCGCATGGCTAACGCTAAGAATCCTTATGGCGATGGTCAAGCTTCTGATCGTATCCTCGATTCAATCAGCTATTACTTTAAACAAACCAAGAACCGTCCAAATGAATTTAAATAACAAAAAAGCCGCAATGAAAATTAAATTTCATTGCGACTTTTTCTTTTATCTCGTAAAGCTCTAAATCGTTCAATTAAATGACGATTATTATAATTGAAAATCAATTTTGATGAGAAATAATTGAAGAGTCCGACGATAACTTGGTCGATAGCTTTAATAATTAAGTTGTTCCAAGGGAAGATAAAGACAGCAACAATCATGAAAATATCATCAAAGACCAACGAAAAGATGCGTGACACCAAAAAAGCAATTCCTTCTTGAAAAACTTTTTTTAAATCACCCATCTCTGATTTGAAGACGTAACGTTTGGTGACGAAAAATGAAAAGAAATTAGAGATGAACCAAGCGACGGTGTTGGCTATCCAGAGTGTAATGTGTAAATCATTGTGCGATAAGTCAAAAATTACGATATTAATTAGCGATGCTAAAAAGCCAAAGAAACAATATACCCCAAAATTACGATATTTTTTTATAAAGTCCATGTTTAAAGATCCATTTCTCGTGCCTTTTTATAGATTTCATCGGCAAAATTATCGAGATGATCAATATCGTCTTGTTCAGGGTCTAATTCTACTCGAACAGGTTCTGATCCTCTCGTAGCACCAACGTCATCAAAGACTTTTCCAAATTCATCGACGGCACGACAAAAATCTTCGTAAAAGGTATCTCCAGAGCCACAAACTCCATATACTTTTCCAGAAAGATCTAAATCTTTCATGTCGTCATAGAAATCTAGTGCTTCATCGGGGACAATTCCTTGGTCATAAGTGTAACTAGCAACGATGCAGATATCAGAATCTTCGAAGTCTGCTGCATCAGTTTGAGAAACTTCACTCATATCAACGTCGCAACCTAATTTTTCAAACTTCTCGGTCAAGACGTATGCGATATCTTCATCATTTCCAGTAATACTGGCGAATACTATTTTTACTTTTGTCATAATTTATTTGTCGCCTCATTTTTTTATATCTTGAAATATTATAGCAAAAATTAATATGACCAGCTATCTAAATCCAAAACTACTAGAATGTTATAATGAAATTAACTTTTTTTGAAGGGACATGTTTATAAAGTGATTACATTAAAATCAGCAAGAGAAATCGAAGGAATGAGAAAGTCTGGAGAGTTACTTGCTAACACACATATTGGTTTGCGTGATATTATCAAACCAGGAATTTCCTCAATGGAAATTGAAAATTTTGCGAACGACTATATCGAATCCCACGGTGGTCGTCCATCAGAAAAAGGCTTTGAAGGTTACAAATATGCTACTTGCGTCTGCGTCAATGATGAAGTTGCCCATGGAATTCCTCGCAAGAACTTGATTCTAAAGAGCGGCGATGTTTTAAAAGTTGATATGACCGTTAATTTGAATGGCTATGAAAGTGATTCTTGCTGGACTTATGCAGTTGGTGAACTTTCAGATGAAGACAAGAAATTGATGGATGTTACGAAAAAAGCTTTGTACTTAGGAATCGACCAAGCTGTAATCGGCAATCGTTTAGGCGATATCGGTTATGCAATCCAACACTATGTTGAAGACGAGAATCACATGGGAGACGTTCGCGACTTGATTGGTCATGGAATTCAACCCACAATGCACGAAGCTCCAAATGTCCCTCACTACGGTGAACCTGGTCAAGGACTCCGCTTGCGTGAAGGCATGACAATTACGATTGAACCAATGGTCAACTTAGGAACTTGGGAAATTAAGGACAAGTTTGTCAAAGCTGACGGTTGGGAATACTTTGTTTCTGCCGACGGAACTGATTCCGCTCAATACGAACACACAATTGCCATTACCAAAGACGGTCCTAAAATTTTGACTTCACAAGATCCAGAATACGATGCAAAATACTTACTATAAAAATGGTGTAAATCATGGAAGATAATAAACAACAGGTGCCACTATTTAAACAAAATTTATCTAAAAAAAAGAAATTTGTTGAACTAGCTAAATATGTTACCCAAGCAATGAGCGATTCTAATGTCACTATGGCTTCAAAAGCAATCACATATTATATCCTGTTGTCACTCTTTCCAGCAGTCATTGTCGTTGGAAACTTTATTCCATTATTACATTTGGATAAACCAACGGTAATAGAATATATTGGTTTTATTTTACCTGATGACCTACACCACTATTTGTTGCCGACGATTACAAAAGTTTTGTCCAATTCTAATACGGGCGTCTTGTCAGTTGGTATTATTGTCGCTTTATGGGCGATTTCTCGTGGATTGAACATTGTGCAAATGACGATGAATGAAGCCTATGGATTAGATGTTGATAATCTTTTTACCAATCAAACCCTTGTGAACTTTATTATCCGTAGGGGACTAGCTTTTTTTATGACGTTAATGTTATTGTTAATTGGTGTGGCAGCCATCGTAACGTTTACATTTGGGCAGGCCTTTTTGCACTGGCTGATGCCGTTGCTTAACATTGATCCACATTTTGTAGACATCTTTGTGACGTGGAAATGGCCGCTAGCTATTGTTATAATGTTTTTGATCGTTTTTGCTTTATTTTATTTTTTGCCGAATATTCATTTGAAATTGAAACACATAATTACTGGTACGGTCATTACTAGCGTTGGTCTTCTAGGTTTATCGCAATTATTTTCTTATTATTTAAAATATTTTGGATCAGCTTGGAATAACTATGGCACGATTGGAGCAATTATTGTATTTTTATTATGGATGAATATGTCAGTGACAATCTTTTTATTTGGAAATGCCGTAAACGTCGGTTTTGCTGAAGCTTACGAAGGACCATTTTTGAGAAAGAATACTGGCCGATTAACTAGTTATTTGCAGTCGCAAGAAAAAGGAGAGTAATCAATGAAAGTCAGAAAAGCAATTATACCAGCTGCGGGATTAGGAACAAGATTCTTGCCAGCTACTAAGGCCTTGGCAAAGGAAATGTTGCCAATCGTTGATAAGCCAACGATTCAATTTATTGTGGAAGAAGCTAAGGCTTCAGGTATTGAGGATATTTTGATAATCACTGGTAAAAATAAGCGTTCAATCGAAGATCACTTCGATTCTGTACCAGAATTGGAACAAAATCTTGAATCAAAGAATAAAACGGCTCTATTAAAGGTTGTTCAAGATACAACTAATTTAGGAGTTAACTTGTATTACAGCCGTCAAGCACATCCAAATGGGTTAGGCGATGCTGTTGCTCAAGCCAAGTCATTTATCGCTGGTGAACCATTTATCGTTATGCTAGGTGATGATTTGATGAAAGATAAAGTTCCATTGACAAAACAATTGATTAATGACTATGAAAAGACTCATGCTTCAACAATTGCTGTTATGCAAGTACCTGAAAGAGACGTTTCAAAATATGGCGTTATCGATCCTGAAGGCGAAAATGAACCTGGATTGTACAATGTTAAGAAATTTGTTGAAAAGCCTAAGATGGAAGATGCTCCAAGCAATTTAGCTATTATCGGACGTTACTTGTTAACACCAGAGATTTTTGATTTATTGGACACTCAAAAACCTGGTGCTGGTAACGAAATCCAATTAACTGATGCCATCGATCGTATGAATAAGACTCAACGTGTCTTTGCACATGAATTCAAAGGTGAAAGATTCGATGTCGGCAATAAGTTCGGTTACGTTAAGACTAATATTGAATATGGACTAACGCATCCAGAAGTTAAGGATGAATTGAAACCTTATATTCTTGAACTTTCTAAAAAAATTCAAGCAGAAAAAAAGACGACTGGAAATACTAAGTCATCTAAATAATTAACCAAGTAGTAGACAGTCATCACTAACTCTGAATCCGAAGAGTTGTTGGTGGCTGTTTTTATTATCGTAAAAAATCGGCATTTCATATAATTCTTTTTTATTGAGCAATAAGAGAAATTCCCAGTTTTTCAAAGCATGTCTGTTATCAGAAGTTTTCAAGATAATCTCGTCATTTGCGACTTCGAGGTCGACAACAGCCAACTTTTGGTCATTTTTTTCAATAAAAATTCGATTATTTTTCTTGAAATCATTTAACAATAAGATTAAATCAATAGTACGCATAAGAAAATTCTCCGTTTTTTTATTTGTTTTTGTTTGCTAATTAAATTATTATTAAAGCTTAAGGATATTCTACCAAGTTTGAAGGGAAATGAATTAT
The DNA here is from genome assembly GCF_009600985.1 of Companilactobacillus halodurans. GTDB lineage: Bacteria > Bacillota > Bacilli > Lactobacillales > Lactobacillaceae > Companilactobacillus > Companilactobacillus halodurans. The sequence goes on from NZ_VDFP01000009.1 coordinate 78,345, forward strand.
GGATCCAATTGTAATCATAGATGCAAAACGAACAGCTATTGGCAAATTCAGAGGTCAATTTGCTAATTTAACAGCCGTTCAATTAGGAACTAAATTAGTTGCCAAACTTTTAAAAAATAATCACGTTGACCCCAAAATCGTTGATCAATTCATTTTTGGAAATGTTTATCAAAGCGGTTTGGGTCAAAATAGTGCTCGTCAAATTGCTTTAAATGTCGGCGGCCGAGTAGATTCAACAGCCATGACGGTAAATCAAGTTTGCGGTTCAGGTATGAAAGCCATTTATGAAGGCGTCTCAGCTATCACGATGGGCAATGCTGAAATTGTCGTTTCAGGTGGCGTTGAAAGTATGTCAAATGCTCCATTTTATGCTCCAAGAATTGGTAAAATGGAAGCTGAAGAAAAGCTATCCGATACTTTGTTCAATGATGGCTTGAACGATGCTTTCAACCATTTGCCAATGGGAATGACAGCTGAAAACGTTGCTAAGAAGTATCATATCACTCGAGAACAACAGGACCAATTTGCCTTTCAATCGCATCAAAAAGCTTATCGCGCTAAAGAAAAATTAGCTAAAGAAATTATTCCAATTGAAGTGGATGAAACAAGCGTGACGACTGATCAGTCAGTTAGACCAACGACAACTTTGGAACAGATGGGGCAATTACGAACTGTCTTTGAAAAACATGGTACAGTAACAGCAGGTAATTCTTCGCCAATCAATGATGGAGCTGCTGCCGTTATTTTGATGCGTGCAAGTCGTGCTAAGGAATTAGGTTTAACTTATGTTGCTGAAATTACTGGCTATACTGAAGTAGGTATCGACCCAAACTATATGGGCTACGCACCTTATTATGCAATCAAAAAATATTTCGATCGTTACAAAACTGATTTAGATGATTACGATTTATTTGAAGTCAATGAAGCTTTTGCAGCTCAAGCAGTGGCTGTTAGTCGAGATTTAAAGATTCCCGAAGATAAGTTAAATATTTATGGTGGTGCGATTGCTTTAGGACACCCCTTAGGTGCCACAGGAAGTCGAATGATTGCCACTTTGATAAACTCTTTACAACAGGAAGAAAAGCAAACTGGCCTTGCTTCATTATGTATTGGTGGAGGTATGGCTATGGCAATGGGTATTAAATTAGTATGAAAATTTACCAAATGACCGATGAAGAACGAATTAAATTATTATTGGATAGCGGTTATCTGACTGCTGCTCAAGCTAAAGAATTAGAAGAACGTAAAACTATTTCTAAAGATTTAGCCGATAGTTTGAGCGAGAACCAAATTGGCAGTTTTAGTTTGCCATATGGTTTTGCAACGGACTTCTTGATCAATGGGAAAAATTTTTTAGTACCGATGGTCACTGAAGAACCATCAGTTGTGGCGGCAGCTTCAAATGGCGCTAAACGCATTAAGCACAGTGGGGGGTTCAAGACTTTTCCAAGTTCTCGAATTATTTATGGACAAATAGTTTTGGAAAACCTCACTCAAGAAGCTAATGAAAAATTGGAAGCAGCTGATTCTGAAATTTTTGCGTTTGCCCAACAAGCTCATCCAAGTTTACTCAAACGTGGCGGTGGCGTCGTATCGATGCATTTTAACCACTATCAGGATTTTACTGAGGTGGAATTAGGAATTAACACGGTTGATGCGATGGGGGCTAATTTAGTCAATACTATTTTGGAGAAGACAGCTCATAAAATATCAACTTTGATTTCAGGGGATGTTTTATGCAGCATCTTATCTAATAGTGGTCAAGGACAAGTCATTACTGTTGAAGCAAAAGTTAATTTTGAAGATTTGGCAACTAAAAAAATGACTGGTTCTGAGGTGGCTTCAAGAATCGTTAAATTATCCAAGTTTGCCCAACAGTCCGTTAAACGTGCTGTTACGCACAATAAGGGTATCATGAATGGTGTCGATGCGGTTTTGTTAGCAACCGGCAATGATTTTAGAGCTCAAGAAGCAGCAGCCCACAGTTTTGCTTTTGAATCAGGGCAATATCAGCCCTTTAGCCAGTGGCGAATTGAATCGAATCAATTGATAGGAACTTTGAAGATGCCAGTAGAATTAGGCAGCGTCGGCGGAGCTATAAGAGCTTTACCAATGGCACAATTGAGCTTAGCTATTATGAAGATTACTAGCAGTAAAGAACTTCAATGCGTTGTTTCTTCGGTTGGTTTAGCTAATAATCTTTCAGCCTTACGTGCTTTAGTGACAACTGGGATTCAAGCTGGGCACATGAGTTTACAAAGTAAATCTTTGGCAATTTCTGCTGGAGCAATTGGACAAGAAATTGACCAAGTGTCGAAGAAATTGAATCAAACAAAAGATTATTCATTGCAGAATGCACAAAATATTTTATTGGAGTTGAGAAAATAAATTATGGATATAGGTATTGATAAAATAGGTTTTTATGTTCCTAAAGATTATATAGATATTGTTGAATTAGCCGAAGCACGTGACGTCGATCCTAATAAATATACGATTGGAATCGGTCAAGACAAACAGGCGGTCCCTCAACCTTATGAAGATGCTGTTACTTTGGCTGCCAGTGCGGCTGATAAAATTTTGACGGATGAAGACAGAGAAAAAATTGGTCTCTTTATTGTCGGAACCGAAAGCAGTGTTGATGAATCTAAATCAACGGCTGCCTTTTTAAGCAATTTGTTGGAATTACCTGAAGACATTCGTTCATACGAAATTAAGCAGGCTTGTTACGGTGCTACTGCTGGATTGCAATCAGCTTATGATTTTATCAACGGCAATCCTGATAAGAAAGCTCTTGTCATTGCAACAGATATTGCTCGCTATGGTATCAATACTCCTGGTGAAGTAACGCAAGGTGCTGGTGCTGTCGCCATGATAATCAGTCAAAATCCTCGGGTTTTGAAATTTGACCACAAGTCAGTTTATATGACAAGAAATGTCGGTGATTTCTGGCGTCCAACCTTCTCCAAGACTGCTTTTGCTCGTGGCAAATTCTCCAATGAAGTCTACGTTGACTTCTTTACGACCCTTTGGAGAAAGTATCGTGCACAATATGATGCAACTGCTGAAGATTTCTCAACAATGTTGTTCCATATTCCTTATACGAAAATGGGAACTAAGGCTTTGAGAACGCTTGAAGGCAATGTTCCCGATGATAAATATGAAGAATTGACAAAACATTATCAAGAGAGTATCAAATTCAGTCGGGCCGTTGGTAATTTGTATACTGGCTCACTATATTTAGGATTATTGTCATACTTAGTCAATGGTGCTCAAGAAAATGAAAAGATATTGATGTTTAGCTACGGTTCAGGTGCTGTTGGGGAATTGTTCAGTGCTGAAATACAACCAGGTTTTGAAAGCGTGATTGATAAAGCTGCCATTGAAGATGAGTTGGCAAATCGTCAAAAAATCAGTATCGAAGATTATGAGAAAATCTACCAAGTCGAATATGAAGATGGTGCAAGCATTGATGCTGAAGAGGTTGACACTAAGTTTTATCTCAGTGGCATTAGAGAAAATGAACGTTTATATAAAGTGAAGAGATAAATATTGTAAACGCTTACTTAAGGTGTTATATTAAAGACGTGGTAAAGATGGAATGTCAAGAACTGTAGCCCTAAAAGATTTTGATTCAGAAAGTTTTATCGTTTCTAGGAGATGGTAGGATTAGTAGAAAGCAAAAGAAAATTAAGATTACAGCTCAACGGCATTTTAGGAGCTAGCGATAATAGTTAACATAAGATCGACTTATAAATATTATTTAGTCGCACAAGATCAATACATGGTTCGCTAGGATCCTTTAGTTGAACAAATAAGAAAAGATTCATACATAGTAAGATATGTTTCAAGTAGTAAGATTCATTTAATTAGATTCATTTGAGTTTAGATTTATTTTAACGTTGATGAAACTGCAGTAAATTTCATCTTACCACTTATATCTAGCTAGGGGCTCTCAATAAGGAGAGTCCTTTTTTAGTGCCAAAAAAGCTTGATATATAGGTATTTGTTTAGAAGAAAAAATTTAAGCAAAATCAGATAGTTTAAAATTGTCAGCGGTTACAAAACGTGCTATATTAAAGATGTGGTAAAGATGAAGTGTCAGGAACTGTAGCCCTAGAAGATTTTGATTCAGAAAGTTTTATCAGACTGTTAGTATCAGACTATGAGTAAGATAGAATCAGTATAAGCAAATGAAAGTTAGAGTCAGTACAGTTCAACGACATTTTTGAAACTAGTGCCAAAAGTTAACATAAGATCGACCTAAAAAGTAGTCGCGCAAACTCATTACGTGTTGCACTAGGATTCATTAGTTGAACAAATATCCGTAACAGGATCGTAAGAATGTTTTTTTAAGTAGTAAGATTCATTTAAAGTTAATGAAACTGCAGTAAATTTCATCTTGCCACTTGTAAAAAAAGGGCCTCCACGTGGTGGAGGTTCTTTTTTTAGTTCTAATAAATAGATTATTAATTTAAGAAACAAAAAAGCTGAATCCCTCACAGATTCAGCCTTTATTTATCTCTATTTGATTTTTAACTTAAAACTTGAACAGTAACGTTTTGACGACCAAATTGAAGTGCTTGCGAGTTAGGCATAGCGACATCTAATTGATTTGGATTGCTGTAAGCAAAAAGTCCAGTATCATTTACAACGCGATCGTAAACATTGCCATTACTATCAGTAATTCTTAAATGTGTTCCCTTAGGGAATTTGGAAAGGTTAGCAGCAACGCCGCTGTAACCCATATTTGAACCTAGAACAACAGGATCATATGCCGTAGCTGACATTGTCAAAGTTTCTTTAACATTATCATCTGACATGTATTTTCCATTGATCCATTGACTCATACCAACGTCATACCATGTATTGCCACTGTTATCAGTCTTACTTGCGTAAACGTGTAATTCCATACCTCCTGAAACTGTGGAACCAGTAAAGGTACCATTTGGAGAGTCATAAAGATTTACACCACCATTAGCTTTTACATACATATTTTTATCTAAAGTTATAGTAGGAGCACTTGTTGAAATATCATTTGAGCTTACCCATTCGTTAGCACCAACTTGATAGTAAGTGGTTGAATCAATTGTGACTGTGCCACTGTAAGCCCAAGCTGATTTGCTAGCTAGGCCACGTCCAAGTTTAGTAATTTGACCGTTGTTTGTTGGTGAACCGTAAAGCAAAGCTACATTTGTGTTTGTAACATAAACAACACCACTAGTAGTTGAACTTGAAACTGTTGCAGCGTCGGCAGTTTGTGCTTGAGCACCAACCCCAATCAATGCAAGTGTTGAAACTGTGAATAGTGACGCTACAAAATTTTTGATCTTCATTATAAGATGATCCCCCGTAAAAAATATATGTTTTGTTTACTAATTTTCTCAACGGAAGTAATCATATAACGTCTAGACCACGAAATGTTGAATATCATCCAACTGTAAATGAGTTATAACTTAACTGTAAAGTTAGTGTAATTTAACTGAAACATTACTTTATCAAATTATTAAAAATAATTTATTGGTATTTCTTAATTCCTTCAAGCATGTCGTCAACATTATTGACCATAAGACCGTTCATTTTGATTAAGCCAATCGTGTAATTATTGATATATGCAAAAGGATTTTCCCCAATTGTCTTTACAGCTTCAAGCTTTTCGGGATTATTAAATCCATGTTGACGTAAGTCGGTATAAACTCCGATAACAGGGATGTCCTTGCCGAAAGCTAATCCTATTTCGGAAGCCACTCCATCATCCATTGTGTCGCCATCAAGAATTGCGACTACTAAATCAGAAGAAAGAAGTTCCTTGTTATCTTCTTGGGCAATTTTGATTGAGTCAGCGTAATTCATTTTGTCGTTGATATCACCATTTTCTTGGGGTAGATAGACGTCGATTGAGCTGTCCATCTTTCTAATCTTATCGACTACGAATTCGTTAAACATCCGGTCTGCTAATGCAAATAAACCATTGGCAAAATAAATTTTCATTTAAAAATCCCTCTTTCTTTTATTTGTTCTATGATATTTTATCATGGTTGTTTGGGGATTTGGGGGTATGGGTTAAGTTAAAAGCGAAACTTCTTTATGATATGAAGAAATTAAAGTTTAAGAATTTAAAATTTAAAAATTAAAACATTAAAACATCAAAACATGAAAAAACCAAACCTCTCATTTTTGATTGGTTTGGTTTTTATGTTTTATTTGCTAAGTATGCTGAAACGAGCTGCGACAGGGCAACCCATTCCGGTTAAGCCTATTTCACAAATCACTCGCAAAGTGCGGCGAGCAATTCGTGAAATTGTCTTAATCCTCGTGGGCTGGGCGCCCTGTCTCCGCTCTCTATTGTACTTGTTGGATCCATCCTTCTGGTGCTTCTACAGTACCGAATTGGATTCCTGTTAATGTATCATACAATTTCTTAGTAACGGGTCCTACTTCTGTTTCACTATAGAATACGTGTAGGTTGCCGTTGTGTTCTAGGCCTCCGATTGGGGAGATTACGGCTGCGGTTCCACAGGCTCCGGCTTCTTTGAAGCGGTCTAGTTGGTCAACGTAGACGTCTCCTTCTTCTGCTCCCATGCCTAGTCGGTTCTTGGCTAGCCAAAGTAGTGAGTACTTAGTGATACTTGGTAGGATTGAAGGTGATTTTGGCGTTACGAAGACGTTGTCTTTAGTAATTCCAAAGAAGTTGGCTGATCCTACTTCTTCAATCTTCTTGTGTTCGATTGGGTCTAGGTAAACACAGTCGGCAAATCCGTTGTCGTGAGCTTTTTCTCCTGGGTAGAGGCTGGCGGCGTAATTTCCACCGACTTTACTTTGACCAGTACCTTTGTGAGCTGCACGGTCATATTGTGATGTCGTGAAGTTGACTGGTGTTAGGCCACCTTTGAAGTAATTGCCAACGGGCATGGCAAAAATCGTAAAGATATATTCTGGTGCGGCGTGGACACCGATTTGTTCACCAGTACCGATAATCAAAGGACGGATATAAAGTGTGGCTCCATTTCCATATGGGGGTACAAAGTCAGCATTTGCTTTAACAACTGATTTTACTGCCTCGACAAATTTATCTTCTGGGAAAACAGGCATCAAGAGTCTTTCACATGAGTCCTTCAAACGTTTAGCATTGCGATCGGGACGGAACAATTGAATGTGGCCGTCCGGTGTACGATAAGCTTTCATACCTTCAAAAGCTGCTTGACCGTAGTGCAAGACTGGGGAAGCCTCGCTGATGTGAAGAGTACTATCTTCTGTTAGTCCAGCGTCTTGCCATTTACCATCTTTCCAATGAGCAAGAAAACGATAAGGTAAGTCCATGTAATTGAAACCAAGATTGTTCCAATCAATTTTTTTTGCATCTGCTTTTGCCATATTTTATATCTCCTTTGTTAAATTAAATTTAATAAATTAAAAGATTATTAAATTTATTAGACTTATCATAATTAATGAACCTCAGAGTGTCAATGGCTAATATTAAAAAAATTTTAAAAGAGGGCCTTTTTTAAGTAAATGTCACGCTAAGTAGATACAATATGGATAAATAATAGGCGAGGGAAAAACATGCGAAATCCTAAAAAGAAACAAAAATTAGTTGCAGTTCTGATTACTTTTTTGGTAGTGGTTGGTGCTTTATATGGTTGCAGTCAAAAAAATCAAACGAGCACTGAGACAAAATTTGTTCAAAACTCGACGCCAACATTATTTTTCCATGGTTATGGCAGCAGTTTTAATGCTGAAACTCACATGACAGAAGCCGTTAAAAAGGCTGGTGTGACGAGAAAAATCATCAGAGTTAACGTTAGTTCCAATGGCTACGTTAAAATTATTGGCTCGATTTCTAATAAAGCAATTAATCCCATTATTGAAGTTAATTTTGATAATAATAAAATGACTAATTATCATACGCAAGGCGAGTGGGTAAAAAATGTTATCAAAGCATTGCAAAAAGAATATAAATTCAAGCAAATAAACTTGGTTGGGCATTCAATGGGGAACATGGCAATCAACTTTTACATTTTGGATAATGCTGGCAAAAAAGATTTTCCAAAGATTAACAAAATCGTTGATATTGCCGGTCATTACAATGGCCTTTTGGGAGTTAACGATAAAGTAAACAGAATGAAACTTTCGGAAAATGGCAAGCCTGATAAAATGACTAAGGCTTATCGAGAACTATTGAAATTACGTAAGATTTATCCAACCAATATTGATGTTTTAAATATTTATGGTGACAAGAACGATGGAACTCATTCTGATGGACGAGTCAGCAATGCCTCAACTAAGTCGTTAAAATATTTAGTCAAAACTAGAGCACATTCGTATCGTGAAGAGAAAATCGTTGGCAAGATGGCTCAACATAGTAAACTCCATGAAAATAAGCAAGTGGATAAACTTTTGATTAATTTCTTGTGGAAAAAATAAAAAATCTCAACCAATTTAGGTCGAGATTTTTTTATACGAATGGATACCAGCCGGCTAAGGCAAATCCCAGTAAAGCGGTGACTAAGCAAAAGATGATTACTGCCCAGATTAGTGAATTGCTGATATTTTTTTGTGATTTGCGCGCAAAGGCAATTTCAGTTAAAGCAATGAAGATGATAGCGATAATAATTTTGACTACCAATAACGTTGGCTTAAAGGCCCAAGCCCTGATAGCTAATCTGATACCAGTGACGATGATGACAATGTAGCCAACACGTGTGATCATTTCATAGATTTTTGTATGCGATTTGGTAAATAATGCTAAAAGAATCATAATCGCCATCACAATCCATGTAATTAAGTGAATCCATAACCAAACCATTAATAATTTCCCCCTCTTGTATAGTTACTATCGTAACATTGAGGGGAAATGTTGAGACAAATTTAAAAAGCAGCGACGATAATCTTAAATCTGATTATCATCGCTGCTTTATTGATTAACTATTTAAATTATCTTTTCTCTTACGATAATCGTCATCACTGACATTTCCTTTAGCATACTCTTGATCAAGCGTTTCTAAGGCTGTGTTCTTATGATGATTTCCTCGATTAACAAAATAAACTACGGCAAGGATTATTAGTAAAATAGCAATGCCATATGTCCACATGCCACCGCCCATTCCACCGAAAAATCCTAATCCGGAGCATCCTGAGTAACCCATCATATTCGCCATCTCCTTTAACTACTTTCTAAAGCATATTATAAAGTGAGATAAATCTCGTATCAATCCAACTGCTCACAGTACTTTTTGAAAAAATTTTATTGATAATTTTATTGATAAATAGTACTTTGCCGAAAAATCAACTTAGTTGCTAAGTCGATTCTTTTAGCGACGTGTCTTGGGTCGGTCAAAAGATTTTGCATTAAGTCAACAGCAGCACTGCCCATTTGAGTAGTCGCAACATCAACGGAACTTAATTCAGGATTGACTAAACTAGCAAGGGAAGTATTATTGAAACTAAAAACTTGAACTCGTTTGGGAACGTCGATTTTATGTTCTTGAAGAGCTTTTAACGCACCGGCTGCCATTGGGTCATTTGAAATAAAAAATGCGTGTGGCAGCTTTTTTTGAAGGATTGCGTAAGACATTTGTTCATAGCCAGATTGTTTAGTGAAATCGCCTTTGAAACACAATTCAGAATCAAATAACTGATATTTGTCGAGAGCCTTTTTGAAACTGTTATAGCGAAAATCAGGAATAACTCGTAATTTGTCGGTTGAGAGTTCCTCGCCATAAATCAAACCGATATCTTGAATGTTTTGTTGCACGAAGAAATCGACAACTTGTTTAATACCGTATCGAAAATCGGTCAAAATCGTATCGAAACCATTAGGAAATTGGTCATCATCGATAAAGACTAAATTACGAGAAATTTCTTTTAATTGACCAACTTGTTCTGTACTAAATTTTCCCACTGCAATGATGCCATCGATGTCTTTAGGAATTTTGGACAATTCATTGTGAAAAATCCGCATGACATCAAAGCCATATTTAGGAGCCTGTTGCTCAATACCTTCACGAATCGTCATGTAGTAGAGGTCATCTTCTTCTTTAGACTCGGAATACCACTGAACTAAAGCAATGTGTTTTTGGAAACGGGCATTGGGATGATTGGCCTTTTGGTAATTTAATCCCGTGGCAATTTTCAAAATGTTGGTTCTGGTTTCAGCAGTCACTGATAGGGTCAAATCATTATTGAGCACTCGTGAGACCGTGGCTGGTGAAACATGGGCTCTTTGTGCGATATCACGAAGAGTGGCCATCAGTCTAGACTTCCAATAAACTTATCAAAGGCTTTTTGCCCCTGATCGTTCCATTTGAAGACACCAGCATCCTCAAGCACTCTGGAAAAGACGAGACCAGTTTCTTTGAAAATAATGTCAGAAACATTGTCGTCAGTAAAATCATACTTAGTTTTTAGTTGATCAGCCCAAGTTTTGTGGTAATCAGCCATCTTATTAGGTTGACCCAAAACGTAGCGCTCGACTTCCTTTAATTCATCTTTTAAACGAGCTGGTAAAATTGCTCGACCCATGACTTCAATCAAACCAATATTTTCTTTTTTGATATGTTGAACGTCCTTGTGGGGATGGAAGATTCCATCAGGATACTTGTCAGAAGTTTGATTGTCACGCAATACAATATCTAAGACATAGTCTTCACCCTTACGATAAGCAATTGGCGTTACAGTGTGATGACGAGTTTCATTAGTATAAGCTCTCACATCGACAGATTCATCAGAATAATTCATCCAGTGATTATGAATCAAAGTGGCTGCTCTGACTAATTGTTCAGGATTTTTACTTGTTAGACGAATAGTCGACATTGGCCATTTGACGATACCAGCTTGAACATCCCTAACCGGAACTTCAATTTCTCGGTCGATGCCAGCTTTCATCATTGGAAAGTTGTGACGTCCACCTTGATAGTGGTCGTGACTGAGCATTGAGCCGCCAACAATAGGTAAATCAGCATTGCTGCCCACGAAGTATTGAGGAAAGATTCGCGTAATTTCTAATAAATTAGTGAAAGCATGTTGGTCGATAATCATTGGCTGGTGAATTTTGTTGAGAAAAATTGCATGTTCACTGAAATAAGCATAAGGCGAATATTGGAAGCCCCAAGTTTGACCGCCAAGAGTCAATCTGATGACCCGATGATTAGTTCTAGCAGGGTAGCCTAGACGACCCAAATAGCCTTCATTCTCTAAGCAAAGCTGACATTTAGGATAGCCAGTTTGAGCTTTTTTACCAGCCGCTGCAATTGCCTTAGGATCTTTTTCTGGTTTTGACAAGTTGATGGTGATTTCCAAATTGCCATAATCAGTTTTGACATCATAGGAAATATTTTTTGCGATAGCTTTAGTTTTAATGTAGTCATTATTTTGACTCATCTGATAAAAGTAATTTGTGGCGCTTTCGGGACTTTTTTGATAGAGATTCCAAAACTTTTGATTAACGCGGGCAGGCGTTGGTGTTAGAAAATCCATTAATTGGTCATTGAGGATTTCTTTAGCCGTTTGATTGTCAGCAATTTTTTCATTTTTGATAGCTGTTTGAATCAAAGCTGTTTTTAAATCGTCATTTTCTTGATGATTGTCATCACCGACTAAAGCGCAAACTCGATTGTAAAGATAGATACGGTCGAGTTCTTGGTAATCGTTGTCGCCAGCAATTATTTGATCGACAAATTTATCGACACAAGACATTATTTTTCCACCTCGGAGATTTTTAGTTCGCTAGGACCATCTGAGATCTCAGCAATATAGAAGTCAGCTGCATAGCCGACTTTATCCTTGTAAATTTTACCAACATTTTCCTTGAAGTTGTCAACTTGGTCTTTTTCAACAAAGGCAATAGCACAGCCACCAAAGCCGGCACCGACCATTCTAGCTCCAAGGACACCAGGTTGTTGCCAGGCAGCTTCAACTAAACTATCCAATTCGACGCCTGTTACTTCGTAGTCATAGTGGAGTGAAATATGTGATGCATTGACTAATTTGCCAAACTCAACCAAATTGTTGTCCTGCAAGTATTTAACAGCTTTTAGAGTCCGTTGATTTTCGAAGACAGCATGACGGGCGCGACGAAGCAAAGTAGCGTCGTTAATCAGATAAGTGTTGCGGTCGAATTCGTCAATCGACAAATCGCCTAATGACTTGATGTCAAGTTTCTTTTGCAAGAGAGCTAGTGCTTGTTCGCATTCGCTGCGACGTTCGTTATATTTGGAATCAGTCAAAGCACGTTGCTTGTTGGTATTCATGATGACAATTACATGGTCGCCCAATTCAACTGGGGCATATTGATATTTCATAGTGTTGGTATCAAGCAAAGTAGCTTGATCTTTTTTGCCCATACCGATAGCAAATTCATCCATGATTCCGGAATTTACACCGATATAATTGTTTTCGTTTTGTTGCCCCATTTTGACGATGTCAAGTTGGTCGATGCCAAGATTGAAGACGTCGTTTAAAATATTGCCCATCAATAATTCGATTGAAGCTGATGATGAAAGTCCAGCTCCATCAGGTAGATTTCCATGAATATAAAGATTGAAGCCATGATCAATCTTGTAGCCAGCTTTAACAATTAAATAAATCATTCCTTTTAGATAATTTGCCCAATCATCAGCTTTGTCGTATTCAAGTTTATCAAGTGACACGTTAATGATGCCTTTGTCAGGAATATTTTCAGAGTACATTTGGATAGTTTGGTCAGATCTGTTTCCAAAAGCTGCGTAAGTTCCTAAACTGATGGCACAAGGGAAGACGTTGCCGCCATTATAGTCAGTGTGTTCACCAATCAAATTGATTCTGCCAGGTGAGAAAAATAATTTTTCTGCTGGTTTATTAAATGTATTTTCGTATCCTGTTAAAATTTTACTAGTATCCATAATCATTCTCCCATTTTTACTAAATATTTACTTAACAAAATGATATCGCTTTCTAGCTTTTAAAACAAGGTTTAGAGATTTAAAATTACCTATATAATGTTATCATTATATGCATAGATACATGCAACGGAAAAACGAGGAGAAATCTATGAAAATTGCAGTTGTAACTGATACAGCATCGTACTTAACACCGGAGCAAATCAAAAAGTATAATATAACGGTTTTACCCATTACGGTTATTTTGGGTAATAAGCAATATAAAGAGACTGAAGAATTAACTGATGAAGAATTTTATGATTACTTACGAAATGAATCAGAATTGCCAACGACTTCGCAAGTATCGATGGGTCAAATCCAAGAAGCCTACGATCGTTTAGTTGACGAAGGCTACGATACGATTATCTCAATTCACTTATCACTAGGAATCACTTCATTCATGGATAATTTACGAATGTTCGTTAAAACTTATGATAAAGCCAAGGTTTATCCATTCGATTCCATGGCTGCAAGCGCTGCTGAAGCTGACTTAGTCATGTTAGCCGGTTCTTTAGCTCAAAAAAATGTTGATCCAGAAGAAATCGTTGCTAAATTAAAAGACCTTCGTGATTCGACTGATATTTACTTTGCTGTTAACGACTTGAAGCATTTGAGTCGGACTGGTCGTTTGAGCAATCGTTCAGCGATTATCGGCAGTTTGCTCGATGTCAAACCGCTCTTGACCTTTAAAGATGGTAAAATTTATGCCATTGCTAAAGAAAGAACGATGCACCGAGCTTTTCGGATGATTTCACTCGAAATTCAAAAATACGAAGAAGCACATCCTGATTTCAAGTTGCATATCACAGTCGTGGACTCTAATAATCGTGAAATGCTGGCTAAATGGTCGAGTGATTTCACAGCTGCCTTTCCTGAAGCAAGAGTTTCTACAAGTCACTTAGGACCAGCTATCAGTGTCCACACTGGTGAAAAAACGATGGGTGTCGTCTGGGATAAGGACTTTATGGATGAAAACTAGAATAATGATTTACGTCGATGACGTTGATATGAGCGTGGAATTTTGGACGGATGAGTTTGGCGCCAAAGTGGTTGCTAGACAGACTCTAAACGGCGGATACCAAAATGTAATCGTGGGAATTTCTCAGGAAGTGGAATTATCCATTTTTCCTAAGGATTACATTCGAATCTATTCGCCCGAAGTATCTGAGACTGTTCCTTCATTAGTGTTCGTGTCAGATGATTTCGATAGATTGCATGATGAATTAATCAGTGCTGGAGAAATTACGGAAGTTAATGGTGCTTTGACCTTTAATTTTCAAGATCCTGAAGGCAATTATTTTGTCGTCGTAATGGGTTTGACTTTACGAACTTTGGAAAATGACACGATTGTCAGTGTTTTGAGTTTCGAAAAGACTGTGTCAGAAACAAAGCGGATTTTAAAAAAGGGATACCATCATATTAAATATAAAGTGGTCAATAATCCTGATGAAATTGACCGGATTATACAATTGGCTGATATTATTCCGGATGACGTTTCAATAAGAATTGACCCTAATCAAAGTCTAAATTATTTTCAAACTATGGAAATGATCAATGCTTTAGATGAATCCACTTTAAATGTTGAGTTTATTGAGCAGCCGGTGAAGAGTATCAATTATGAAGATATGAAACGGATCAGTCGACAGACAAAAATTCCAATCATTGCTGATGAATCAGTCTTCAATTTAGAAGATGCTAAACGAATCATCGAGAATCATTATGGTTCAGCAATCAATATCAAATTGATTAAGAGTGGGGGACCCTTGGAAGTAATCGAGTTGGCCACTTTTGCTAAACGTCATGACGTTGATTGTCTGTTTGGTTGTACCATTGAAGCCAATATTTCTATGACGATGTCAGCATATTTGAGTGCGGGCTTGTCAAACGTTAAATATATTGATTTAGATGGTCTTGATTACATTGCTGACTCGCCATTTATTGGTGGTATTAAAGATGATCATGGACAAATTATGATACCGAAGCAAGATAATGGCTTAGGAATTAGTTTGTTGCCAAATGAAGCCTTGAAATATATCTCTGACTTTATCAATAATTATGAAGTATAAAAAAATCTCAAATCACTTTTGTGAAGTGAACCCTCCTAGTTGGAGTAATCCAACGGGAGGGTTTTCTTTGTTTTCAAAAGATATTAAATTGGCTTGTATAACAGATGTTAATAATGGGTTGCCTATTGTACAAGCTATGAAAAAATAT
>NZ_VDFP01000090.1 GCF_009600985.1 Companilactobacillus halodurans
AAACTAGTGGTGAATTGAAGATTGATAAACAAACAATTGGCTATGTGCCCCAATTCCGAAATATTGATATTGATTATCCTTTAAATATTGAACAATTTGTGCGATTGAATCTGAAGTTTACTTTGAGTCCAGCTAAACGTCGCCAAGATAACGAGACTATCAAGCAAATTTTAGAAAAAACGAAGTTAACAACTTTGAAGAATCGTCCTTTAGGATTAGCTTCTGGTGGTGAAAAGCAAAAGGCTTATTTAGCACAAGCATTGTTGAATGATCCGAAGATTTTGATTTTGGATGAATCGACAGCCAGTCTTGATGTTGAAGTTAAGATGCAATTGATGGATCTGGTAGAAGAATTGAATCACAAATATAATTTAACGGTTATCTTCATTACTCATGATTACGAGTTGACGAAAAAGTACACTAGTCGGGCATTATTTTTCAAACATCAAACGATTGAAGAAGTTAATGTGGCAGACGTTTCGGAAGATATGTTTGATATGGGAGGTTAGGTTATGTTTGGATATGAATTTATGCGTGAAGCCTTTATTGCCAGCACTTTTATCGCTATAACGGCTGGATTAGTTGGGGTATTCGTTGTTTCTCGAAACATGTCATTTCTGTCCCATACCTTGTCAGAAATTGGTTTTGCGGGTGCTTCATTTGGTATTTTAGTTGGAATTTCGCCACTGGCAGGGATGATTATTTTTACATTGATCAGTTCTATTGCTGTGGGTAGTTTGAGTTCGGAATCGTCGCGACGAGAGGCATCAATTAGCGCCATATCGTCGTTATTCATTGGTCTAGGAATTTTATTCTTGTCGTTATCTTCAGAATCAAGTAGTTATGCGACAAATATCTTATTCGGAAGTATTGTCGGAATTAGTTCCAAAGAAGTTCATCAATTGATGATTTTGGCATTATTTGTCATTTTCGTGTTTATTATTTTCTATAAACCACTTTCGTTTGATTCATTTGACCATATTGGCGCTCGTGCAGCCGGTTTGAAGACCAGATTACTCTCGATAGCCTTTTTAGTAACATTGGCTCTTAGCGTCAGTATTGGCGCTCAAATCGTGGGTTCGTTGTTAGTCTTCGTATTGTTGACATTGCCAGGTGCTACAGCTAAATATGTTGTCCATACTGTTCCTAAGTTGATCATGGTGTCGGTTGGTTTGTCATTGGCTGGTGTTTGGTTAGGATTGTACTTAGCTTTTGTAACCAATTGGCCCGTAACTTTCTTTATTTCAAGCTTTGAAGTTATTGCCTACTTCTTAGGATTAAGCTATAAAAATTGGAAATTAAACCATTAAGGAAAATCATAAATGATGAAAGAATTATGGAATAAATATAAAGATGCGATTCCTTATTTATTTTTTGGAGTCTTAACAACAGTAGTAAACTATGTGGCTTTTGCGCTTTTGTGGCGTGCTTTGGGTATGAATTCTCAAATAGCTAATGCGATTGCTTATCTAATTTCAGTTATTTTTGCCTATGTTACCAATAAATTGTGGGTTTTCAATTCTCATACGACGACATGGAAAGCCTTTTTTCAAGAAATGGGTTCATTCTTCCTTTTCAGAGGTGGTTCTTGGATCATAGATCAAGGAACGATGTTTATCGGAATGATTCTATTACATGGAAATGGTTTTATTGTTAAACTGATTGCCAATGTAGTCGTTGTTTTGCTTAACTATATTTTTAGTAAGTTTATTATTTTTAGAAAAAGAGACTAATTTGTGAATTTTTCAAATTATAGTGTTTTACTTT
>NZ_VDFP01000091.1 GCF_009600985.1 Companilactobacillus halodurans
TTGAAAAAGCTTATCACGATATTATCATTGCTTTCTACAATGAAGGCGCAAGAGTAATTCAATTAGATGACTGTTCATGGGGATTATTCTTAGATGATAATTTCTTGGCTACTCCAGACGGTAAAGCTTATGCCGAATCAGGAATTCAAGATATCTTGTTGGACCTTAATAACAAAGCCAGCGAAAATTTGCCAGAAGATCTAACTATCAACACTCATGTTTGCCGTGGTAATTACCATTCAGACTTTGCTTTCTCTGGTGGTTACGGTCCAGTTGCTGCTACACTTTTTGCCAAAGAAAATGTCGATACTTACTTCCTAGAATATGATTCTAAGCGTGCTGGCGGTTTTGAACCATTAGCCAAGGTATCTGGCGATAAAAAAGTTGTTTTAGGTCTAGTAACTTCTAAATCTGGTGAACTTGAAGATCGTCAAGAAGTCATCGACCGTATCAAAGAAGCTAGTCAATATCTTCCTTTGGATCGCCTTTGGTTATCAACCCAATGTGGTTTCGCCTCTACTGAAGAAGGTAACGTTTTGACCGAACAACAAGAATGGGACAAACTAAAACTAGTTAAATCTATTCAAGATGAGGTTTGGGGTTAATAATCGTTGATAACGCTTTCACCAAGAACTATAATATAGGTAGAAATAAAGTTTATAGATGTTGGAGGCGTTGAACTATGATGAAACTTATAGCAGACTTATTCAACAGAATTGTAGACTACACACTTAATTTTGATTGGTGGTAAAACAGCTTACAAATCTGTAAGAGTAATGTAAGTAAATCAAATGTATAAAAAAAGCAAAAACTCTTAATATACTTTTCAGGAGGTAATTCAAATGAGAAGTTTTTTAAGAGTTTTTTTGTTGGGCGTTGTAATTTTAGGAATGGGCTACTTAGGTGTTTGTGCCTATGCCAAGGATAATACTAGTCAGGCTGCACAGTCATTTAACGCTATGAATGTTTTGGTCAAACGTGAGCCCAAATATGTCAAAATTGATAATCGTAATGCCAAAGACGAGGACGGCTATGGCAATTACACATACGATCTTAAGAGTTACGATGACAACGGTCATGAGCATCCTATAAAATTCATGGGCATGGGTAAGTTGAAACAAGGTCACTACCTAAGACTTGATACTAAAGGTAGCTATGTTTATTCATACAAAGAAGTCTTTAAAAAAGATATGCCTAGCGATGTTTATACTAAATTAAATCTATAATCTGGGGCCGATAAGGCTCTTTTTTTATACAATCTGGAGAAAAATTATGAAAAAATTTATTAACGTTTTATTTATGGGATTAGTTGTCCTCGGATTAGGCTATTATATGGCCGGCTCCTACTTGAAAGATAAAAATACAGAATTTGCGCAATCTTTCAACCGATACAATTTGTTAGCCAAACGTGATCCTAAATTCATCCAAGTCGATTATGATGATGCGAACAAAGAAAACGACGGCAGCTACACTTTTTACGCTGATGCTTACGACCGTCAGGGTCACTGGCACGAGATTGATGTACACTCTAATGATGATTTAGACGACGGTCAATTGCTGAAACTTGATACTAAAGGTAGCTATGTCAAAGGATATCAAGTCATAAATCCGGACGACTTACCTTTCAAACTCTATCGTCTTTTCATGAATTAACCACGGCGACGTGTTGACCATCCTAACTTTGATAACTAAACTTAATAAGTTACTACTTTTTAGTTAGGAGTACTAAGCATGTCGAAACA
>NZ_VDFP01000092.1 GCF_009600985.1 Companilactobacillus halodurans
GTCGATTGATAAGATATATTTTTTCTCTGTCATTTTAACCTCTCCATATATGGATTTATGAAAGAGGTGTGACTAGCTTAGTAGTCCCACAATTGCCACCATCCCTGACGACAAATACTAAGTTAACTTTTATTAACTCCTAACATAAATCTAAATCTTACTTTCTTTTAAGCTAATTCAATTTTTTTGTTAAGAACTTCTTGTGCTTCATCCATTAATTTTTTGACGATTTCTCCAGCTGGTAATGATTCTTTGATTAGACCTGAAACTTGTCCACTAAATACCAAGCCATCTTCAACGTCATCCTTTTGAACGGCATTTCTCAAACCTTCGTTCATAACTGAGTTGAATTCATCACGTGATACTTGATCTAATTCAAGTTCTGTTAGTTTGTTAGCAATGTTGTTCTTGATGATACGTGAAGCATCTTTGATTGTGGCACCAGCAACAACAGTTGAAGTATCAGTAGCATCGATAACTAATTTTCTCCAGTTATCTCCAACAGGACTTTCTTTAGCGATTGAGAAGATTGTTCCACATTGAACACCCTTAGCACCGGCAACAAAGGCATTTACAACACCACGTCCGTCACCAATACCACCAGCAGCGATAAGTGGAATTGAAACTGCGTCAGCAATTTGTGGCCAGAGAGTTTGTGAAGTCAAGACACCAATGTGACCTCCACCTTCCATGCCTTCGGCAATAACGGCATCAGCACCCATTTCTTCCATCTTCTTAGCGATTTTAACGTTAGGAATAACAGGACATACCTTAATTCCAGCGGCTTTCAAATCTTTCATATATGGCTTTGGTGTACCAGCACCAGTTGTGACAACTTTAACGCCTTCATCGATAACGACCTTAACAACTTCTGGTGTATTAGGATCCATCAACATCAAGTTAACAGCGAATGTATTATTAGTTAATTTCTTAGCCTTTTGAATTTCTGCTCTTACTTGTTCAGGTGTTTTACCACCAGCAGCGATAATACCAAGGCCCCCACCATTTGATACGGCAGCTGCTAGATCAGCAGTAGCAACTTCTTGCATAGCTCCTTGTACAACTGGGTATTTGATTCCTAAAAGTTTACATACTTCATTCATTTTTAACATCCTCCAATAGAAAATTAAGTGATAACCAAATCCATAAATGAAATTCATAGTTTTAAAATCAATTTTCATTTTCCTAGGCTAAATATTGAAAATCGATTTTCGTTTGCAATAAATTTATTTTTGCAATCGTTTACTTATGAAAAGCATTTCTTTAATCTCTCGAGCGCTCCTACAATTTATAATACAAGCGATTATTCTAATTGCAAATTACGTTCAAATTTTTACTATTTATTAAATTATCAAAAATGCTGATTTAACGGCTTTTTGTAAATCTGCTAATTGTAAGCGTTTACTTAATATTTATGGCAATTCTAGGTAAATCTTCATTACTATTGCTTATATATCAACATTTTAACATGGTATAACTAGCTATTATGGTTATTATGATAAACAGTAAAGCATTTTTTTGCTTGAATTCATCAAATTAGCTTTATTGTTGATATATGTCATTTTAAGATATTTATTTTTGAATATTACGATAACATTTGCATAATTTAAAGTTATAGTATATATATACGTTCTTTATTGCTCTGGTTTTTATCAAAAATTAGGCATTATAATTTTTAGTTATTTTATTCAAATAATAGACTTATT
>NZ_VDFP01000093.1 GCF_009600985.1 Companilactobacillus halodurans
TATTATTTTTGAATTTCTCGACTTTTAAACATATGTTGATACTCTATTTTTTCGATTTGTGGTAATAATCTATATGGTTTTGATATATAGAAAATTAAACTTGCAATAATAAATAACCCACCACCTATAACTAGAGTAAAATTAATGCCTATGTTTTTTACAAGTAGGCCACCTATAAAACTACCTGCGGGTAAAGAAATTGCTGAAATACTTGTTATAATCGTAGTTAATCTAGCTAGCATATGTTCCGGAATAACTTTTTGTTGTATAGAAGCCAAGGAGACATTGCTGATACTAATTGTTATAAAGGCTACAGGAAATAAAATTATAAAACCGATACTAGGAATATAATTTATTATAATTAATATTAATCCTGATGTGATATTTAAGAGTATAAGTAATTTCCCATATCCAATATTCATATTCTTTATGTAAGGTGTGACTAAAGATCCTATAATTAAGCCTAATGAGAACAGAGCCATTAATAAACCATAATAATACGCTCCACCTAAATCATCTGCTTTTAATGGTATCCAGGTATAAAGTAGCCCTAATCCGAAGTTTATAACACCACTGACTAATGCTACTATCAATAGTAAAGATTTACTTATTTCTATAGCTCCTTCTTTTAAATTCTGTAAATATGTAGACTTACTTTTCTCTTTATTATTTAAATTAGGGATTTTTATGTTTAGCATAAATAAACTAGCTATTAAAAATATAAGTGAATTGGTGAAATACAATGGAATAAAAGCAATTATTGCAACCACGATACCACTTATTGAGTTCATAATAACATCTGTTCCTTGATATGCTATACTCATAGCTGAATTAGCACTTAATAGTTTTTCTTTTTTTACTAATAAAGGTATAGCTTTCGATTGAGCAGGATAACCTATTTGAGTACAAAACATAGCAACTGTTACTAAAATAATCAGAGCATATACATTTAAATAATCTATTAAATACAAAGAAGCGATTAGTGATAGTATTAAGCACTGTAATAAGGGGGTCAGTAGAAGAGTTTTCTTTAAAGGAATAACATCTACTAGAGGACCGAATAAAAACGAAATACACATAGGAACCATTAATAAAGTGTTAGTAACACCTACTATTAATGGATTATGCGTCCATTGTAGAACTGTCCACGTTGTAGCTACGTAATAAAGACTATCGCCAGCATTTATCATAACCCTTCCCATAAGCAAATTAGAAAAAGAATGATTTTTATATAATTGTTTCAAAATATCCCCCCCTTATGCATATAAAACTATTTATAATAATATAAATTAAGAAAACAAGATATTATTACTCTTAAACTTACAATTTACTGATCACGTCTATTAATATTGTATAAATAATTATTTATTATATTTAACCTTATTTGCTAACTTAGCTACTGTTTTATTATCATGAGGTTTAATATAGATTGTTTCAACATTATTCTCAATTGCTTTTCTTGTTATCTTATCCATTTGACTATAATCGCTATTTTGTGGGCTTTCCCATTTATAGGGGATACTATTATACACATTAATGGACCCATCACCATTACTGCTATACGTTACTGATCCACCAGCCTTCATAGGAGCTTCTAATTTCACAACATCTTCTTTATAAACTGCACTATCTTGGGCTTGTGGATTTACTTTTGATCCTTTCGGTATTTTTGTAACATACACATTTCTAATACCTTTT
>NZ_VDFP01000094.1 GCF_009600985.1 Companilactobacillus halodurans
ATTATGAAACACAAGAAAATTGCCGCAAATATTTTCTTAGTTTGCTTCTTTGCTCTAGAAAGTCTCTTCTTAATATCCAGTTTAACAAAATTTGTTCATGGTGGTTATATCACCGTTATAATCACTTTGGCTATCCTTGCTATAATGGTGATTTGGTTCTTTGGTAATAAACGTCGTGATGCTTACATGGATGAAAGTGAAAATGTATGTTTACTCGATTTTATTCCTCAGCTTGAAAAGTTAAGTAATGATTCATCTATACCCATCTATGCTACTAATTTGGTTTATATGATTAAAGTCGGAGACGATTATTCTATTAAGAGATCTATTGTCTATTCTATTTTGGACCAAGAACCTAAACGTGCTAAAGTTTACTGGTTCATAACGGTACATCAAACTAGTGCTCCATACGAATGCACTTATTCAGTAGATATGATGCACACTAGAAACGTAGTTAAAGTTACTTTGAATTTGGGCTTCAAAAAGTCCCAACATGTCAATATTTATATCCGCCAGATCATTAACAGTCTACTTGATCAAAAAGTTATTGATGATCAAACACCAACTTATTCGATGGTTCCAAAGCGTCGCGTTGGTTCCTTCAAATTCGTTATTCAAAATCAACAATTTCAAGACTTAGGTGCCCAAGAATATATGCGAGGCTGGGATCGATTTTTAATTGGTGGACGTTTGTTACTCCAAAATATCACTATCCCTCCAACACTCTGGTACGGTTTGGAATTCAGTGATGTTGTCGAAGAAAAAGTTCCCTTATTCCTTGGCAGTCATTACGATCAATATCTAACTGAGAAAAAAGTCAGCAATTCAGTTAAACCAAGCAAACCCAGTGTTCACTAAAGAAAGTCACGAAACCTATCCAATTAAGGGTATGTTCCGTGACTTTTTTGTAATTGAATATATTTCATATCGGATAATGATTAGAGATATCGAGTAAACACATATATCGTATAATTAAGATATATCACGTTGTACCAATTCATGTCTGCTGCGCGTGGTGTTAGTTGATTTTTTGATACTGAATACGTTAACCAACGTATCTAGTACAATATTTCAGAAAGTGAGTAGCTAAACGATGTCAATAATCTCATTAGATAAAGTAACAAAAAAGAATAACGACCATTATGACTTAAAAAATATTACCTTGAATATTGATACTGGTTCAAAGATTGGAATTAAAATGCCCCCTACTATTACAAAAACACTTTTTGGAATAATAAAGGGAATACTGCCTGTGTCCAGCGGCATCATAACTAGAACAACTAACTCTATCGTTTATGAACTTAATGACGATGGACTATATAATTCATACTCTGTTAAAAAATACCTAAAACTCTTTAAAAAGATTTTTAACTCTAATATAAATATTGCTGATAACCTTCAAGAATTTTCACTAGAAGATGCCGAAAATACAAAAATCAAAGAATTATCAAATGATCAAAAAAAACGAGTTAGTTTGTTTCGTATGTTTATCTCATCTTCAGATCTCATACTTATCGAAAACCCCCTAACTAATTTAACCGATGAAGGAATTGAGCTATATTTAAAAGCCGTTGATTTTGTTAGGAAATCTGGTGCGACCATTCTCTTCACTTCATACTATATGGAGGAATTATTACTTTTGAGTGACGAAGTTTATCGTTATAACGAAAACACTGGGCTTGAAAAAACCTATATTAT
>NZ_VDFP01000095.1 GCF_009600985.1 Companilactobacillus halodurans
TATTTTGATAACTGGCAAAATATCGCTGAAATAAATGATAAATTAACAAAAATGACAGGTGTATTAGGAACATCTTATTTTGAAATTGTGACGGATGCATTTTTGGCTACAGATGATGATGTGATTCATTTGCAAAAATAGCATTGACGTACTAAAAAAGTCGATATGGTCAATCATATCGGCTTTTTTTAGTGAAATAGATTAATTATCAGAATTCTTGTAATGTTCTTGGTGCCACTTGGCAATGTAGTCTAGACGTTGCTTGAAAAACTTCTCTTTACCCTGTTCAGTAGGGCGGTAATAAATACTATTCTCTACTTCTTTAGGGACAGTTTTCATTGTGGTAAGTTTGTCAGCATAGTCGTGTGCTAGTTTGTAATCTTTACCATATCCGAGATTTTTCATCAACTTGGTAGGCGCGTTTCGAATCTGTAAGGGAATCGGCAAATTGCCATACTTTTTAACGTCTTTTTTAGCACGTAAAACAGCTTTATAAGTAGCATTTGATTTAGGAGCTACGGATAAATAAATAACAGTCTCCACCAAGTGAACGTTGCATTCAGGCATACCAAGAAATTGACAAGCTTGAAAGGCATTGATTGCAACATTTAAAGCATTAGTGTCAGCCAAACCGATATCTTCACTAGCAAAACGAACTAGTCGTCTGGCTATATAAAGTGGATCTTCGCCACCATCGAGCATGCGCATGACCCAGTAAATCGCTGAATCGGTGTCACTATTACGCATTGATTTGTGGAGAGCCGAGATAATATTGTAATGTTCTTCACCATTCTTGTCGTAACGTAATGATTTGGTATTTAATAATTGCCGAATGTTATCAATATCAACGTGTGCCACCTTATCCTTAGTTTCAGAATTGATGACAGCCATTTCGAGGGTGTTCAAAGCTACACGGGCATCTCCATTAGCGTAAGCAGCAATTAACTCCAAGGTGTCATCGTCTATCTCAACTTTTGCTTTTGGAAAGGCTTTGGGATTTTTCAAAGTGTTTTGTAATAGTTGAATTAAATCGTCAGTTGTTAGCGATTTGAGAACGAAAACTTTACAACGGGATAGTAAAGCTGAATTGATTTCAAATGACGGATTTTCAGTTGTTGCACCAATCAAAGTAATACTACCTTTTTCAACGAACGGCAAAAAAGCATCCTGTTGGGCCTTATTAAACCGATGAATTTCATCAATAAAGACAATCGTCTTTTGTCCCATCTCACGATTCATTTCGGCTTCTTTCATGACTTTCTTAATATCGTTAATACCGCTAGTAACGGCACTTTTCTTGGCGATGATTTCGGCTAAAGTTGTTTTACCCACCCCAGGAGGACCCCAGAAAATTAGTGACGGGATGTTATCTTGATCAATAATATCTTTTAAGATTTTATTGTCACCAATCAAGTGTTGTTGACCGACAAAAGCCTCTAGCGTTGTGGGACGAACCCGGTTTGCTAGAGGAGAATTGTCGTCATTATTTTGATTTGCGAAACGTGATTCTTGCTGCATTTTTGACCTTCTTTGATGATTTTGCCTTTAGGTAACTTCTGACGAATGTATTAAAACTACTTTATAGCATTCTTGATTCTGGTCTCATTATATCCTAACAAGATCAAGAACATAACAACGTATAAAACTAATGGAATTAACGCGTAATTTAAATTAATAGCCGCAATAGTCGTCGCT
>NZ_VDFP01000096.1 GCF_009600985.1 Companilactobacillus halodurans
GGATACAAAAGGAATTTATTATGCTAAGGGAACTGGTATGCCCGCATGGACTACAGATCATAATTTAATGCAAAAACGTAAAAACACGTATACGATGGACTTGTTTAATAAGCAATTTGCTATGAGTACAACTGCTCATTCAGTAATGCCAGCAATCTCAGCTCAAAACTATATTTCAATGTTACATGGTCGACCATGGGAAACTTTACCAAAAGAATATCAAGGTACAAACGGTACAATGGGGCAACATTATTTTGCCGATTTTGGAAAAGATAAACAGTTATATCCCTCTGTTTTCAAAGTATTGCAAAAGAATAACCCTACTCAAAAAGCAGCAGCCTTTTCTGAATGGGGACCAATTGTTAATGCAATTGTTGAGCCCGATGCCGCCGTTAAAACTAAACAATCAGATTCTTTGAAATCATTCGATGACGTAGCAGATTATATTGGAACAGATGATTTCCAAAACACAGCTATGGTTTACATGCAAAGTGATTATATGGATGGACAAGGTCATGGCAATGGTTGGTATAACGATAATTACTGGAATAAATATGCTCAATATGATGGTTTATTCAAAAAAGTGATGGATAAGTTAGAATCCACGGGGCATATTCATGATACTTTAGTAATTGCTAATGCGGATCATGGTGGTGCAGGTACAAATCATGGTCCAAATGATGAACCCGACAGCAATATTTTTATAGCCTTGGGTGGTGAAACGGTTGATAGTGGTCGTCGTTTACATGGTGGTAGTAATTCTGATATTACAGCCTTGGTATTGAATGCTCTACAAGTTCCACGTGCTTCACATATGTTCAATAGTAATGTCTTCGATAACTCTGCTTTCTTAAGTCAAGGAGAGTTGGCCGGGAAGAAGCGTAATGTTGAAACTGTTAAGTTAGGCTATAAAGGTGATACGGTTAAACTTGGATTAACGAACTTGAAGAAAACAAGAACACTTAATGCAGTAGATATGCAAATTGATTTAGCTGGTCGTAATGTTAATAGTATTCAAACTGTTGATGGGGTTAAAGTTTTACGTCAAAAAAGTGAAAATGGTATCTTGAAGTTAACAGTAAGTATTGATCGTCAGCCCGTTGAAGGTCAAACAACTGACAATTTAGCAACAATCAAATTAAGTTCTGTAGCTAACAGAAGTGCTGGGAAAATAGCTATTAAACAAGCAATGGCCGGAACAACAGATGGAACAGAAGTTTTAGTTGACTTAGATAACGGTGATGCTAATAACATTAGTAGACCATCTACATCAAAACCTTTAGAACCATCAAAGCCTTCAAAACCATCAGAATCTTTAAAACCATCAAAACCAGTTGATAATGGTTCAAATCCAGACTCAGTTGTTAATGTTGAGAAGGTTATTTCCTTACATGAATCACAAAAAGAGATTCCATTGTACACATCTGATTTGAAAAAGATCTCAAATAAAGCATTATCAGGTGGAAGCGATTGGTTTAGTGACAAAACTATGACCAAGGATGGTGTTAAATATTATCGTGTTGCCTCAAACGAATGGGTAAATGAAAAAGATGCATATGAGTATACTAATATTTCAAGTGTTTTAACTACTCCAAAAGATAAAATTACTTTCCTAGTAAAATCAAATGGAGAAAAAATAACTAATCGTGCATTAGCACCAAGCACACCTTGGGCAACGGATCGTGTAGTTAAT
>NZ_VDFP01000097.1 GCF_009600985.1 Companilactobacillus halodurans
ACCCTTAACTAAACTTGCAGACGAATGTCGGCATAGCGTGAGCTATTAAGCCGACCATTCGACAAGTTTTGGGATTGTTAAGGGTTCCGAGGCTCAACGTCAATAAAGCAATTGGAATAAAGCAATTATGTTTAGTAGCATAAAAAATAAAAAGGAGAGTTTGTTTTGAACTTTGGTAAATATTATTTAGATTCCTTTTGGGTAACTGGGATCATTGCTTTATTATTATTTAGTTTTACGATGCCCCTTCTTTTAATCATTGCTTTAGCTATTTTAGTTTATGGAATTGAACGAAAATAAGAAGTATGTAGGTGGTTTTGAATTGGGTTTTGAAACGAGTTGAAAACGAGTTTCTTCTTGTCTTGATACTATATAGAAATAACAATCTTTTTTAATATCATCTTAAAACCTTGATATAACAGCGTTTTGATTGTTTTTTAGTGTATAAAATAAAATTTGACATAAAAAAGCTCCAGTAATAAGATTGAAGCATCTACTCATCAACTTAATACTGGAGGTCTTTTTATATGCAAGACAATCATACAAAATATATAGACGAAAATCAAGATAATGAAACATTAAAAGATATGACGAAAAGTGGGAAACAACGCCCATGGAGAGAAAAGAAAATTGATAATGTAAGTTATGCAGATATACTGGAAATCTTAAAAATAAAAAAGGCTTTTAACGTAAAACAATGTGGTAACGTCTTAGAATTCAAGCCGACTGATGAAGGTTATTTGAAATTACATAAGACATGGTTTTGTAAATCGAAATTATGCCCAGTTTGTAATTGGAGGCGTGCTATGAAAAATAGTTATCAAGCTCAAAGAGTGATTGAAGAAGTCGTTAAAGAAAAGCCTAAAGCGCGTTGGTTATTTTTAACACTTTCAACAAAAAACGCGATAGATGGAGATACTTTAGAACAAAGTTTAAATCATCTAACCAAGTCATTTCATAGATTAACTAAGTATAAAAAAGTTAGTAAAAATTTAATTGGTTTTATGCGTTCGACTGAGGTTACAGTTAATAAAAATGATGGTAGTTACAATCAACATATGCATGTTTTATTGTGTGTTGAAAGTAAATATTTTAGAGGTTCTGAGAATTATATTTCACAGAATGATTGGATCGATTTGTGGCAAAAAGCATTACAAGTTAATTATCGACCAGTAGTAAATATTAAAGCGATCAAACCAAATCAAAAAGGTGATAAAGATATTCAAGCAGCAATCAAAGAAACCTCAAAATATTCGGTTAAGTCATCTGATTTTTTAACTGATGACGATGAAAAAAATCAAGAAATCGTAAATGATTTAGAAAAAGGTTTATATCGAAAACGTATGTTGAGTTATGGTGGATTACTTAAACAAAAACATAAAATTTTAAATTTAGACGATGCTGAAGATGGCAATTTAATTAATACAAGTGACGAAGATAAAACAACAGACGAAGAAGAAAAAGCACATTCAATTACGGCAATTTGGAATTTTGAAAAACAAAATTATTACTTAAAAGATTTGAAACGTTAGCTTAAAAGCTAGCGTTTTTTTAAGTCTTTTTGCCCCTGCGGGAACTATAGCGTTCAACCAGTATGGTTGCCCAGTTTTTACGCAAAAAATAATTTTGTGCGTAACTGGGCAGTGTTTATTTTTTTCTGTCCAGTTTGCTAAATTTTT
>NZ_VDFP01000098.1 GCF_009600985.1 Companilactobacillus halodurans
TTCTTTTTGGTAATTCGCGTCCCATCATTGCTCCATCACGCATTATTGTATCCTCACAAAATTAAAAGTTATGATTATTTTCCAAACCAAAAGTTATTTCTGAAATCTGGTCGGTGACCATGTCCATCTTTGCCAAAATCATGATAGTCACAATTGCTGAAGTCTGGCATGTGACGACCATCGAATGGTGCGTGGCGCATATGTTCTCGCATTTCGTGGCGCATTTTTTCAATATCAGCAGGTGACATATCATCACGCATGTGCATCATTTGATCACGCATATTAAGAATTGCTTTGTAACGGTCAGTTGGATCAATAAATTTTTCGGAATTCTTTTTGAAATCATCGTCCCAACCATCAGAAATTTTTTGTAGATAGTCGCTAAATTGTTTTTTTTCATCATCGTTAAGCCCAGCAAGAAAGGTCTCGCTGTAACTTTCATTTTTTAGAGACGCATTCTTTTCGGCTTTTTTACGACCGTTCTCCGTCAAAAAAATCAACTTACTGCGTTTATCTTTTTCGTCTTCTTGACGAATAATATCGCCATTGGTTTCCATTTTTTTCATTAACTCTGCAGTTGAACTAGGGCGAAGATCCAAAACTTCAGCTAAGTAGTTCTGAGTTAAACCGTCTTCTAACTTTAAAATGGCAAGAACCCTTTGTTGCCCAGTTAGCTTTTGCTTTTTTTGACTCATGAAGTAATTGGCCGCTTCACTGACAAATCTTAGTTGTTTCATTAAATCATCTGTAATTTTACTCATATCAAATTCCTCATTTCGTATATTGTTAATTTATTTCGGTACCGAACTTTATTGCAAGAAGAATTATAGTTCGGTACCGAATTAATGTCAATGAAATTTTATTATTTTTTTGAAAAGATAATAATTGTGGGAAAAGTAGGCTACTTGGTTCAGATTGGACTGCATTATTAGAAGTTATTTTGGGTTCTTTCTAAATTTTGGTTATAGAATCGAATATAGAAAAGCTAGATATTTTTTCCTGGTATAAATTCAGAAAAAGCATCTAGCCTTTTACTCATATTCAATTTCAAATAATGTGTAATCTTTTTATCGATTCAATTAATTAGTTATACCGTATAAAAAACAACGAATATATTAGTCTCTGGGTGCAAGAAATGTTGGCAGCAGTGAAGGTGGTGTGATGGCTTTAGCCATTACACCACGGGACGAGTTTTGAAATTCGCGTACTTTGCGAAGTTCAAAATCGAGACCTGAGACCTTGGCTCAGGTCGGTCCCCACAGCGCCAACATTTCTTGCACCCAGAGACGGCAACTAACCAAACTTGGATTACTAGTCTCATTTACTTTATAAACATACTTTGGGTTCTTTTTTACAAACCGGCCAATGTAATATCGAGCATTTTATCAAAACTGTCATGCGAACTGATCAATTCATCATCAAAGCGCCCATTACCGACATGAATTATTTCACCAATAATTAAACTTCGTATCATTCGCGAGACAATCAATCGCTGCTTATCATCCTCAATAAATGGATTTAACAAACGTCCTAAAATTGTATGTAACGTTTCGAAACTTTTATCCAAGTCTGAATCATGTAACTTGCCAGCAGGAATACTCAATATTTCCTGAGTAACATGAAACTTACATAATGAATAATGAACTGACGTATTAGCAAAAGTTTTTATTGCTTGTTTG
>NZ_VDFP01000099.1 GCF_009600985.1 Companilactobacillus halodurans
GCCATCAGCCAAGTATGCTCCATAAGGACCCACGCTTCCGGCAATTAGAGGTCGTGGTGCACGATGCTTTCTTTGTTCATCAGTCAGGCTATCGAAATATTCATCTCGAGCTATTTGGGCCAAATGAACAGCCTTAACAATCAAAGACTCACTTTCAGCCCTAGTCCGTCCCAATTCCATGAATTTAGAAACATTAGCTTGATAAGTATTCGTTGTAGCAACATCAGCTCCGTTTTCAAAATAATGCTTATGAACGTCCACAATTGCTTGCGGATGTTCAATTAAAGCCGCAGCTGACCAAAGATCACTCCCAGTATCAACGCCGCGTTTTTCTAATTCCGTTGCCATAGCTCCATCAATAACTAAGCCCTTACGATTCTTCAAATCTGCCGCAATTAAATCACCCATCTGCCAACCCCCAAAACTTGATATCTATTATGATGTAGTCTATCACACAAATTATTTTTTTAAACTTATTTCCATGGAAGTACTAGACTCTATTCATCCGTATGAAGCTAGTCAATTTTTTTATTGGCTACCTTCTCAACTTTGGTTATAAAATCGACCATTGAACTAGCCGGAAAGGGCAAGAAATTAGGTCGCTGTGCAGGTGGCGTTAGCACTTTAGTGCTTACACCACGGGACGACTTTTGAAACTCGCGACTTTTGCGAGGTTCAAAATCGAGACAAAAGACCTTGGCTTTTGTCGGTCCCCATAGCGACCTAAATTTCTTGCTCTTGGAGGTGGCATATTTAATTAGCACCTCGCGTATAATTAATGAACCTTGAATTGATTTGAAAACAACAATAAGTCAAAGGATGAATATATGATATTAGAAAGACCCAGCGTTATTAATTTGAAAAAAATGCAGTCGGAATTAGATGGTATCGTTAATCGCCCCGACATGGATGAATTATCTGAATTAATTAAGATGTATCAACTTTATCAAGCTGGTCAAAAAGAAATTAGTACCAAACTAGAAAATTTGGATTCTGAATTTCAAGTTAATTATGATTATAATCCGATTCATCATATGGAATCACGGATGAAAGAAATGCAAAGCTTGTTACAAAAGGCTGAACGCAAGGGCTATGATCTTACGACAAAGGCTATTGAAGATAATATATACGATATAGCTGGTATTCGAGTGATTACGAATTACATTGATGATATTTACAATGTTGAAAAATTGTTAGTTGATCAAACTGATGTGACACTATTAAAACGCAAGGATTACATTAAGAATCCTAAAGATAGTGGCTATCGTAGTTTGCATATTGTCGTTAAGGTTCCGGTCTTTCAAGCCACTGGTCCGATTGATGTACCTGTTGAAATTCAAATTAGAACCGTCGGTATGGATATGTGGGCTAGTTTAGAACATAAATTACGTTATAAGACGGATGCAAATCCTGAACTAGTCAGTAAATATGGTGACCGTTTGAAGGGTTATGCGGAAGAATTGGAACAAATTGAACGTGGTATGCAAGGAATTCATAAAGAATTGATTTAATACAAAAAGAGTAGAGAGCGGGACAAAATATAGTCAGCTTTCTAGCATTAAGTAAAACAAGGCCCGTAATCCGATTTTGGATTGCGGGTCTTGTTTGATTTAAACGAAAAAAGATATGTTTTGTCGCACGTTTATAAGTTTTTCATACTAGTTTTTTTTTTTG